>DXCU01000075.1 GCA_019115845.1 Candidatus Rubneribacter avistercoris | reverse complement strand
AGAAAAGGCGGTACGCTACCCCTCCACGGGGCGCATACCGCCTTTTCTTGTTATCCAGCCCTCCGGCTGTATCGGTTGAGCAAAAGTCAGCGTGGGATTGATGTGGTATCTTTATCTAAGTGATACCCCTTACTCCCAATCATATAGTCGAACTGCTCGAGCTTATTAACGAGAGACTTGCCCAGAAAGGGATAAACGGCCATTTGATCATCGGCGGAGGAGCGGTCATGTCACTCTGCCATAACGCGAGGACTTCAACACGAGATATTGACGCCCTGTTCGAACCACGCAGAGAGTTCCGCGACGTTGTTGCCGAGATCGCAGCCGAACGGAATTTGGAGCAAGATTGGCTCAACGACGCCTTCAAGGGATTCATCAACCCTGGCGGAATGACAACCGAAGCGCTGTTTAGTTTCTCGAACCTTGAGGTTTCCAGACTTGACGATGAGACGATGCTGGCTCTAAAGCTCACATCGGCAAGGACGGCGACCGACCGAGATGCGGTTGACGCTCTCGCTCTCCTTGAGGCCATGCACCCGTCGTCCATAGACGAGGTCTACGATATCGTAGAGAGCAGAGCGTATCCGAGCCTGTTGACACCGAAGGTGGATTATTTCATCCAAGAGGTGTTTGAGACCTACCAGAAGCGGTGTGCGGATGACAAAAATGAGACGCCTGCGGAGTTGATGGAGCGCGCCCGTCAAGCGGCGGCGTCGGCTTCGCAAGATAGACGATGCCCGTCAACCAAACATCGCTGAAGCTGCTCCATCTAGAGGCGGGGCGTTATTAGGCCGGTCCCGCCCACTGCACTGCTATGGCGCGGGCGACGCCCGCGTAGGTCTTGCTACGCAGTAGCGCGCGCTCGGGACCGGGCGGCATCTCGTGCACGCGATGTGCGAGTTCCACGCCCTTCAAAAGGTCGGTGGGTTCCAGTTTGGGGAGGCCTTTGAGCCAAAGGCAGGTCGCCTTCGTCTCTGCGTGGCCGAACATCCACGGCTGGATGATCTGGTCGGGCTTGCGGTAGAGCCTGCTCATGATGCCCACCGGGTTCTCTATGGCCACGCGAGGCACGTGGTCGAGCGCGGTGAAGGCGAGGAAGAACCCGATGGCGCGCTGCTGGCGTCCGTCCCTGACCTTTTCGGGGAACCACCTGGCACCCGACACCGCGAGGTGCGTGCACGGCGGGAAGGCGAGCACCATATCCCACGACATCTTGGCCACCTCAAGGGCGTCTGCCTGCACGTGCCACTCGGGGTGGCCACCCGAGCACGGGAGCACATCGCAGCTGTACGCCTCGTGGCCCAGCTTCCGAAGCTCCAGCGTGACCGCCTGGCTCTCCTCGCAGGCGACAAGCACCCTCATGCCAGGTCCTTTTTTCTTGGTTGCTGGGGTTTGATGGGTTTCCATAGGCGGTATACTTCATATGCTGGAACTCCGAGCTTTCTGGCGATGGCGGTTCCTTTGACGGTGGAATCGCGTGCAAGCTCTTCGGCTATCTTCGCGTACAGTGCGGCGTCACGTTTTCGTTTTTGCTCGGCCTGCTCCTTTCTATGCGCTTCGACGATCTCCTCGTGCTCGCGCACGATTCTCTTCGTTCTGGCTTCTCCTTCTGGTGCGGCGAGCAGGAGATTTATCTTTTCCTCCAGATCCGACGCCTCTAAAAACGCCCTGTGCTTTCCGCCTTTGGTTCGAGCTCTTTCGGCTTTCGCAAGCACATCCGAGTGGCGCGCTGCAAGGGATTCGGCTTCTGCGCAAATCGCCTTGGCACAATCGGAGACAAGCCGGCTATATGCTGCATAGTCGCGAGGGAAGAAGCCAACGCGTATGCATCCGGGGTGGTTATCTTCATCCACCTGAAGCCATTTTGCGATGCGCCTCCGCGCCTCCGCGCGCTCCTCCTTGCGGTAGCAGCTTCCGCTTTCGAGGACGAATAGCTGCCCTTCGGCGTGCTCGGCCGTCCACCAATCCCATACGATGTCTTTTTTACCCACGAATCCAACCCTCTCTATTCTTGGTGGTTTTCCGATTCGTCGCCCATGTCCTCGCCCTCTTCGTCCTCGTCTTGCCCGACCCCCGCCTTGGCGAGCATGTCGGGGATGAGAAGGGCGAAGTCCAAGGGTCCCTCTCCGATGCGCTGGAGGAATGGCTGACCGTCCACCGTGATGAGGCCGATGTTGGCAAGCTCCTCGGGCGCGGCGACCACGATCTCGCCGTTGGTGATGGCCTGCCTGCCCTCCGCAGAGCTGCTGTAGAGCGCTCGGATGAGCACCACGCCGCGATCTTCGAGCTCGTCTGCCTGCAGGTAGGCGTCGTCAATTAACACGCCGTCCTGTATCGACTGGAGCGTCGTGTCGAGGCTTCCGTAGTTGCCCGTCAGATAGTAGATCGAAACCTTCATGGGATGCCCCTCTCTCGTTTTCTCTCTGATGCTCGCTTTGTTTTTCCTCGGGGGTGTCGCTCCCAGCCGCTCTTTCTGCCGCCATCTGCTCGCGCAGCAGGGCCTCGCGCTGCAAGTGCGCGAGCCGCTTCAGCCGCTCGTCGTCCTGCTGCGCGAGCAGCGCCGCCGTGCGCTCGAACACCTCGCCGCGCAACCGCGCGAGCCCGGCCCTGCCCTCGATGGCGAGTTGCCCCGAAGCCCCCGTGCGTGACCCGCCGCGCGCAGGCGCGCACGGCATCGCGAGGCGCTCCATGGTCGAAAGGGCTTTGGAAAGCGCCCTGATGTCGCGCTCCGCAGCGGCGCAGGCGTCGGCGACGGCCTGCAAGTCACTCCTGGCTTCCCGCAGGATCTCGGAGCCGCCCTGGCGCGCGTATTCGGCGACGGACATCCCGCGCTCCTCGAACCACTGCTCTATCTCGCGCACCTCGAAGTAGGACCCGACCGACGCATACAGGGCATCTTCGTCCTCGCCGCTTCGCAGGCTCTCCCATCTTCGCGCGCGCACCCTCGCGCCCTCGACGACCTCCACGCGGGCGCGCAGGGCGTCGAGGGCCTCTCGCTGCCGCTCAAGGAATCCGTTCAGCCTTTCGAGCTCGCCCCGCGCCTCCGAGACGTCCGAGAAGCCGTTTTCCCTGAGCACCGAGAGCGAGTCGAGCACGTCTTGGGGGTCGAGCCACGGCCTGCGCGCGCCGCGCGCTCTGATCGTCTCTTCCATCGTGGCCGGCAGGCGCAGCGAGCGAGCGGGCAGCGCGACGCTGCCCGCGTAGCGCCTGCCGATGCGGGCCGATATGCGGCGCATGACCCCTTGCTTGGTGTAGTCGCTCCCGAGGTTGTCGTCGGTGGCGCGCACCGTCTTTCGCGTGCCCTGTGCATCCGGATGCGCCACGGTCGCCACCCCGCGCCTGCCGAGGGTCACCTTGTAGCCGAGCGCCGCCATGCGCCCGACGAAGTCATCCCACGACGTCGCCGCGCCCGCGCACGCGTCCATCGCGTCGCGCACCTCCTGTTTCCACGGCACCACGCCGCGCGCCATGAGGCGGCGTTCGGCGTCCGAGAGCGCGACCGCCGGACGGCGTCGCGCTCCGCGCGCAACGGCCCACCCGTCTCCCGACGGCTCAGGTCTGGGTCCCTCGAAGTAACTCAGGCCGCGCGCACGGCACATGTCCTGGAGGGCCTTGGCATCCGCCTCCACGTCATCGTCGCTCATGTGTATCTTGTAGCCCGTGCTCGGAATCACCGCGTTCATTGCTATGTGGGCGTGCAGCCGCCCGCCTTCGTCGTGGTAGCCGATCACCCACTGCGCATCCGGGTAGCGCTCGCGCGCCCACGAGGTCGCAAGCTCGCGCAGCGTCTCCAGGTCGCAGCCGTCGGAGGGGTCGGGGCTTATCATCACGTGGTAGTACTTGCGTCCCGCATCCTTGCCCCAATCGGCGCGCACCGTGTCGAACTCGCGCGCCCAGTTGGACAGATCGGCCACGTTGTCGCCGTAGTCGTAGGCAAGGCACGCGCCCTCCTTCTCTATGTAGTCCATGATGTTCTCGCACCCGCCGTGCTTGCGCGCGAGCGTCTTTATCATCGCCATGTCGTCACCTGCCGGGCGTCCCGTTGCGGATGCGCGTTGCGCGCATCGCCTCTCCCGCAGCCCTCAGCGCGTCGTTGACGGCGGCGCGCGTGCGCTCGTTGTCCTCCGTGAGCTCGGCGCAGAGCCTGTCCACCATCCCCGCGTCGATGTCGTCTCTCCAGGCGACCGAGGCTATGCGGTTCGCGGCGGCGGCTATCTGGTTGAGGTTGCGGCCCTGTGCCCGCAGCTCCGCGTACACCTTCCGCACCTCGTCCTTGTTGAGCACGGGGTGGTCGGGCGTGGGCCGGTAGACGCAGCACATGAGTACGAACTCCGTCATGGTGATGTGCAGGCGCTGCGCCTCGGAGCGGATCGTCTCCTTCTCGTAGGGGCTTATGCGCAATTCCAGACGCCGGTCGCGCACCTCGTTGTCTGCCGCCCTGCGCGGCGGCGCGGTGCAGGGCAGGTCGAGTTCGGCGGGAGGCCCGCCGTCGTTTCGGATGCGCACGATGGGCGCCACGGCGTCGATGACGTGGCGAGCGTCGAGCAGGAAGCTGTTTTGCCTGTAGGCGCAGCACTGCACGACGTACTCCGAGCGCGTCATGCCCGCCTGGCTCGCGAACAGGTCTATGAGGTCGCGCTGCTGTGGGGTCATGCGCAAAAACACGCCCGCGCTTTTTCGGCCCTCGTTGCCTTTCTCCATGTCCTCGCCTCCCCGGTGCATGGGCGGAGCCCTGCCAAGAGAGCGCCCCGCGCGCACCCGGCATCCGACGCGCCCGCATGGGCCGTCGCGTGCCGGGTGCGCGGCGTGGCCGCGCCCGTGGGTGGGAGGCCCTAAGACCGTTTCGGTCGCAGGGCCGCCGTCCCAAGGCGCGCGGGGCGCTTGCATTTGTGTATATCCGGAACCGGATATGCCGTACAAATGCGTCTCTTGCGTATCCGAATGGAGCTTACCCTCTATTCGCGGGTTTCAATCACCCGTTTTCGGGGTGGATGGGCATCAAAGGCGAAGGCGCGTTTGATGACGGCAATGGCGCGCACGGGGAGTTTTCGCCCACGGTGTATAATTAAGAAAACCAATGTCGTTTCGAGGGTGCTGACATGGTGACCCTGGCGATTGGGAAGAGGCTGATGATGAGGATCGTCAACTTGGACGGCGCCAAGCTCCGCAATCGACAACCTGGCAGACGATTCGGCTTTGGTGCGCGAGCGCTTCTGGGATATGTTCGTCGTCGACGCGTTCATCGGCAACGCCGATAGGAACAACGAGAACTGGGGGTTAAAGAGGTCCTTCGCCTGCGCGTCCGGGAGTGCTTCACCCCTGCGTTGGAGAAGATCCGAGAAGTCTTCGGCCGGCGTTCTCCCGAAGAGAGCCGCCGGCGCGCCGCCGATTGCGCCAAGGCCGCTTCCGAGAAATCGGGGGACGGCGGCCGAAGGCCTCGCGGTTGCAGCCTTTAGCGCCGCCTCTCCTCAATGTCCTGTTTCAGAGTCCCGCGTAGCGGTTTGTCGCGCAAGGCCTAAATGATTCCCTGGCGCCAGCGGGAAGCCCGCAGCACGGTCGTGTCGCGGGCTTCCCGAAAGCGCATTGCGCCGAAACGTTTAGTACGGCCACGCCACCCAAGAACCGAGGACGAGGAGGGCGTCAACCAAAGCGGCTCCGAGCATGCAGCAGCCATAGCGGACGGCCTTTTCCAAGATGCCCGCCTCGCTGGCGCGCTCCGATGCTTCTGCGCAGGAGGCGAAGTTGAACTCATCGTGTCCCATGTGTAGAATCCCTTCTAGGTTGGCCCGCCCCTCCCCTCGCGGTCGCCAAACTCAAGAGAGGGAGGGCGGGCGGCTTATGCTTCTGGGCTAAACCCCTTTCCCTTAAGCGCGCCCAACGCCTTCCAAATGCCTTATCGGATCCCCTGAAGCCCTCCGTCGCCTGCGGCGGACTTCACGAGCTCGTTGTAGGTGCGGTAGTCGAGCACGACGCCCTTGATGCCGCTCGAATCGACGAGGAAGGCCGCGCCGGACTTTCCCGCCACCGCCAAAGCGCCCTTGATGTCGCCTCCCTCCACCTCATAGACGCTTTTCAGAAACGCCGCCACCTGCTCGATGTTGGGCAGTGCCTTGAGGGCGGGTTTGGCCTTGCGCTTCGCCGGCTTCTTCGGCTTCGGCTCGCTCTCCCCGTAGGAGGTCTCGTATGCGGTCTCGTCCATGTTCTTTCCCTTCTTTTCGCAGATGCTTTAAGCGCCGTGCTTGTCCAGCTCGGTTTCCAGCAGGTCGCGCACCATCGCGCCGGCGCTGTTCCATTTCCTGTCGCGCCGTGCGAGGTACGCCTTCATCCGGTAGTACAGATCGTCGCTCACGAGGACCTTCATGCTCCGCGTGAGGGTAGCCGCCTCGTTGCCGTCAATGACCTGCGCGCCCTCGGCCGTCGGTTTCGGACCGCCGCCGAACACGGCCTCCTCCTCGCTCACGCGCCTCACGCGCCCTGCGGCGCGGGAGCTCGTGAAGTCTTTACTGCGCATGTTCATCCCCCTTCTTGAAGAAACCGACCACCTCGTCCACGAAGGACCGGTAGTCTCCGGCCACGCCCGATTCGGGCGCGTAGTCGAAGATGTCGGTGTAGCGCGCCTGGCTCTCCACGATGGCGGCGGCCTCGCGGATGGGCTTCGGGAACACGCGCGTCCCAAGCGCCGAGGCCATCTCGGACGCGTTCGCGGCCATGCCGCGCGCCACCCTCGTCTGCCCCCGGTGCTGGGTCATGAGGATGCCGATGATCGCGAGATCGGGGTTGGTGTAGCGCCGGGTCATCTCGATGGAGTCGGCGAGGTCGGCTATCCCGTCGAGCGAGTACTCGGCGGCCTCGGCGGGAATGACCGCGCCGTCCGCTGCGGTGAGCGCGTTGTAGGCGAGGGTGTCGCGCGCCGGCGGCGTGTCGATGACGGCGAAGTCGTAGCGGCCCGCCACGGCGAGGAGCGCCTCGCGCAGGTGGTAGAGCTTGTTCGGCATGTCGCCGATGGCCGCGTCGATGATGGAGAGGCGCTTGTTGTGCCGGCTCGCCGGGATGAGGTCGCAGCGGCGGCACGCCGCCATGACCTCGTCCACCGACGCCTCCCCGGTCAAAAGCTCGTACATGGTCGGCGCGTACTTGGGCTGCTCGGCCTCCCCCATGAGGGTTCCCGTGAGGTTCGCCTGGGCGTCCATGTCGCAGGCGACGACCCGCCAGCCGCGCTCGGCAAGCCCGGCGGCGAGCTGGACGCTCGTCGTGGTCTTGCCCGCGCCGCCCTTCTGGTTCACAACGGCGATGGTACGCATGCTACCGCACCTCCTTCCGCGCCCCGCGCCCCGATCCCGCTTTCCCGCCGCCTGCCGCGCTCTCGTATTCGAGCAGAACGCCGGCTCCCGTCGTTATGACCTGCAAAGGCCGCGCGCCCTGGTGCGAGTTGACCCATCGCACCAGCTCCTTGGCATCCGAGAAAGCCTCCAGGCGACTTCCGTCCGACAGATGCGCCATGTCATGCCTCCTTCCTCTCGTCTGGCATGTCGTGTTCCGTTTACCCGCTATCCATGTGCCTATATGAGTATATGGGCATCTACACATGTTCCCCATATATAAGCGAGTCATCGGATTATCAAAAGGGCCGCCCTTTTTTGATGATGGTTGCGATGGACTGTGTGCGAACAGGGGCATGGGGGCTTGCCCCCATCACTGCGCCCATCCATCGTGCAGCGCGTGCATGACGTGGGTGCTTCGGAGTGCGAGCGGGATGCATGACGGATAGACCCCGCTTCCCCTTCAGTGCGTTTTTCAGTAAAGGATCGCAGCAAAAGAAAAACCCGCGCTCGCGAGTCGCTTCGGGCGCGGGTTGTGGTAGGCTTGTGATAGGGCGGCTCGGTTCCGCAAGAGCCTCGCCGCCTTGATGGAGATGAACCGGATCTCGCATCGGACTATCACCCCTCTATTATATCAGAGGAATAGTCATGATTTAAGAAGAACGCAAGCTCCGGTCACCCTCATCGCCGACATAGCGCCGTGACCGGACGGCTGCCCTGCCTGGGTTTTCCCACGGGGTAACAAATCACCAGTGAAAAAGGCTGGGAATATCCGGAATGGGAGCGTGGCCCAGCGCTTGCGTGATCGAAGGCCGCGATCCGGGCCGCAGGCGGCTTCCCAAGGGAGCCGGTTGCGGCCGGGACCGCATCTTATGGCCAAGAGGTCGGGACGTTGACGAGACGGGCTTCACTCGCGGGGCGCGCCCCGCGTCGGGAGCCGGTGCGAAGCACCGCGGAGGCATCCTCCGCTCGCCCTTGCAACCTCGTGCACGCAGGCCGAAAAACGCCGTCCGGCGGTTCTACGTGAGGCCGGGACGCGCAGCTGCTTTGCGCGATACAAATGTGTGCTGTGAATAGCGCCCCGCCGGGCAGGTGCGGTGCCGCGCCGGAGACGGCCCGGGGTGCGCGCTGGATGCCCGAGAAGGTTTCGACGCGGCTTTTCCGAGCCGTCGTTCAAGGGGCGGGTGAGAACGCGACTGCCTCAAGCGGTCGTTCGGGGCCGAGGGGAGGGGCCACGGGTGTGCCGATGCCTCCTCCGCGCTACGTCGCGCCGCAGGTGCCCCGGCTACGGTGCCGCGTCAAGGGGCGCAAAACCCGCACAAACCCCCTCCGCTTGCGCTCCGGGGGTTGGTCCAGGTTTTGCGCTTATCCCTTGACCCGGCCCCTACGCCGGGGCATGGGGCAAGGAAGGGGTAAGCGGCAGACCGCTTACCCCTACGGGGAAGCGGTCGGCTCCGCATAGGTGTTCAAGGATGGGCTGCCGATCTCGTCAAGCGCAACAAGGATCTCCCGCACCAGCTCCTCCGGAGAAACCCCGTAGATCTCGCAAATGTCCCGCAGCGCGCTCCCCGCGTCATCCCTAGGCGTTGCCGGGCGCAGGCCGCACTCGGATCTACCCGCCATCGCATCCACCGCCGCAACGGACTCGGCGAGCGCCACCGGGTCGGTGCTGCAGTATGTGCTCAGCGTGAACCCCGGATCGGAGTGGCCAAGCCAATACGAAACCGTGCGGACATCGACGCCCCGGGCGATCATGCCGGTTGCGAAGGTATGGCGCAGCCAATGGTAGGTGCACCCGAAGCCAAGCTCGTCGCTGAACGCCTTGAACGACCTTCTGAACTCGTTAGGACCGAGGGGCCGGCCGTCCACATCTCCTAGGATGAAGAGGCTGTCCGAAAACGGTATCCCGATTTGGACGCACAGGCTCCTGTGCTGAGTCCTCCGCTCGACGAGCTTTGCTGCCAGCTCCTTTGCCACGGGAAGCGTGCGCAGGGAGCTGGCCGACTTCGTCCGCTCCTCCACCTTGGCCATGCCGTTCCTGTCGGCGGTGACGACCCTTCTTATCGTCAAAAGACCGTCCCCCTCGTTGAAGTCGCGCCATTGCAGGCCGAGCGCCTCCTCGCCGCGCAGGCCCGCCATGAGTCCCAGGCAGATCGCCACGGGCAGAGGCCCGACCATCTTCGGGACGAGGGCGAGCATGCGCTCCCTTTCCGTGTTCGACAGCGAACGCGGCTTCGTGGGGACCTTCTTCGGCGGCTTCACCTCCTCCGCCGGGTTCTCGCGTATGATGCCCGCCTCTCTTGCTCTGTCAAGCGCCTTTTTCGCGGTTTTGAACCTGGTGTTGGCGGTGTTGGGCGAGATGCCCGTCCCCAGCATGCCTGCCAGAGCCTTCACAAGGTCGTCGTCCCCTATCTCGTCCAGTCTCATGTGGGCCACTTCGCCCAGCCCCTTGATGTTGTCCACGTAGCCTGCGGCGGTCTTTTCGGTAACGGCGCCGGTGGCGGCGAGCCGCTCGGCCCACCGCTCCTGCCATTCGAGAAGCGTGGGGACTCCGCCGCTTGGCGCATCGCACTCCCCGCTGCGCTGAGCCTCCTCTGCCTCGGCCCGCGCCTCCTCGGCAAGCCTCTGCGCCTCGCGCCGCGTTCGCGCCTTCACGGTGCAAAAGATCCTCTCGCCTTTGCTGCCGTCGTCGAACACAGGGTGCATCCCCACGCGCCACGTTTCCGGGCCGCGCTGCCCGAGGGCGTCGATTCTGTAGTGCATCAGCGCCCCCTTATCTCCGAAAGGGTGAGCTTGACGCCGAATGTGCCGGCGAAATCCGCGAACTTCCTCGCCAGCAGGTCCGGATCCCCGGGAGCAAGCCCGCCTCCCACGATGCAGCAGCCGTAGTCCTCGCATACTTCGGCCGCGTGCGCGACCGTCTCCCACGCCTCGGCTCCGAGCTCGCGCACAAGGGGCCTCGCACGCTCCGTCACCACCCCGCCCCGGGCTCGCCTGCGGGCCACCTGCACGCTGTGCCGTGCGCTATCGAGGTCGCACGGGCGCACGCAGACGATTTGGCAGGGCAGCAGCCCGCCATCAAGGGCGAGGTATGCGGCGACGGACATATCCCCGCCTGCGAGGCGAGCGATCCGGAGGGCCTCGGCCCGCTTCCCATCGTCCGGATCGGGCGTGGACTCCTTATCCGGGGGATCGACCTCGGCCGTCGGATTGGAAACGAGCAGCCCGTCCGTCACGGATTTGGCGAACGCGTTTTTCAGAAGCGAGTACTCGGCCCTCACCGTGTTCGCCCGCGCGCCCGCGCGCAGGCGCCGGCGCAGGTAGTTTCTCACATGGGACGCCTCGCACTCCCGGATGTCCATCGCGGCGAGCCTGCAGTCGATGCGCCGCGCCACGGTCCTGTAGCCCCGGGCGGTCTTGTCGGAAAGCCTGGCCGACGCACCCGATGCATACGCCTCGATGTACGTCTCGACCATCTGCGCGACGCTCACCGCCCCGTCCTTGTACCGGGCAAGACCGCGCGCCGCGAGCTTCTCGGCCTCCCGTCTGGCGCCCTCCTTATCCTTCGATTTCATGACGCGTCTGACCCGCGCCCCGCGCGTTCCGTCGCTGTTCACGGGACGGAAATCAGCCCTCCAGCCGTCCCTGAACCTCGAGATGCCGCAGATCTCGTACCTCGGCTTCGCGTCCTCCATTTCCGGCGCCTCCGTCCCATGTCGTAGCCCGTTTGGTCACACATGGTCACAAAATGCGTATCTATTGTGGAAATTGGCACAACTTTTTGGAAAGCATTTTGTGATCTCTGAGGCGCATTCTAATTATCTGTTTATGTAATTCCAGGTGATAGAATGGCATACAAGTAATGAATCAAACTAACACTTTTGATAATTTCATAATGGGTTATACATGCAATATGATTAAGTGTTATGAAAAGGTTGCGCTCCGGAGCAGAAAGCCGCAGGTTCGAATCCTGTCAAGGGCACCACGAAAGCAACGAGGCCGGGCCGCGCGCCCGGCCTCGCGCTTTTCGGAAGCGGCGCGAAGCCGCAGCACCGCCCGCGCGCCCGAAGCGGGCCGCGCCAAGGGATCGCCGGCTCGCTGCGCGGCAGCGCATCGAGCGCATCCCGCGCCTGCACGCCGCCCGCGCCCCGCACGGTCACTCGCCCCGCGCGGCGCCCTCCGGCTCCTCGCCGGCGTCCAAAAACACCTTGCGGGTGATGAAGTTCCACACCATCACGATGAACGTGGCGCCTATCTTCACCACCAGGTAATGAATGCCCAAAAGCTCCACGCCCGCCCACATGCACGCGTTGTTGATGCCCAGGCCCACCACCGACAGCACCACGAAGACGACGAACTCCCGCCGACGGCTCATGCCCTCTTTGTGCCGGAACACGTAGCGCATGGACGCCAGGTAGTTGAACGTCACCGACACCGTGAACGACACGGTGGCGCTTGCCAGGTAGTTCACACCGAACACCTCGGTGAGCAGGGCGAGCAGCCCGTAGTCTATGACGAAGGCGATGGCCCCCACCACGCCGAACTTCATGATCTGAGCTAGCAGCCTCTTCACAGCGCGCCGTCCTTCCGCCGACCTCGGCGCGCAGGGCGCGCCCCCTCATGCGTCGCCGTCCGCGCGGCGGCGCCTCAAGAACCTGTCTATTGTGGCATAAACCAGCTTGATATCAAGCGGCTTGCTCAGATGTCCATCCATCCCGCTTTCCAGGCTGCGCCGCTCGTCCTCCGCAAACGCGTTGGCGGTCATGGCCACGATGGGCACCTCGAGGGCATCCGGGCGCGCAAGGCCCCTGATGGCGCGCGTCGCCTGGTAGCCGTCCATTTCGGGCATCTGGACGTCCATGAGCACCAGGTCAACAAAGCCCGGCTCGGACGCCTCGAACGCGGCCACCGCCTCGGCTCCCGTGCGCGCCTCCATGGCCTCGACGCCGGCCATGGCCAGTATCTCGACCGCTATCTCGCGGTTCAGGTCGTTGTCCTCGACCACCAGCACCCTGGCGCCGTCCAGGTTCGGCGGCGCGCCGTCCGAAGCGCCCGAGGAATCCCCGCCCGCCGCGTCCGCGGCCTCCTCGCGCAAAGGGACTTCCACCGTGAACGTCGAACCGCGGCCCACCTGGCTCTCAAGGCCGATGGCGCCGCCCATCATCTCCACGAGCCGCTTCGTGATGGCCAGGCCCAGCCCCGTCCCGCCGTAGGAGCGCGCGGTTTTCGGATCGCCCTGCTCAAACGACGAGAAGATGCTCTCCGCATGCTCGGGCGCTATGCCGCAGCCGGTGTCTTTCACCGTGAAGCGCACCCAGCCCGCGTACCCGTCGCGAACGGCGCGGCGCACGCCCTCTTGCCGCGAGGGGCCGCGCGAGGGTTCGATGCGCAAGGTCACGCTGCCCCCTTCAGGCGTGAACTTGAGCGCGTTGCCCACCAGGTTGTACACGATCTGGTTGAGCCTAAGCTCGTCGCCCGCCACGCAGGCGGGCAGCCCCGGCGCCGTCTCGACGGCGAAGCGGATGCCGCGCTCGGCGGCCTGCGCGCCGAACACGCCCTCGAAGGAGCCGGCGAACGCCGCGAAGTCGAAGGGATCGCGCTCGATGCTCATCTTGCCGCTCTCTATCTTGCTCATGTCCAGGATGTCGTTGAGCAGCGTCATGAGATGCCTCGAGGTCAGCGAGACCTTCTCCAGGCAGCCGCGCACCTTGGCCGGGTCCCCGACGTGCTCAAGGGCGATGGCCGTCATGCCCATGATGCCGTTCATGGGCGTCCTGATCTCGTGCGACATGAGCGAAAGGAACTCGCTTTTCGCACGGTTCGCATGCTGCGCCTGGCCAAGCGCGTCCTCCGCGCGCGCCTTCTCCTCGGCGAGCAGCTTCTCGTTGCGCGCTCTTGCCAGGTAGTACGCCAGAAAGGCCGCGCCCGAGGCGAGCGCGAACGCCACGGCAGCCACCAGCGCGTTGCGCTGCAGGGCCTTGCTCAGGCCGACGATGTCCTCCCCTGCCTCCTCGTAGGGCATCGCAACGCACAGATACGATCCTTCTGCCCCAACGGGCCGCAGGTACAGGTACCGAAACCTCGTCCCGTCAAGCGAGCACGAAACGGAGAACGACTCGCCGCGCGCGTACCGAAAGCGCACGTCCCCGACGTCGGCCCCCTCCCCCAGGCAGACGCACTCTTCGAGCATCCCGAACAAGCCTTTGTCCCGCAGGCCGGAAACAACGTCGTCCCCGGCCGAAAACGACCCGTCGCGCTCCAGCACGGCGGCGCGCAGGCGGCTGCCCCGCCCGTCCCCCTCCTGCCGGCCGACCAGCTGCGACACCTCGCAGGCAGCCGCCATCACCGTGTAGGAGGCGCCGCCGCACGCCACGGCGTCCACCTTCTTGACCAACACCACCTCGTCCTCGGCGAAGACGATGCGCGGATCTTCGGACCCGAGGGCCGCCCAGCAGGCGTCCAGAACCTCCCCGGAGGGCTGCTCGGCCGTGCCGCCCGCATCCGAAGCCGAGCAGCGCCGCCCGTCCCCGGAGAGCAGGACCATCATGGAAAAGCCGCCGGCCGTCCGCTCGGCGTCGAGCGCCTCCGAAAGCAGCCTCTCGTCGCCCGCCCCGCCCACGCTCGCCGCGGCCGCATCCATCGAGGCGAGCCGGGACCCCACGTCCGCTTCAAGGCGAAGCGCCGCCTGGTCGCCCAGCTCCCGCAGGTACGCCTCGCTCACCGAGCCTATCGCCGCCTCGGTCTCCAACCGCGACGAGGCGGCCGTGCTGACGAACACCGCGGCGAGCAGGACCGCCGAAGCAATCGAGACGAGGAGCACGCCCCTGCGTCCGCCAAAGCGCTTGAGAAGTTTCATGGGGAACGCCACCAATCTGAATCCGCGCGCGAATCCGCATTCTAGCATGCGGGCCCGCGCTCTTCCTTACCTCCCGGAAACGGCTCTCCTACCGTGTTTTGCCGGAAGAACCGCAAGGACACCTGGCGCGATGGCCGAATTTCGGATAGGATGTTCGACAGTCTAGAAGAGGAGCGAGCCTGTGACCCATTCCACCGACGGCACCACCATCCGCGACGGGAGGCGCGCGTCTGTCGCCGTGCTCATCCCGTGCTACAACGAGGCGCTCACCATAGGCAAGGTCGTCGACGACTTCAGGCGCGTCCTGCCTGATGCTGACATCTACGTGTACGATAACAACTCCTCCGACGCAACCGGCTCCATCGCCGCCGAGCACGGCGCCATCGTGCGCACCGAGCGCCGCCAAGGCAAGGGCAACGTCGTGCGCCAGATGATGCGCGACATCGACGCGGACTACTACCTCATGGTGGACGGGGACGACACCTACCCTGCGGAGGCCGCGCCCGACCTGCTCGCGCCGCTTCTCGCAGACGAGGCCGACATGTGTGTGGGCGACCGCCTGTCCAACGGCACCTACGGCGAGGAGAACGACCGCGCCTTCCACGGATTCGGCAACAACCTGGTGCGCGTGCTCATCAAATGGATCTACGGCTTCAAGTTCTCCGACGTCATGACCGGCTACCGGGCCTACAACGCCGTGTTCGCCAAGACGATGCCCGTCCTTTCCCCGGGCTTCGAGATCGAGACCGAGCTGTCCATCCACGCCGTGGACAAGCGCTGGCGCATCGCCGAGGTGCCGATCGACTACCGCGACCGGCCCGAGGGGTCCGAATCCAAGCTCAACACGTTCTCCGACGGCTTGAAGGTCCTGCTCATGATCATGTCCCTGTTCAAGGACTACCGTCCGCTCGCCCTGTTCAGCTGGGTGGCCCTGCTGTTCTGCGCGCTGGGCCTGCTGACCGGCGTGCCGGTGATCGTGGAATTCGCGCAAACCGGTTTCGTGCCCAAGCTCCCTTCCGCGCTGCTGGCCGTGGCGCTCGTTTTCGTGGGCATCGTCGCATTCGCAAGCGGGCTTATCCTGGACACGGTGGTCAAGGGCTACCGCAAGGAGTACGAGCTGCAGGTGATGGAGGCGTACGAGAGGTACGGCCGCCACAACCGCCGGCCCTAGCCGATGCCTGCGAGGGGGCGCCTTCTGAACGGGTTGCCGCGCCCCTCTTCGGAGCGCCCCCTCAATTAAATCTTACCAAATTATAGTTTATTATTTAAGTCATGAACTTCTCGCGCATTAGAGAGAAAATGGAAGGTTGGCCTCATTTCCCGCCGAAGAGGCCGCAACGAAGCCCGCGCGCGAGGCCGAAGGCGCCGCGCCGCCTTCGGCGGCAGGCGGACGGCCCGTCTAAGTCACCCTCGCTTTGACAGGATGACCCCCTCAAGGGCCTCCAGATCGCCCGAGGCGAAGCGGTAGCGCACCGTGTGCGGCCCGCCGCCGGAGGGCGCCTCGCGCTCGACGCGCACGAACAGCAGCTCGACCTCCTCGAAACCCTGGGAGAGCAGCGCGCAGGCGTAGCACTGCGCCTGAAGGAGGTGCCGCTCGCGAACCGCCTGCTCGGACTCCCCGTCCGCGCCGCCTGTCTTGTAGTCCACCACAAGCGCCCTGCCGGCCCGCCCGGCCGCCCCCTCCCCGTCCGTGCACACGAGGTCCATCTCGCCCTCCATGAGCTGCAATCCCACGCGCACGGCAAACGGCATCTCGGCACGCCGGACAGGCCAGGAGAGCGCCTCGGCCCACGCGTCGCTTGCAAACCAGCGTCCGCACGCGGCGCCCAGACGGGCCCTTTGCCCGGCCGTGAGCCCGTGAAAGGACGCGAAGGCGTCCAGGCGCGCGGCGTCGGGGACCGTCCCCGTCTCCACGGCGAACTGGGCGGCGCGGTGAAACGCGCTGCCCAAGGCCGTCGCCCGGTCGGCGTCGGCGCGGGTTTCGGGGCGATCGGGCGCAGGGGCGCGCCCCTCGTCGGCGAGGTCGGCCGGAGGCTCAAGCGAGAAAGAGCCGTCCGCCGCATCCGCTTCCGGGAGCGCGGCGGCGCGCCAGGTGGCGGCGGCAAGGGACGAATAGGAGAACGCATCCCTCCCGCCGCCGGTCCACGGCCCGCGCGCAGGGACCGCGTCGCGAAGGCGCGGCACGAGAAACGAAGCGGGCGCCGCCCCATCCGGCGCGGCGTCCCCGTCCCCATCCGGCGCGACGACGGGCACGCGCTCGAAGCGGGCGGGCTCGCTCCCCCCGTAGGGAAGCAGGGCGGCGCCTTCGGGAAAGTCGGACGTCCCGCACAGCGCGCTTCGGATGTCGTCCACGAGCGGGGGGTACGACGGCGCCTTGCCCGCCGCGGCCTCCTTGCCGTCCATGGCCACCACGAGCGCCTCGCTTGCGCGGGTCAGCCCCACGTAGAGCTTGCGCCGGGCCTCGGCCAGCTCCTCTTCGCAGCGCCGCTCGGCAAGCGAGGCGCGGTAGGCCGCCTGCGAGCACCCCGCCGTCGCGCCGGGCGCGCACGAGCGCAAAAGCGCCCGGGCCGCCGCCAGGTCGGCGCCCTTGTCCGCCTCGTCGGCCGCCGGCGTCTTCGCACGCTTGCCAAGGTTCGGAAACTCCCCCGAAAACGCCGCCCCCGGCTCGAGCGAGGCGTAGGCGACAGGGCCGCACGCCTCGACGAGCAGCTTCTCGGACCTCGGGCGCGCGTCGGCGAAGTCGGCCAAGGCGACGATGGGAAACTCCAGGCCCTTCGAGGCGTGGATCGTCATGATGCGCACCACGTCGCCCCCCGACCCCGACAGCGCCCCGGGCGCCTCCTTAAGCCCTGCGGCCAGCGCGTCGGAGAACGCGCGCGCCGTGGAGGCCGGCCCCTCGCGCCGCTCGCCTTCGATGCCCTCCACGATCCGCAGGGCCTTCAGCACGTTGGCCGCGCGGGCCGTCCCCGCCGCGCCCTCCCCCTCCAAGCGGGCCATCCAGCCCGAGCGCGCCACGGCGTCGGCCGCCACGGCCGAGAGGGGCTCGGTGCGAACCAGGCGCCAAGCGCGCTCGAACAGGCGCGCGGCATGGGCCAGGCGCGGCCCGGGACCCTCGTCGAGCGCGGCCAGGCGCGAGAACCCCTTGTCCAGATCGCGGCGGACGAGCAGGCCGGTGTCGGGATCCTTTTCGGTGGCCAGCTCCAAAAAGTCGTCGGCCGACAGGCGCACCATGTCGCTTGCAAGGACCTCGAACAGCGCCGCTGTGTTCGCCGGGTTGGCCACCGCCTCCAGAAGACGCGCGACGACGCGGACCTCGGGGGCGGAGGCGAACTGCGACCCGCCGGCCACCACGCATTCGAACCCTTCCGCGCGCAGCGCCTCCGCGTACACCTCCGCGCGGCCCATCCTGCCCAGAAGCACGACCATCTCCCCCGGCGAGTGGCCCTCCTCGCGCAGGCGGGCGAAGCGCCGGGCCACCTCGCGCGCGGCGGTCCGCTTGGCGTCGGCCGCGCCCACGCCCGTGCCCCTTCCCGCCGGCTGCATGGCCAGCACCACGTCGATGCGCGGGGCAAGGCCCCGGTAGCGCGAGACGCGGCCGGGATTGGGCGCGAGCGACATGAAGGATTCGCCGAAGACGCCGGGCTGCTCGAACACGCGGTCCACGAACGAGAGCACGTCGGCGTGGCTGCGGAAGTTGCGCGTCAGCTCCACGTAGAGCGCGCCCACCTCCGCGGAGCGCATGACGCGCTTGTGGGCCTCGTACACGTTCACGTCGGCCCCGCGGAAGCGGTAGATGGACTGCTGGGCGTCGCCGACCGTGCACAGATGCGAGAAGCGCGGCCCCGCAAGGCGGGCTATCATGTCGATCTGCAGCTGGCTTGTGTCCTGGAACTCATCCACCATCACCAGCTTGAAGCGGTCCTCGTAGCGCCGCGCGATGCCGGGATGCTCCTCGAAGGCGGCGAGCGTCTTTGAGAGCAGGTCGTCGTTGTCCAGCTTGCCCAGGCGGCCCTTCGCCTGCTCGTAGCGCGCCGCCACCTCGCGCGCAAGCGCCATGAGCTCGCCTGCCAGGGGAAGCGCCGTCGCGAGCGCTATCTGGCGCGCGACGTGCTCGTAAACGCCCTGGAAAACCCCCACCTCGGCCTTGACGGCCGCATCGCCGAAGGTGCGCGGCAGGAAGGCGCAGCCGTCGACCACGCAGGCCAGCTCCCGCAACGCCTCCGCCTCCCCCGCGGCCCCCTCCCTCGCCGCGCCATGCGCGTCCAGGTACGCCCGAAGCGCCGCAAGCGCCTCGTCCGCGCCCGCGAGCGCCTTCTCGGACGCCGCGCTGCGCTTGGCCCGCTCCACCCAGGGCCGCACCTCCTCGTAAGCCACAAGCAGCTCGCGCGCCAAGGAGGAGGCGCGGGCCGCGCCCGGCCCGAAGTCCACGGCGTCCAAGCCGCCGCGCAGGCCCGCCGCCTTGTCGAGAAGCGCCTGCAGCATGGAGGCCACCGAAGCCTCCTGGGGCATGGAGGAGCGCGCGGGATAGGCGTCGAACAGCGCCGCGAAGGAGCCTCGGCCCACGATGTCGTTGTCCGCCCCGAGCGCGCCGTCGATGGCCGCGGCGAGCAGATCGGCCCGCTCGGCGTCGCCCACGATGCCGAACGCCGGGTCGATCCCCAGATCGAGCGCATGCGCCCGCAGGATGCGGGCGCACATGCCGTGGATGGTGGAGATCCAGGCGCCGTCCACCTTGAGGGCTTCCTCGCCCAGCCCCTCGGCGCGCAGCGTGCGCTTGACGCGGGCCTTGATCTCGGAGGCCGCCTTCTCCGTGAACGTGATGGCCAGCACCTCGTCGATGCCGCCGACCGCCGGCCCGCTTTCGGGAAGGAGCGCGTAGGCGATGCGCTGCGTGAGCGTGAAGGTCTTGCCCGAACCCGCCCCCGCGGACACGAGCAGGGGTCCGTCGACGTGCAGGATGCTGTCGCGCTGGCCGGGGGTGCATGCGTCCAGGTTCACGGGCGCCTCCTCTTCTCGCAGGCGAGCACGGGGCAGTGCCCGCACGGGTCGGCCCCGCGCGGGTCGGGCGCGACATCGCCCTCCAAAAGCGCCCGCACCGCCCAAGAGACGCGCTCCTCCACCTCGTCTGCCAGCTGCGACAGCGTCCGCACGCCCAGGGCCTCCCCCGCAGGGCCGGGAACGCCGCACGCCTCCAGGGAAAGCCCCGGCAGGGCGGCCCCGTCAAGCACCGTCCGGTCGACGGCCCCCGCCACCCGGGCGTCGCGCCCGTACGACACGTAGACGGCCCCCACCACGTCCAGGCCCAGAAGCCGCCGGACCGCCTGGGCGTACGCCAGGGCCTGCACCTTGTGCGGCAGCATAGCGCCCCCCGCCTGGGCCGCGGGCGAGGCGCTCGAAAGCGCGTGATCGGTCGAGAGCGACCCTTTGTAGTCGATGATCACCGCCTGCCCCCGGCCGTTCACGTCAATACGGTCCACGCTCCCGCGCAGAAGGCACCCCGCGTACGAAAACGGCTCCGTCCCGCCGAAGTCCAGCTCCAGGTAGGCAGGTTCGAACCCGGGCAGCAGGCGCGCCTCGCGGTCAAGATACGCCTCAAGCCTCCTTCCCAGCCCGGCGGCCTCCGCCTCCTCGATCTTCGTGCGGGGGACAAGCGGGTTGCGGCTGCGCCTAAGCTCGCGTTGAAACCCCAGATGCCGCTCGAACGTCTCGCGCATGAGGCTGCGGGCGCCCGGCAGGTTCGCATCGTCCACCTTCGGGTGCCCCTGCTCGCGGAAATGGCTGTAGAAGCTCCTCAGCACGCCGTGGGAGAAGCTTCCCATCTCCAGCGGGCCGAAGCCCGCGTCGGGTTCGGAGAGCCGCAGGCGCCGCAGGGCGAACCACTTGCACGGGCACTCCAGGTAGCTCTCCAAGGCAGACGGGGACAGGACGGGGGCGGGCCTTCCCCCCACCGACCTGGTCGGGACCACGACGCGCTCCCGAAAGCCCTCGGACACCTCGCCGAGGGAGGGGACGGGCCAAAAGAGCGGGGCGCGGCCTTCGTCCAGCGAGCCGAAGGCGAGGTCGGCCTGCAGCTCGGCTTCGCTCGCGCGCAGCGCGTACGGCACCAGCGCAGGCGGCAGGCCCGTCTCCCGGTCGGCGGCAAACCCGTCGCTTTGCGAGCGGTAGCAGTCCGTCAGCTCCTCGAACATGACGGCCGGGTACGCCTCGTCGGCGTCGACGGTGTTGAGCGGGCGCTCGAGCACCACCCCCCCGCACGCGGAGGACAGGGCGCGGAAGAAGCGTTTGCGGGCCAGGGAGAGCGCGTCGGCGGGACGGGCCAGGGAGAGCCTCTCCAGAAGCAGCGACGCGCCGTCCTCCGCCGCGCGCACCGGGTACGAGGCGGCGTCCAGGTCGCATGCCAGAAGCGACGAGAACGAGCACGGGCCGCGCTCGGCCGCCTCGGAAAGCGACAGGAACACGACCTCGGGCGCCTCCTCCCCGTCGGGAACGCAGGCCCCCGCCGGCACCGAGGCGCGCTCGAGCAAAGGCAGCGACGAGAGCGCGTCTTCCCCCACGCGCCGGCACGCATCCGCAAACGAGCGGGCCGTCCGAGCGGCTGCGGCCTGCTCGGCTCGGAAGGCGGCGCCCAGGTCGGCCCGGCGCAGGGCCGCCTCCTCAAGGCAGGAGAGGGCGGCTTCGACATCGCCTTGCCCCAGCGCGAAAAGCGCGCCCCGCGCAACGTCGCTTTCCGCCGCAAGGGCACACGCGACGCCCTCGCGATCGGCCGTGCGGTCGCCGCGCCACGACGAGTCGAAGGCGCACGCGGCGCGCCAGCCCATGCCCGAGAACGGGCCGAGCGCGAAATCGGACGCGCGCGAAAACGGGCACGGCTCGTCGAAGAGCAGCGCGCAAAGCGCCAAGAACGCCTTCCCGTAGGCGGTTTCGGCAAACGGACGGGTCGCGGACGCCGCGCACGAGACCCCCTTCGCCGCCAGGGCGTCCGCCACAGAGTCGAACAGGGCGCGCGGATCGCGCGACGCGACGGCCACGGGAAGGGGCGCCCGGCCCTCCTCCCGCGCAAGCGCCCGCTCCCGCTTGGCCGCGCCGGTCGCGCAGGAGGCCACGAGCCGGGGCGCGGCGTAGCGTCCGGCCGGCAAGGCGAACCGGACAGCGCCCGTCGGCTTGACCGGGTCGTCCCCGACCGGCCGGAACAACCTGGCCAGCACGGCGTCAAGCTCGGGGGAGCGTTCGGGGCGGCGCGAGGGGGCGCGGCACCCGTCGTCCAAGCGCAGCACGTCGCCACGCTCGCCGAAGCGCTCCAGCATGCCCTGGTAGGCGGGGGGCACCTCGTCGAAGCCCACCACGACCAGCGGCGGCGGATCGTCGAGAAGCCCGGCCAACAGGGACGCGGCCTGGGAAAGCTCGCAGAGGGAGCGCTCCTCCAGAAGCAGCGCGTACCGGGAAAGCGCATCGAGCGCGGCCCGCTCGCCCGCGCTCAGGCCGGCGGCCCCGTCTGCCCCCGGCAGCAGGGGAAGCGCCTCGCGGGCCAGCCGCGCCAGCAGCTCCACCGTCCCCGGCGTCGCCTCGATGCCCGGGACGTCCCCGCACGCGCGCCGCACCAGCAGCTCGCGCTCGCCCGCACGCACGGGCCGCCTTCCGTCGCCGAGCAGCTCCCAGCGGTCGGCCACCCACGCGTCAAGGGCCTCCGCGCGCACGCCGATCGCGCAGGGGCCTCCCGAGAAGGCCCGGCGCAGACGCAGGGCAGCGGCGGCGGTGGGGGTCAGCGCAACGGGCATGCGGGACCCGCCGCACTGCGAGGAGAGCCGGACGAGGGCGGCTTCGAGCACGGCATCCGCGTTGTCGAGTGTGACGAGGCTGTAGGACATGGCGCCATTGTAACGTTCGAGGGGGCGGCGCCGGCCGAAAACCGCGCCCGTGCAGAAGAACACCTTGAACGCAGACCGGAACGAGCGAGGGTAAGAGCGAGGGAAAACGAACGGACCCTGCGGGAGGGCGGATTCCCGCAGGGTCCGTGCAGCGTGCGAACGGCGCCCCCAGACACCGAAAGCAAAGAACCCGCCCGGTACATCACCAAGCGGGTTCTAACAAATTGCGAATGGTGCCCCCAACGGGAATCGAACCCGTGTCTCAGCCTTGAAAGGGCCGCGTCCTGACCTCTAGACTATGGGGACGTGCGGCATCCTTGGCGGAATGCAGCTTGGGTATTATCTCAAAGCCCCCGCCGCATTGCAAGGGGTTTGTCGAACGGAGCGCAAACCGCAGCGCAGACAGGGTGCGAGCGAGGCGGCACGCCGCCGCGACCGGCGAGGGACAGCCGCGCCCGGCAACCCCGCAAACCGCCGCCGGCGCGGCCAAGCACGCGAACCTCGCGCGCGTCGGCGGCGGTTTGCGGTATGATGGTGCGCATGGACAACGACGCCCTCACCCTCCAGCCCCCCGAAGCAGCGCCCGACGGCGCCGCCCTTGCGCCGAGGCCCGAAAAGCCCCTCGTCGTCGTCATGCACGCCTCCGTGGGATCGGGGCATCGCAGCGCGGCGAACGCCGTGGCGCAGGCGTTTACGCTCATGCAGGACGAACGGCGCGCCGCGCGCGCGGCCGGTGCGGCCGACGCTGCGGACGCGCCCCCTCTGCCCGACGACCTTAAGGTGGAGGTGCTCGACGTGCTGGACTTCGGGCGCATCGTGTTCGACGGCAACAAGGCCGCCTCGCTGTTCACGGGCGCCACGCGGCCCATTTACGACCTCACCTGGCGCTTCACCTTCACCGGACGCCTTCTGTGGGGCGGCGGCACCGTGTGGAACCGCATCATGTACCCCGCGTTCACCGAATTCGTGCGCAAGCGCAAGCCCCTCGCCGTCGTGTGCACCCACATCACCGCGGCCAACGTGGCCGTGGCGGCGCGCATGCTCACCGGGCAGCGCTTCCCCATCGTGTGCGTGCCCACCGACTACGAGACCGAGGGGCTGTGGCCCCACCTGGCCGCCGACCTGTTCTGCGTGGCCAACGAGTCGATGGCCGAGACGCTGCGCCCGCGCAAGGTGCCCGACGAGCGCATCCTCATCACCGGCATCCCCACGCGCGAGGACTTCCGCCAGGCTTACGACCGAACGGCCACGCGCGAGCGGCTGGGCCTTCCCCAGGACAAGCTCGTCGTACTCGCGCTTGCGGGCGCCTACCTGCCCCGTCCCTACGTCCACTTCCGCGCCGCGCTCGACAAGCTGCTTCCCTACCTGCACAGCTTCGAGGACGCGCTGCACTTCGTGTTCGTGGCGGGCAGCGACGCCGACTATGCGCGCCACCTGCGCCAGGAGTGCGCCGATCTGGGGGTTGGCAACGTCACCGTGCTCGACTACGTGGACGGCATGGCCGCCCTCATGGCCTCAAGCGACGTGGCCATCTGCAAGTCGGGCGGCCTCACGGTGACCGAATGTTTGTGCTCGCAGGTGCCCATGATCCTCATGGGCAAAGCCTACGGGCAGGAGAAGGTCAACGTGCAGATGCTCACGTCGCTGGGGGCCGCCATGCACGTGACCACGGCCCGCGAGCTGCTCGATGCGCTGCGCCGCGTGGCGCGCAACCCCGAAAGCGCCCGCGCCATGCTCGTCAACGGCTCCTTCCTGCGCCGCCCCGACGCCGCCCGCGACGTGGCCGCCGCAACGCTGCGCCTGATCGCGGAGCCGAAAAGCCCCGCCGACGCGCGCTACCGCAAACGCTTCATGCGCCTTTACTGGGGGGGCAAGCCCGCGCACACCCGATAAGCCGCACCGCCAAGGCGGCCGGCGCCCCGCCCGCCGGCGTGCGCGCTCGGCGGCGGGCGCTAGAACTCGATCAGGTCGCGAACGTCCGTGCCGAGCGCTGCGGCAACGCGGCAGAGCACGTCTATCGTGACGTTTTTGTCGCCGCGCTCCATTGCCGATATGTACTGTTTGCTGCCGTTGCCGATCATCTCGGCCACCTGGGCCTGCGTCAGCCCCCGCTCCTCACGCAGCAAGCGGATGCGACGTCCGAGCAGCTTCTTCTGTTCGATTCCCATTGGACAAGCGTATTCGACTCGGATATCATGTAGTCATCCCATGGGATGACTTCGAAGCAAGAGAACCGGAAGAAGGCGAAGGGGCGCCGCCGGGCATGCGCGAAACCGGCGAGGCCGACCCCGAAAGCCACGACGAAGAGGAGGGGCAATGAAGAAGGCGATGACGGCGCTCGCAGCGGCCGCGCTCGTCGCGGGCGCGCTGTGCCTGGGATGCGCTCCCCGCGGCGCAAACGTCCCGAACGAGGACGAGCTTCGCGAGAGCCACCCGATCAAAAACCAGCTGCACAGCGAGAACGCGTCCATGACGTGCGCATCCTGCCATGACGAGGAGGATCCGACGCAAGGGGTCGCAGCGGTTTCGAACGACAAGTGCCTTGCATGCCACAAAAGCTACGAGGAGGTGGCCGCGAGAACGGCCGACGTCGGCGAGGACCTCAATCCTCACGACAGCTTCCACTACGACCAGCAACTCGACTGCACGACCTGCCACAAAACCCATTCGGAGTCCGTGAACCTGTGCATGAGCTGCCACGATGCCGACCAATGGATGAACGATGCCCCCTGATGCGCCCCAAGCGGCAACCGCATCTCAACGAGCAGGGAAAACACGACGCCCAAAAGGAGGGTTCCATGGATAGGAAGCAGTTTCTGAAAACCGGCCTTGTCGCCGCCTTCGCCACTGCGGCGATGGCGGGACCGGGACGCGCCTTCGCCGATTCCGCGCACAACGACGACCCCGGCGAAGAGGGATTCGACGAAACCTTCGACGTCATCGTCGTCGGCAGCGGCCTCGCGGCGACGGTGGCCGCTGTGACGGCAGCCGAAGCCGGCGCCCAGACGCTTGTGCTCGAGAAGATGGGCCAATTCGGCGGCACCTCGCGCGTGAGCGGACTCAACTGCGCCATTGCGGGCAGCGACGAGCAGGGCGCCGAGGGCATAGAGGACGACCCCGAGTGGATGTACGAAGACATGAGGAAGGTGGCCGAGGATTACGGCGACCCCGATCTGGCTCGCGTCGTGGCCGAAGGGTCGCAGAGCCTCTACCGCTTCCTCACGGAACGCGGCGCAACCTTCAAGCAGCTCAAGAACGGCGGCGGCCACAGCGCGAAGCGCCTTTTATGGGCCGGCGGCGGGCGCTACCTGCTCGACGCGCTCGTCTCGCATGCGCAAAGCTCTCTTGCCGACACGCTGGAGATGCGCGCACGCTGCAAGGTGGACGATCTCGTCCTGCGCGACGGCCGGGCCGTTGGCGTCGTCGTGCGGGAGAACTACGCCTTCGACTACAACGCGCCCGGAACCGACGACCTTGAGAACCAGACGGGAAACGCAAGGCGCATCGGAGCGCGTCGCGGCATCGTGTTCGCCACGGGCGGCTACGCACGCGACAAGGAGCTTCTGCGCTCCGAGTCCGCCGTCTTGGCACAGGCCGACACCATGACCAACCCCGGCGCCACCTCCGGCGTGCTGCGGATGCTGGCCTCGCACGGCGCGCAGACGGTCAACCTCTCGCTGTTCCGCCTGTCCTACCCCATCCCCACCGAGGATGTCTGCTGGGGCATGCTCCTCAACCCCGACGGAAAGCGCTTCGTGAACGAGCTGGGAAGCCGCAACGACCTCGGCATCATCATCCTCAGGCAGATGCTCGACTTCGACGGCAAGCCCCCTTTGCTCGTGTACGACTCGAAAGGCATCGAGCTGTTCCATGACAAGCAGCGCCTCGAGATGTCGCTTGCCGGACGCAACTTCAAAAACGGCACCATGTACCGGTTCGACACCCTAGACGAGCTAGCCGACCACTTCGGCTACGACAAGCAAGCGCTCGCGGACGCCGCAAGCCGCTATAACGAGATGTTCGACAACGGGACGGACGAGGACTTCGGAAAGGACATGGCCGCCCTGCAAGGCGCCGCCATCAAGCAACCCCCCTTCTACGGCATGAACCTCATCCCAAACAACAACTACACGCCCGGAGGCGTTCGCATCGACACGTCCGCACGCATCCTCGACGTGAACGGGCGGCCCATAGAGGGCCTGTACGCCGCAGGCGAGGTCACAGGCGGAGTGCACGGAGCGCAGCGCCTTACGGGATGCTCGGCTCCCGATTGCGGCGTGTTCGGCATGGTGGCGGGCACGCAGGCCGCCAGCGCGACGCCCGTGGAGCCGTAGCAGCCCCACCTCCTCCCCCGCGCCTTCCGCCAGGGAGGCAAGCCCGTTTCCCATCCGGCAGAAAGCCCATCCTTCTGATCATTGTGCGTTGATTGGGATGCGGGGAGCGGGCAGCGGGTACAATGAACAGTCGGCGCAGCGCGGCATCGCACGCGCGCAGCGCTCCGGCTCGCTGCGCACCGCCGCATCGAGCCCCAAGCGAAAAGCCCGCGGCCCCGCGCCGCGCCGACACAGAAAACCAAGGAACCATGCTGCAATTCAACGAACTCGGCTTGTCCGACCAAGCCCTCCAGGCCGTCGCGCGCCTGGGCTACGAGGCCCCGACGCCCATCCAAGAGCAGGCCATCCCCCTCGCGCTCGAAGGGCGCGACCTCATCGCCGCCGCCAAGACCGGCACCGGCAAGACCGCCGCCTTCTCCCTGCCCTCCCTCGACCGCCTCGGCCACGCCAAAGGCGGGCAAGGCCCGCTCATGCTCGTGGTCACGCCCACGCGCGAGCTGGCCCAGCAGATAGGCGAGGTGTGCGAGTCCATAGCCACCTCCACCCACCACCGCATCCTCACCGTGGTGGGCGGGCTGTCCTACGGACCGCAGATCAACCGCCTCAAGCGCGGGGTGGACGTGCTCATAGCCACGCCGGGGCGCTTGGTGGACCTCATGGAGCAGAAGGCCGCGCGCCTGGCGGACGTGGAGGTGCTCGTGCTCGACGAGGCCGACCGCATGCTGGACATGGGCTTTTGGCCAGCCATGAAAAAGATCGTCGGCGCCACGCCGGCCTCACGCCAAACGCTTCTGTTCTCGGCCACCATCGACCGCTCGGTCCAAAACAGCGTGGGCACGCTCCTGAGCGACCCGGCCGTGGTGGAGATAGCCCACAAGGGCGAAACGGCCGACACCGTGGAGCAGTTCATCATCCGCACGCCGCAAACCGTCAAGCCCGCGCTGCTCAAGGCCGTGCTCGCCGAGAAGGGCGCCGAACGCGTCATCGTGTTCGCGCGCACGCGCAGCCGCGCCGACGCCACCTGCCGCCGCCTCAAGCGCGCAGGGTACGCCGCCGAGGCCATCCACTCCGACCGCAGCCAAAACCAGCGCCGACGCGCGCTCGACAACTTCGCCGCCGGCAAAACCGGCGTCATCGTGGCCACCGACGTGCTCGCGCGCGGCATCGACGTGGAAGAGGTCGACTACGTGGTGAACTACGACCTGCCCACCCAGCCCGAAGACTACGTGCACCGCATCGGCCGCACCGGGCGCGCGGGCGCGGCGGGGTTCGCCGTGTCGTTTGTGAGCCCCGAAACCGAAGACGCCTTGCGCGACATCGAAAAACTCATCAAGCGGACCATCCCCGAGATGGAGCTTCCCTCCTTCGACGCCAAGGCCGCCGCCGAGGAAGCGGCCTCCAAATCCCAGCGCGCCGACGCGCGGCGCGACCCGGACATCCGCCAAGCCGTCAAGGAGCAGGCTGCGCGCGAGCGCAAGAAAGCGAAAGCGCGCGGGAAAGCGCAAAGCGCCGAAGACGAGTCCGGCCGCAACGCGAGAAAGCGCCGCAGCAAGAAGAAGGCCGGCACCCAAGGAGACCAACCCGCTCGTCAGCGTCCCTCCCGGAAACAAGCCGCCCAGCCGACCGCTAAGAAACCGCGCCAAGCGGGCAGCGCGGACATGCGCCCCGGCCGCGCGCATCGTGCCTCGCTCGCGCGGGAGCGCGGCAAGCGCCGCTAAGCTCGCAGCGCGTCCACAAAGGAGACGGCGCGGGCATCTTGAGCCCTGCATGCAGCCACGATGGGAAACGAGGCGCCCGCGTCCGCAATGGGAACACTAATCAAACCGCTTTCCGAAGAGATGGTGCTCGCCACGCCGCCCTCGACAAACGTCACACCGTCCATGAAATCGATGGTGCGAAAGCCTTGGACGTCCTTCACGAACACGATGCGATCCTTAACCCTGATACCGCTTCTGGAGAACATCTCCTCAAGCGCCTCGTTTCCAAGCACAAAATACGATCCACTCGGCTTGAGGAACGTCCATTCGGAAAGCTCGACGAACGTCACGGATTGACGATGCGCCAAAGGATGGCTGCTTCTCATAAGGGCGAAGAGGGGATCTTCCAACACGTCGACGCAATGCACGTCCTCGTCGTCGATCAGAGCCTCGTCGCGCAAGGTGAGCGCGACGTCTATCCTGCCGATCTTGAGGCTGTCGACGAGCGGATCGGAAAGCTGGGAAACAAGCCGGAGGGGAACCGTCACCGCTCCGGAGTCGACATCCCGCTGCGCCTTGTCCAGCAAGCGCATGATTTTCGGATTGTAATGCATTCCGCCAACCACAAGGCTTTTCCGGTAAAGATCGCCAAGCTCCTCCACCCGCGATTCGAACCTGTCGCAGGCATCGAGCAAGGCGATGGACTCCTGAACGAGGGCGATCCCGAAAGGCGTGAGCGAGACGCTTGCCGTGTCCCTTTCGAACAACAGGGCCCCGTAGCGCTTCTCCAAAGATTGGACGTGCTTGCTGATTGAGGATTGGGAGGTGCCGAGGTTTTTCGCCGCCTTGGAGTAGTTCAGGCAATAAGCGACCTCGACGAACTCCCTCAGATAGTCAATCCGCATAACCTTATCCCCTCAAGAATAGCGCCATTCTGAAAACGATTCAGTTAGTTTCAATCAAATTTCCCTATGCATCCCGCCTTTCATATTATAGATCCGCGAGAGGCTGTCAAGCGCAAGGAGGAGAGAGGAGGAGCGCGCCGCCAACCGGGAGCACCGTGAGAACCGGGAAGCCCATTGGCAGCTGGACCAAAGAACCATCAGGCCATCGGCTTGGCAGCGCTCGCCGTCAGATCAAGCGAGAAAGAAGGGGGACTGGCGAATGAGCAAGATAAGCCTATCCAGACGCAGCTTCCTGAAGCTTTCAACCGCACTGGCCGGCTGCGCGGCCCTGGCCTCGACGTCGCCCATGCCGGCGCTCGCCGAAACCGCTTCCGGAGATCCCGGCGCCACCGGCGAAACGAAGCGCATCCGCAGCTTCTGCCGCGCCTGCGGGAAAATGGAATGCCCGACATGGGTGACCGTCAGAGACGGACGCGTGATACGCATCGAGGGTGACGAGAGCTCGTGCACCAGCCGAGGCAACCTGTGCGTCAAAGGGCGCACGGCCCACCAGCAGCTCTACCACCCCGACAGAGTCAAGTACCCCATGCGGCGGACGAACCCCAAAGGCGAAGATCCGGGCTGGCAGAGGATCACATGGGACGAGGCCATAGAAGCCATCGCCAAAGGCGTGGAGGAGTGCCGCGAGAAATACGGCAACCACACCGTGAAGATCCTGCACGGCACGAGCCGCATCACCACCTACGGCATCGAGGGCCTCTCCCAAGGCCTGCAGACGGCCAACATCGGGAACACGGCCGGCCAGATCTGCAAGGGACCCCGCGAGATATCCGGCGCCCTCACCGCGTACATGGGCGTTCACTGGACATGCCTGTCCGATCATCCTCGCGTGTTCTTCCAGTGGGGCTCCGACCAAGAGGTGTCCAACTACGACAACGCCGGACGCGTCACGGTGGACGCGGCCGTCGCCGCCGAAGCGTCCATCTGCGTCGGGCCCCGCACGCAGGGCCTTGGCAAGGAAACCGACCTTCAAATCCACCTGCGCCCCGGCACCGACGATTTCCTGGCCTTGGGCATGATCAACCTGCTGGTGAACGAGAAGGGAACCTACGACGAGCTTTTCGTCAAAAAATGGACGAACGCCCCGTTTCTGTACGCGGACGAGAAAGAACCGACCTCTTTCACGTGGGATTACGCCCCTTACGAAGCGTCCGTGGGGTCTTACCCCCTCGAACTTAGGACACGCCTGCTCACGGAGGCCGACGTCAAAGAGGGCGGCAGCCCCCGCAGGTTCCTCGTATGGGACGCGCGCTCGGGCAAACCCATCTACTTCGATTCCGAGACCGCCCTTTGGGAGGGCGAAACCGAGTACAACGCCCCCACCGAATTCGTTCCGGCAGGACTCAACGACACCGGAACGCTCGTGGTCGATCCCGGGTTCGCGCTCGACATCGATCCGGCTCTCACAGGATCCTACGAAGTCGCCCTGAAGGACGGCTCCACTGTCACCGCCGTTCCCGTATGGCAGAAGTACTGCGAGCACGTCTCCCAGTACGATCCCGCCACCGTCGCCGACATCTGCGAGATCCCCGAGGAAGCGCTGCGCAAAGCCGTCGACATCTATTGCGCCGAGCCGAACCTGGGCGGCATACAGTACAACCTCCCCACCGAGCACGCCGCCAACTCCATACAGACGACGCGCGCCATCCTCGCCCTGTCGGCGCTCATGGGCAACGTCGACAACGTAGGCGGCAACGTGGGCGGACACGGCCAAGATGGGAACTACGGCAACTACTTCATGTACTGCATCCCCTTCGGCCAGCCCTCGCTGCCGCTGAGCGAGCTAGAGAAGATAGCCGGCGTCGAGAAGTTCCCCTTGCTGCCGTGGGCCACCAAGTGCCAAGGCGCCGCCAACTTCCACGACACCACCACGGCCACCGACATGATCCTGACCGGCGACCCCTATCCCATACGCTGCATGATCTCCGACACGGGCTCCCATTTCCACAGCGGCAACGCCATGGCGAACTGGGAGGCCTACAAGACCCTCGACTTCTACTGGGGGTCCGAACTGTGGTTCTCCCCCACCATCGAGCTGGCCGACATCATCACCCCGGCAGCTCATTTCCTCGAGATCGGATGCGTCCGCTCGTCGCAGGGCGGCGAGAAGGGCTACGGGATCATGGTGCCCGTCGTCGACCACATAGGAGAAGCCGAGTGGGACGCCATCACCTGCGTGCGTGTCGCAAAAGCCCTTGGTCTGGGCTGGTGGCCGACGAAAAAGGAGTTCGCGCCGCCGTTTTGGCCCGAAGAGTGGCTCGAGCACGAATACCCCACCGAGCAGCTCATGCACGAGCTTGAAGTGCTGCCCGTCGTGAAGGGAATGAACTTGCCCGGCCACAACGGCGAGAGGCTCTCCTTCGAAAACTGGGACGACGCCGTGCGGCAGTACCAGGAGCACGGCCAGTGGAACCTGCGCGAAGTGAGTCCCATCGGGTATTACAAGCGCTACATCAACGGCTACATCCGCACAGACGGGCTTCCGGGCTTCGGCACCCCCTCCACCAAGTTCGAGCTGTTCTCCACCGTCCTCGAATCGCTGTACCCCGGCGAGGAATGGCCCGTCGCGCGCGAGCCAAGCGAGAGCCCGCGCTCGACGCCCGACGTGTACGAGGAGTACCCCATCATCTACACGTCGGGCCGTCGAAACCCGCTGTTTTTCCACTCCGAAGGCCGCCAGGTGCCCATGCTGCGCGAACAGTACACCGTCCCGTGCTTTCAAATCAATCCCGAGACGGCGAAAGAGCTGGGCATCGAGCAGGGAGACTGGTGCTGGATCGAATCGCCGCGCGGCAAGATCCGCGAAGTGGCCGACCTGTTTTACGGCATAAAGCCCGGCGTCATCGAGGCCGACCACGGCTGGTGGTACCCCGAGCTTCCCGCTCCCACGCACGGATTCGACCTGGCGAACGCGAACGTCATGGTGGACCAGTACGACCAAGACCCCATCATCGGATCGACGTGCCTGCGCGCCTATCTCGTGAAGGTGTACAAGGCCACGCCCGAGAACAGCCCTTACGGAGACCCCGTCCCCCGCGCCACCGAAGACGGCACGCCCATCATCTCCTCGCCCGACGACGAGAGGCTGAGGCGCTGGCTGCCGGTTTACGAGGAGGTTTGACATGACAAGGTACGCTATCCTGACCGATCTGAACCGTTGCGTCCAATGCCTCACCTGCAGCGTGGCGTGCAAGATGGCCAACGACGTGCCGGTCGGGAATTTTTGGAACAAGGTGCTGCGCATCGGACCGAACCCCATTCCGGGAGGATCCGGCCAGTTCCCCGACGTCGAGTACTACTCCATACCAATCGGTTGCCAACACTGCGAGAAACCCGAATGCGTGGAAGTGTGCCCAACCGGGGCCAGCCGCAAGCTGGAAAACGGCACGGTCCAAATCGACAAGGAGAAATGCATCGGATGCCAGTTCTGCGTCATGGCGTGCCCCTACGGCGTGCGCTACCTGAACGAAGAGGAGCGCGTCGTCGAAAAGTGCACGCTGTGCGACCAACGCACGGCCCAAGGCGATCTGCCGGAATGCGTTCGCCAATGTCAAGGCCGCGCGCGATTCTTCGGCGATCTGGATCAGGGCATCGAATCGTTCCGCGGACCGAAGATGGGCCCGGAGGAAACCGAGTTCCTGCGCGTCACCCAAACAAGCCGGGCATGGTCGGAGGCCGACGTCCATCACCTGCCCGACGTCGGCAACGCCCCTTCGTTCCGCTACATCCTGCGCAACCGCACGTGGTACGGAGAGGAGTAACTCATGGAACTGCAGTGGCCACTCATCCTGTTCACCCTTTTCATCTCGTGGTCGGCCGGCCTCTATGCGGCTTTGAACCTGCATGCCCTGGCCAAGGGGTCGAAAACGGCCCGAATGCCCGCGCTGGCCTCGTCGGCCGTCCTCTTGGCTATCGGCGGCGTGGCGGTGTTCTTCCATTTGGAGCACTGGGATCGCATCTTCAACGGATTCGGTCACCTGAGCTCCGGCATCACGCAAGAATTGATCGCCGTCGTCGCGATAGCGCTCTGCATGGTCGCCACGCTTGCCGCGCTGCGCAGGACAGGAGGCGACATCCCTGCGGCACTGGCCGTGCTCAACGTAGCGGCAGCCCTTGCGCTCGTGCTCGTCACCGGGCATTCCTACATGATGAGCGCGCGCCCCACGTGGGAGAATCCCGCCCAGATGCTGTCTTTGCTGGGCAACGCCTGCGTGCTCGGCCCGGCAAGCTACACCGTGATCGACGGACTCGCGAAGCGCGGCGAGGAGCACCGGAAGCCCGATAGCCGCGCTTCCGCCGCAATCATCATCGGATCGATCGCGAACGCGGCGACCACTTGCGCGTTCATTGCCTCGATGGCGGCATCGTCAAGCTCGTTCACCCAAATCGATCGTTTCTTCGACGGAATCCTTGCCACAAAGCCCCTCGCCACCGTGGAATCATACTCCCCCTTCTTTGGCGACGCGCTCGGCATGACCGTCGCAGCCATCTCCCTTTCCGTGGCGGCAGCGGCCCTCGCGGTGGCAAGCCGGAGAAAGAGCCAAGCCAGGCTCCCTGTCTTGGCGATGCTCGTCGTGGCTTGTGGGGCGATGGGGTCCGTGGCCCTGCGCATGGCGATGTACGCGACGGGCGGCTCCGTCTTCATGTACTACTAGCAAGCCCTTGCAGGCCCCGTCGATTCGACGGGGCCTGCGCCCCGCAGCCTCCCTCTCCCGGAGGCGGTTCGTCCACCACCCCAAACCCCCTTGCAAACGCCGAACCGCCTCCGGGAGGGATGAAACGCCGACGTCCGCGAAATCGCGCCAGAGAAGATCGGGGGCAAGCGCCGTTAGCGCGCGTCCGAACGCGCGGCAGCCTCCCTTGCCGCGCGTTCGAACGGCCCTCCCCCGTGTCGTTCCCCTTGCGATTTGTCCCCGTTGGGCGAAAGGGCGGACGCGCGGAGGGCGGACAGGAGTATCGTATGATGCACCGAGCAAGGGAGGAGCGGTATGCGTATTGCGGTCGCAAGCAACGGCCTCGACGTATCGACGCACGGAGGGCGCTGCACCGATTACACATGCTACACCGTCACGCGCGGGGTGATCGCGCAGTGTCAGAACTTCCCGAACCCCTGCCTGCCCCCCGCCGCCACGGCAAGCCTGCTCAACAGGCTGGGGGTGGACGTTCTCATAGCCCACACCTTAGATCCGTCCATACAGTCGGCGCTTGAGCAGAGCGGGGTGGAAACGGTCACCGGCGCCATCGGCACGGCGCGCTCGGCCGCCGAGGAGTTTTTGGCGGACATGCTGGCCGGAAGAGGCTCCTTCGAACCCGACCTCGCTGCCGACCGAAGCTGATCGCGGCCCCGGGCGCGCCCGACGGGCCGCGAAAGCCGGCTGCCGACTCGAAACGCCCCGCCCCGCCAGGCGCCCGCGAAGGGCGGCAAGCTAGCGTCGGAAGGCGCGCGAAAGACAGAAGGGCCCCGCAGCCGGTGTGCGGCTGCGGGGCCCTCTTTCGCAGGCGACGTTCGACGCGCGGCCTACAGCGCCTTCTTGGCCACCTCGACCACGGCGGCGAACGCCGCAGGATCGTTCACGGCCATGTCGGAGAGCACCTTGCGGTCCAGCTCCACGCCGGCCTTCTTCAGGCCGTTCATGAACACCGAGTAGCTCAGGCCGTTCAGGCGGGCGGCCGCGTTGATGCGCGTGATCCACAGACGGCGGATGTCGCGCTTCTTGTTGCGGCGGTCGCGGTACATGTACTGCAGCGAATGCTGCACCTGCTCCTTTGCCGAGCGGTAGGTGCGGGACTTCGCGCCGTAGTAGCCCTTGGCGCGCTTGAGGATGGTGCGACGCTTCTTATGCGCGTTGACTGCACGTTTCACACGGGACATGATGTATCACTGCTCCTTACTGGCTTAGCGGATGCCGAGGTTGCGTCCGACGACCTTCGCATCGGCCTTGGCCAGCTCGGTCTCGTGGCGGAAGTTGCGCTTGCGCTTCTTGCTCTTCTTCGTCATGATGTGGCTCTTGTACGCCTTGGCGCGCATGATCTTGCCGGAGCCGGTGACGCGGAATCGCTTCGCGGTGCCGCGATGGGTCTTCATCTTAGGCATTATCCTCGCCCTTCCCTTCTTCTTTCTTCTCGGTCTCTTTCTTCTTTTTCGCCGCCACCGCCGCAGGCAGCGGGGCGATGAGCATGTGCATGTTGCGGCCTTCCATCTTCGGCTGGTTCTCGATGACCGCCATGTCCTTCAGGTCGTCGGCCAGCCGCTCCAAAATGGCCAGGCCCTGTTCGGGATGAGCCATCTCGCGACCGCGGAACATGATGGTGATCTTCACCTTGCTGCCGGCCTCAAGGAAGCGCAGGACGTGCTTCTTCTTGGTCGTGTAGTCGCCCACGTCGATCTTGGGACGGAACTTCATCTCCTTGGTCTCGACCCGGCTCTGGTTCTTGCGGGCCTGCTTGGCCTTGATGGCCTGGTCGTACTTGAACTTCCCGTAGTCCATGATGCGGCACACGGGAGGTTCGGCGTTCGGGGCTATCTCCACCAGGTCAAGCCCCTGGTTGTCGGCGACCCGCTGGGCCTCCGCCGTGGTGTAGATGCCCATCTGCTCACCGTCGAAGCCGATCAGGCGGCACTCCCTGACGGTGATCTGTTCGTTGAGCCGAGGCTCCTGAGCAGCTATCGCGCTCACCTTCCTTTCCACCGCGCCTGCGCGCGACATCAAAAAACCCGCAGCTCCGAAAGCCTGCGGGCGTCGCTTGATGGTGGCGGAAAGCCGGTATTCGCGCGACCCGTCAGCTGCCGAAGCGCCGAAACAGGTGGAGGGATCGCTCCCCCGCTTGAGTAAACAGCCTGCATATTGTAGCACGCAACGCCAAGGATGCAAGGAGATTCCGCAAATTCGCCGAAGCCGACATCCAGGCCGTCGCCTGCAGGGCCGATCCCCTTGGAGCCGCCGTCCGAGGCGATGCCGGAAGAAGCGGGCGCGCTTGCGGCCGCCTCAGCGCGGCCAGCCCTCCTGGACGAGCGCCCCGAAGGTCACAGAGGCCAGCATGTCGTCCACGCGCCGGTAAAGGTCCCGAGACACCGTCCGGGGAAAGTACTCCGCCTCCGTGGAGTTCAGCGCCCTGCAGGCGGCGTTTCCCTCCATGGCCTCCACCACGTCAAGCAAGGTGATCTCATCCGGCGATGCGGCAAGGAGGTACCCGCCGGTATGGCCGCGCTGGGACGCCACCACCTTGGCGGCCAGAAGCTTCTGCACCACGCGCACGACGTTGACAGACGACAGGCCCACGTGCTCGGCGATGTCCTGGGCGGTGCGCACGCCGCGAGTCGTTGCAAGGTAGACGACTATGCGAATGGCATAGTCGGTCGTTATCTACATGCGCACCTCCCTCCCCCCCTCTCTTTAAGTCGCGCCGCCAAGGCCGGGCGCAGCTTTGGCGGCAATGCTGACGCAGGGGTTGCCCTTGGCAACCCTTTGCAACGCGTTCCTTCGATTGATCTGCGAAATCGAGAATGATTGTAGCAAGAGGAGCATTTGAAGGGCGGGGCTTTGCCGCTGGTTCAAAAAGCGGTTGAGGACCTGCGCCCGCCAGACGGAGCAGGCGAGCGCAGGACAGGGGCGGCAAGTGCGAGGGGCGTTCTTACCGCATGGCGTTGCGGACCGACGCGCTGTCGGAGAGCCACTGCGTTTTTTCCTCGGAAGAGGAGAACGTGAGCGTCCGCGAGGCCGTGGCGTCCGTGAACGTGGCCGTCGCGGACCCCGCGCTCGCCGAGACGGACTCCGGACCCGCGTACGTGACGGCCGCCTTGCCTTGCCGCCACGGACGAGCCTGCTCCACGTCGGTGAAGGAGTAGGGCCGGCTCGACTTCGCCATGACCGTCGCGCTCCCCTCCGTCTGGCCGGCCCTCACCAGAACAGGTTGGCGGTAGGCGTTCTGCTCGCCCGCGTCCCGCACCTCCACGACAAACCAGGCGTCGTGGTCAAGCGGCTCCGAAACGCGTTGGATGATCTGCACGGGGATGTCTTTCACCACGCCCCACACCACCGCCGAGCCCGAGCCGGCCATGCCGGCCAACTCGTCGTTGCGGTCGTTCGTCAGGCGGTAGAGGCCCGTCAGGTTGGCGGCCGTCGTGGTTGAAGACCCCGCGTACGCCGTGCCGAACTGGGCGCCCTTCGTGTAGTACGTGGAGTAAATGCCCACCTCGCCGCCAGTCAGGTTGCCCATCACCTTGATCTCGGCAAAGTTGTCGGTGTAGATGTTCATTTCGGTGGAGCCGTTCGCTTGGAAGTTGTCCGTTACCGTCGGGGAATCCCACAACTCGACACGGGAATCGTACGTGAAAATGGCGGAGCCGGTGTAGCCCGTTCCCGTTTTGGTGTTGTTGCAGATGCTCGCCGTTCCATGGAGCCTGATGACAGACGAGGCGCCGTATCCGTGATAGAACGATCCGTTGGCGGCCGCGCTGTTGCCGTACGCCTGGAAATCCCCTCCCAGATCCGTTATGCAGCTGCCGCTCACAAACACCGCCCCGCCCGAACCGCTCGACAGGGTGGTTTTGCAGTTTCTCACCGTGCCGCCCGTCGCGACGAACGAGGTGGATGCAGCCTGGTAGAGAAAACCTCCGTATATCGCACTCGTCTGGCAGTCCTCCACAAGCGATCCTGGTTCCATGTACAGCGTCGTGCCCGAGTCCCTCAGGTACGCTCCCCCGCCGTTGGCGTTGGCTTTCGCGTTCCTGATGGTGCAGCCGTCTTTCAGGTAGATAGCCGCACCGCCCGACCCGTAGATGACGCTGCCCGACCCGCCGGTGTATGTGCCCCCGTTACCATCTAGGATGATGTCGGCGAACGACACGGATCCGCCGGAGGCGCCCGTGACCGTGAACATGACGCCACCTGCAAAGGCTCTTTGCAGTACGCACGGAGCATCGGCGGCGCCTTCGTAGGGATAGCCGTCCGCGCAGCCCTCGTCGATCGTCTTCGCCGTGGTGACGGTGATGTTCACTCCACCCGTAAGCGCGCCAAAAGCGAACGCGGTGCCAATGCTGTAGGACGACACAATCATCTCGATGGTTACGTTGCCGCCCTTCTGTTTGGCGGCGGCCACTGCGGCGGTCAGCGTGGAGTACGGCGCAGCCACGCCGCCGTCCACGATTTTGCAGATGGGAGTGGCGGCCCAGATGACGGCGGATCCCGTTCCCGGCGCGCCTGACAAACCGGCGGTGATGTCGTTCTTCAGATGGTAAAGGCCCGTCAGATTGGTGGCCGTTGTCTCTGCGGAACCCGCGTATGCCTTGCCAAACGTGTTTCCCGCCGCACTCCGCGCCGAGAAGTAAATGCCCACTTCGCCACCCGTGAGACTGCCCGTCACCTTGATCTGGGAATCGGCTGTGACGTGGATGTTGCACTCAGTGTTATCCAGTTGGTGATTGTCGGCGACCGTCGGGGACCCCTCTATCTCGACGATAGCCCCGTAGGTGTACAGCGCGCTACCCTCTTTGTTCGCGGCAGCGGCTTTTATGTCGTTGTCGTGAATGCTCGCCGAACCCTTCAGCCGCAAAACCGTCGAGCTGAACCCATGCCAGAACGATCCATGCTCGTAGGCGTAGTTGCCGTATGCCTCGAAGTCCCCACCCAGCTCTGTCACGCAGGAGGTGTTCGCAAATATCGCACCGCCCGAACTGGCCGCTATGGTGGTGCCGCAGTTTCGTATTGTGCCGCCTGTTGCAATGAACGACGTGTTAGGACCCTGATACAGAAAGCCGCCCCAGCTACCCTTTGTTTGACAGTTCTGCGCAACAGCACCGGATTCCATGCGAAGCGTCGTGCCCTGATCGGCCAGAGCCGCCGCGCCCCCGTTGGCGGTGGCCGCAGCCCCGCTTCCGGGGTCTGCCAGCGCGTTTTGTATGATGCATCCGTCTCTTAACCACACAGAAGCACCGCTCGAAGCGCTGATGACACTGCCGCCCGTTCCCGTGTACGAGGCCGCGTTGCCGTCGAGCGTGAGGTCGACAAACGACAGAGACCCTCCACCGCCTCCGACCATGAGCATGCTGCCCCCGCTGAACGCGCGCCTGATGGTGCAGGGGGTTTCAGCATCGCCTTCATAAGGGTAGCCGTCCGCGCAGCCCTCCCCTTCCGTCTTGGCCGTGGTCAGCACAACGTCCACCGCCAAACCCCCAACGTCAAGCGAGGAGGTCAGATCGTAGGACTCCACTAGCATCTCGATGGTCGCGCCGCCTTGCGCCACGGCAGCGGAGAACGCGGCGGACAGCGAGTTGTACGCAACAGCCGACGTTCCGTCGGCGGAGGCTATCTTGCAGATGGGCGGGTTCTCCCAGATGATGGCGGTGCCGTCTCCCGCCGCGCCCATGAGCGGGCGCCCCGACACGGACCGCGTGTTGCTGAAGAAAGCGGACAGGTCGCCCAAAGACGTCGCGGCGTCCGCGCCCGTGGCGAACTGCTGGCCCGCAGCGTCAATGCCCGAGGCGGCGTAGATGCCGATGTGCGCGCCCGGCTCCAGTTTCCCAACCGTCAACGTGCTCGCCGCCGACACCGAAAGGTCGGCGGGGGTGGAGCCTTTGTAGGTGTTCCCCTCGATGACCGGAGAACCGCTCAGGGAGACGGATGCTATGTTGCCCGCTCCGTGGCTGGACACGGCGCCGTAGAACGGCGCGACAACCTCCGAGGCTTCGCCTCCCGTGTTGTTGCCCGTTATGGTGCCGCCTTCGATGGAAAGCGACGCACCGTTGCGCATTGCAATGGCTCCGGCACTTCGAGTGGACGAGTTTCCCTGTATCAGCACATCACCGCCCACTGTGGCCCTCGCGTTCGCCGCAAGGAACATCGCACCGCCGTCTCCTCCTCTGGTCGGACTGCTGGAAGCATTGTTATTCACAATTGATCCGCCGGTCAGAATCGCATTGCCGGTTTCTGTGCAGTAGATCGCTCCCCCGCAAACACTGGTGTTGCCAGAGATGCTTCCACCCTCCATACGAAACATGCCACGCACACAGATAGGAGAGCCTTGGACAGAGGAGTCTTTGTCATATGACCCACTGCCCGAGATAGACGTTCCCTCCTGCATGACCAAGGTCGCCCCCGAGGCAATGTGCGCCACGGAGCCGCCCCCATTCGTGTCGTATGTATTGATCCCGGATGCAGCACGGCACCCTTCAATGGTGCCGCTCGCAAAGGTGAGCGTGCCTGCCGCCACACCGAAAGCACCTCCCGGGTTTGCAGCGGCGGTGCTGGCGTTGGTGTTGGTCACGTTGCGCACCGTGGCGCCGTCCATGGTGAACGAGCCGCCGTTCACGGTGATGAGGGCTGAGGTTCGAGTGGTGCCCGAAGCGCTTCCGCCGTCGAGGACGCATGCGCCCAACGTGAAGTTCCCGGACGTGGTCAAAGAGCCCGCTGCGGAAAACGTCGTGACGTGCGCCCCGCCGTCGGCGTTTCGCAGCGTAAGCTCCTTGCCTCCGGCATCGATGGCCTGTGCCACGGTGTTGCTAGCGGTGATCTCGATGGTGTTGCCGGATGCCGCCGCCGCAACGGCCTGAGCGAGCGAATCGTACTCGTCGCCGCCCACGATGCGGCACACCGGGTTCGTCGCCAGAGAAACGGCGCCATCCTCGGCCCATGCGCGCGAGATGCCGCCTTTCGCCAGCGCCGCGCAGAGCAGGGTTGCGGCCAACAGCAGCGCCGCCGCGCAAACGGCGGCCGCGCGCGTTCTCGGATTCGCGTTCATAAGGACACCGTCCTTGGGGAGTCGTCGTCTTTTCCGCGGCGCAGGGCCAAGGCAAGCAGGATGACCGAAACCGCCGTCAGCGCGCATGCGGCGGCGCACAGGGCGAAGCCCGCAAGCGCGCCGTCGCCCGTCTTGGGGGCGAACGCGGCCGTCACCGACCGGAGAAGCCTGTGCACCACCTGCTCGCCGCCTGCAGACGCGCTCTCTGCCGGCCCGTCCGCAGATTCTTGGAACGCCTGGGCGCATTCAAGGTAGACGTCCACCCGGGCCGCCTTGCCCGAGTACGCGCTGGCCTCGCCCACGTGCGCGTCCTCGCCCACGTGCTCGGATATGGAGCAGGTGGATATGAACGCGTTTGTGCTCTCGCCGGGATTGACGGGACGCTCGTAGTAGTACCAGCCGTCGCCGCCGTCCACCCAGCCGCTGCCCTCGGGCAGCTCCACCTCTATGAGCGACTCGTCCAGCGACCCGTCGTCGCAGGCGGTCCACGCGCCGTCCTCCAGGCTGCCCCACGATTTCTCGAACCGCATGCGGGCCGCCATGACCGCACTCCCTTCGTTCACCGCCCGGGCGTCGCGCTCCACGGTCATGCCCGGATAGGCGGGCACGGGCCCTTCCTGCCCCCATTTCTGCACAAGGCGCCCGTCGAAATAGTCCCCGGCGCCCTCTGCCGCCGACGGCGAGGCCAGCGCGGCGCCCCCGGCAACCAGGCAGATCGCCCCTGCCGCGAACAGCGCGGCCGCGGCGGTCGCCAGCGTCCTTTTCGCACGCGAGGCCCTCATAGCAATCCTTCCTTGGACAGGGCCTCCATGGCCGACTGCTGGTCCTTAAATCCGGCGGCTTGGATAGCCTGCGCCTGGATGCCCAGCACGTAGTCGCCCATCAGGGCCATGTCATGTACCGTGTAGTCGGACGGGACGCACACCTTCGCGAACAGCTCGCACGACTCCCCTGCGCCCAGCACGCCCTCGTGCTCGAACACAAGCCCGCCCACGGACGCGTCGTAGTACGGCTCGCGGAAGGACTCGGCGTCGTAAAGTTGGCCGACGCCCTCCAGGGATGCCAGCTCGCTTGCGGAGTAGGGCCGCCCCGCCTCCATGCGGTCGGCAGGGTCGCTCCAAAGCGTTCCCATGATGGCCCGGTAGCGCTCGGGGCAGGCGTCGGGAGACAGGGCCTCGCCGTTCGCGTCCGCAAGCCGCACGACGACGCGCACGTAGCACGGCGACGCGTCGTTGGCCACCACCGGCCGTTTGACCACGGTGGTGCCGGGGGCAAGGCCCAGGCCGTCCTGGACGTCCCACTGCTCGGTGAGCGATATGCGCACGTCGGGCAGCACGAACACGTGCGTGTCGCGATCATTGGCCCCGTAGTAGGCCTGCGTGCCCGCAATCCCGGGGAGGACGCAGGCGAGCGCGACGGCAGCAGCAGCCGCCGCGAGCACCACGCGCCTTCCCCGGACGGGGCGTTCAAGGGCTATGTCGTACACCCGGGCCACGCGATGAGCGCCTTACGGAACAACCAGGGTCCTGACGCCCGTGCCTGCGGCCGGAGCCGCTGCGGCGTCAAGGACGCCTTTCCACGACACGCCGGCCGTCTCAGTGACGAAAGTGGCGGCCGTCTCGCTCGCGGCGCCCGTGGCGCCGATGATCGCGCCCGTCACTGTCACGCGCCAGCTCGGATCGTCCACCGCGTCGCCCGGATTGAGAGCGTCATTCAAGGCGTCGATGTCGGCCTGCGTGGCGGTCTCAAGGAACTTCACCTTGTCGAAGAGCGCCACGGTGCGCTTGGTTGCGGGGATGTTGCGGTAGGCATCGGTATCGTTTTCGCCCGTAAATTCATCCGCCGTCTCCGCCTCGAGCGCAGTGGCGTAGTAGAAGTATCTCGCACCATCTGCGGCATCGCCGGTACTCTCCGTCCAGCCGTCCGCCGACACGATGCCAGCATCCGCATTCTTGCCTGTGGCGTACAGCGAGTACACCTTAAGCACCTTGCCCATCTCATCATCGGTCATAGCGACGTAGCCCGAACCGTTCCATTTCTCGAACTGCAGCTTGATGCCGGCCCACGCCTTCGCCCCGTTGACGGAGGTGTTCACCACGAACGGGTTCTTGGCCACCTCGCTGCCGGGGATCATGTTGTCGGCCTCCAGAGGCATCTTCGAGCCATCCGGGGCGTCTTTCGCATCCCCCTCGGCTGCGCCCGCCGTCCACTCAGGCTCCAGCAAATCGGCCGTGATGTTGGGGTTGGATGTGAAGCTGTTCTTTTCCTGATTGGTGGTGTAGGTCAGGTACGCGAGCGTGCCGCCCACGCCGAGCGCCGCCACCAGGGCTGCGCCCAGCACGCCCGCCATCAGGCCCTTGCTGCGCTTGCGCTCGGTCCTCTCCACCACGATGACCGGGTCTTGCCTTTGGTTTTCCATGGGTTCCTCCTTCTTTTTCATCAGTGACCCCTGCATCCTGTGCGCACACTGCTACGGCGGGCGGTCGCGCCCCCGTCCGGAGCGCCGCCGGCGCGACACCGAAGGCCGTATACGTGGCGCGAAGCGAGCCATTCAGCCCACCTCCACGCTGCCGTCGTCGCCGACCGTGCAGCCCCACGTCGCCGGTGCCTCGCTGGGGCTGGCCTGCACGGCCTCGGCCGCAACCGCCACCCCCACCCCGCCCAAGGCGGCCGCGTCCACGCCGTCCGCCAGGGTGACCCCGGCAAGCAGCGGCTCAGTCGTCTGCCCGGGCTGCAGGACCTTTCGGTAGTAGAAGGCGCCGTCGCGATAGGTCCAGCTTTGCTCCCAGCCCTGCGCCAAGTGCAGCGTCACGGGACCCAGGCTCATGCGGCCGTCCTGCGGCTCCGACCAATCCTGCGCGGCCCACATCCTCGTGCCGTCCGTTTCCGCCACGTCCGGATACAGGTACGCGCGCACCACCGCCGGGTTGCGCCCGATGCATTCCACCTGGACCTTCTTGGCATCCTCGCCAAAGGGGACGTCGGCTTCGGCGCCTTCGGCCGGCACGTCGTTTTCCACCAGGCGTATCTTCACGCTGCCCAGCGTGAAGGCGTTCGGCTCGCTGTTCGCGGTGGCCGAGGTGAACGCCGCCGTGCCCGGAAGGGGCGCCAGCACGGCGAGCAGCAGGCATAGGGCCGCCGCAACGGCGCACGCCGCCACGGCCGCGCACGCCGCAGGCGCGGACTTCCGAAGGCCGCCCATCATCGCAGGCCCCCTTTCGGCGCAAGGCCGTCGGCGGACGCGACGGAGACGGTCGGCTGCCTGCGGGAGAGCAGCCCCGCCGCAACCTCCAGGCAAACCACCAAAACCACCAGGCACACGGCCGCGCCCGCAGCGGCCATGCGTCCCGCCTGGTCGTTCGACAGCTTGTCGATCACGCCGCCCGCCATCGGAACGGAGAAGCGCACCACGCCCACCACGTTCTCGTACAGAATGGGGTCATCGCGGTTGGCGTTGGCATCCCCCTTGGTCACAAGACGGCCGTTTTGGTAGTCGTTCTCCACCACGCGGTGGGTGGCCACGTCCAAGTCTTCGTTCATGACGAACGACACCACCTCGCCCGGTCGAACGGAAGCCGGATCAACGGGCACGGCGAACACGAGCGATCCCACCGGGTAGGCCGGCGACATGGAAGAGGAGGTGACGTTGAACTCGTGCACCCCAAAGAGCCGCGGCACGGCCAGAAGGCACAGCGCCGCCAGCATGGCCAGGCACAGCAAGGCCGCCACCCCGTGGAGCGCCCGCGCCGCAAAAGGCGGCTTGCCCTCCCGGATGACAATCCTCACGGCATCCGCATGTCCGCTGTCTGCCTGCACGGCCCTCCTCCTCCGATCGGGAAAGGCTCCCAAAGACTACCCTTTGCTCATCTTCCCCTTAAACGAACGAAGGATGCCCGCAGGCATCCTTCGAGAAAAACCAGGCTATTTGTCCGGTCGGTCCGATGGTACCACGCCCTGCTCCCGGACGCAAACCCCCGCGGTGCCAAGCGGCGCGCAGGGGCCTGCGGACTTCGTCGCTGCAAGGTCGAACGCAACGCTGTTGCATCTTGAAATTCAACCTACCGCAGGGAACGGCGTCGCGGGCGCGGCATGCGGGCGCGAAAAGGATGGCGACGGCCGCGGCGCGGCGCGAAGGGCGGCTGCGGGCGGCAGGGCGTTGCGGCGCTGCGGCGAGAACGGCGGGCGACGAGCCGCATGGCGAGAATTCACCGAAGTCGGAAAGCCCTTCCGTCACCACCCGCCGCCGCATGAGCAAAACGCCTGATCGGAAGAGATCCGCCATCCGAAAGAGGCTCCCAGGGCCGCCCGCGCTCCCTGAAATCTTCCGACTTCGGTGATTTCTCGCCACCGGAGGGGCTTTCCGCTGTTAAACCACCGTTGGCACGAACCGGTGTTTGCCGAATCTCGAACCGAGCCTTCCCTGGTCGGGCGCCGGGCAAGGCCCTCCCCGCCTGACGGGTAGGGTTTTGCCCGGCGAACCGGCCTGGCCTATGTCAATCCTGGTTTAACAGCGGAAGGGACCTCCCCCTGTCGGGCCTGCCGCCGGCACAAGCCCGCGGCAGCAGCGATTTGGCAGGAAAAGGGATAACCCCTCCATCTGGCGCACGGGGGCGGTTTTGCCGCGCGAGCACGATGGGCGTCTGCTATACTGCCCCAAACGCACAACAACCGGAAGGACGCCCCATGAACCGCGCAATCCGCACCCTCATGCTCATCGGCGCCTGGATCGCCTGCATCCTCGGGTGCGTCGGCGTGTTCGTGCCGGTGCTGCCCACCACTCCCCTCCTGCTTCTGGCGACCTTCCTGTTCGCGAAGTCCTCGCCGCGCTGCCATGCCTGGATCGTCTCCACCAAGGTGTACAAGACCTACGTGGAGGCGTTCAAACAAGCAGGCGGTATTCCAGCTTCCACCAAGGTGCGCATCCTCACCGTGTCGTTTCTGGTCATGGGCGCAAGCGCGCTCATCGTGCAGAAGCCCGTGGTGTGGGTGATCTTGGGCTGCGTCGCCCTGTTCCTGATCTACCTCATGTTCGTGCGCATCCCCACCATCTCCATCGAGCACGTGCAAGCGGCGCGGCAGGCGGAGGAGGAGTAAGGGGATTCGCCCCCTTCCGTTCGAAGGCGTTCCAACGCGAAGGGCCCGCCTCTCCGGCGCATGCACGGGAGAGGCGGGCCCTTCGCGAGATCGGGCGCCGACCGGACCGACGGTCGGCGCCCGCGGCTCTACGCGTTCACGTAGACGTAAATGATGCGAACGGTGTCGGCCAGGTTGCCGGAGGTGTTGGCCGTGGCGTAGTCGTAGAGCAACACCGAGGACCACTCGTGCGGCGCCCCGTTGAACTCCACCGTGCCGGAGAACGAACAGCTCTCCTTCACAAGCGTGGTGCCGTCGCTGGCGTACTCGGAGTACTCCGACTTGTCGGCGGGAAGCTCCACCGAACCCTCGGCCACGCTGACGCCCGCCTCCTGCAGGGTCTTCTCCACAATGCGCTCGTTTTGCACCGCATCCACGAAGCTGAGCGAGCCATAGCCCAATGACGCGGTGGCGGCCGAATAGCCCGCCTGCACCACCGCGCCCTCTTCGCTCAGGCCCAGATACACCGTGGGAGTGCCCGAGCGCGTGTCGGCGGGCTCGTCAGTCAGGGCCACCGTCACGTTCGTCTTGACGGGGTTGCCCTCCTCGTTGACCTCCTTGGAGCTGGTCTCGGTCGCCCCGCGCTTGAGCGACTCGATGGCCTGGTCCTTGGTCATGCCCAGAAGGGACGTGAGCGAGGGGGCCTCGGTCTTCTTGGACACGGTGGTGCTGGCGTCCTTGGTCTCGCTCTGGTCCTGCTGCAGCGAACCCACCTCCTGCGAGCTTTGCTGCTCCTGGGCCTGCTGAGCGGCCACCAGCTGGCTTTCCTGGAACCACTGCCAGACGAAGTACCCCAAGGCGCCGATGAGCAGCACGAGCAGCACCACGATGGCTATGAGTATCTTGCGCATCCGGCGGGACTTGCGCTGATGCGGCGGAACGGGAGGCTTGCGCTCCTTGCCGTGGCGACCCCGGGTCCGCTTGGGCTCGGGAGCGGGAGCGTCGTCGAACAGCAGCGGCGGCGCCTCCACCGGCTCGAGGCTCTCGAAGGCGTCGGGGTACTCGTCGTCGTTGTCGCCCTGGTAGCTGAACCCTCCGGCGTGGGCCCCTTCGCCGGCCGCCACGGGGGCGAAGGCCTCCGTGAGCCCGATGCGCCCGTCCTCCCCGGCCTTGGGGTCGGAGGGCTGCACGGCGGGGAAAGCCTCTGTCAGGCCGATGCGCTCGTCGGAGTCGAAATCGTTCTTGCCGCTTGAAGCGCCGCGTGGTTCGTTTGAGGCATGTTTGGGCATCGGAGCACCTTCCTTTTGGGCGCCGGCCTGCGGCTAGCGCATGAAGAACAGGTAGTAGGCGACAAACGCCGCTATGCCGACGAGCGCGAGCACGATGATGGCCTTCTGCATCGTCGACATGGGCTCGGCCTTCAGGTCGTCGGCGGTCGTCGGACGGTAGCCTTTCTTGTCGCGCGGACGGGAGGCGGTGGCCGCGTCCGCGGGCGCGGCCGCAGACCGCTCGGGCGCGGCGGGCGCCTCCGGGGCCGGGGCGGCTTCCGGAGCGCGCGGCGCAGGATCGGCGGCGGGGCGCGCCGGGCGGGCGCCGGCTTGGATCACCACGTCGTCATCGTCGTCGGCGTTCACCGTTATATGGGAGAACTTGGTATCGCCAGCAGCCACGGAACCGTCCTTTCGCGTCGGACACGATTATAGAGGATTGTCCGGGCGGATTCCCTCGTCCAAATAATATCCATCGGGCGTGTGGCGGGCGCGGACGGCGGCACCTTCGCGCAAGCACCCGCCGCGCCGGCCAGGACATCCCGCGGCCCGGCCGTCACCCTGCCCCGCATCGGCCCCGAAGGCGCCGGCCGCGCCCCGAGCGGCCCGCGCCCCGGCCGCCTTCCTACTGCACGCCCTCGATGCGCGGGATGGTGGCGAAGCCCGCTTCAAGCTCCTCGTCGGTGGGCACGTGGTCGCGCATCTCGCCGCGGTTGAACGCGTCGTAGGCTTTCATGTCGAAGTAACCCGTGCCCGTGAGGCCGAAGAGAATGGTCTTGGCCTCGCCCGTCCGCGCGCAGCGACGCGCTTCCTCCATGGCCTGGAAGATGGCGTGCGCGCTCTCGGGCGCGGGCAGGATGGTCTCCAGACGCGCGAACTCCACGGCCGCCGCGAACACGTCGGTTTGGCGCACGGCCACCGCCTCCAAGCAACCGTCGTGCTTGAGCTTGGACACGATGGGGCTCATGCCGTGGTAGCGCAGGCCGCCGGCGTGGTCGGGACTTGGCAGAAAGCCGTTGCCCAGCGTGTACATCTTCACAAGCGGGCAGGTGCGGCCCGTGTCGGCGAAGTCGTAGGCGTAGCGCCCGCGCGTGAGGCTCGGGCAGCTGGCGGGCTCCACGGCCATAAAGCGCGTGCCCAAGCGCGCCCCCGTCAGCTTGTCGCGCATGAACGGTGCGATGAGGCCGGCCAGGTTCGACCCGCCGCCCGCGCAGCCGATGACGATGTCGGGGTACTCCCCCAGCTCCTCGAAGGCCGTGTAGCTCTCAAGCCCGATGACCGACTGGTGCAGCGCCACCTGGTTGAGCACCGACCCCAGCGCGTAGCGGCCCTTGTTGCCGGGCACGTTGAGCGCGCGCTCCACCGCCTCGGAGATGGCGGTGCCAAGCGACCCTGTGGAGTCGGGATGCTCGGCCAGCATCCTGCGGCCGATCTCGGTCGTGGCGGACGGCGAGGGCGTGACGTTGGCGTTGAACGTCTCCATGATGTTGCGGCGGAAAGGCTTCTGCTCGTAGGAGCACTTCACCATGAACACGTCCAGGTTCAACCCGAAATGCGCCGACGCCTCCGCAAGCGCCGTGCCCCACTGGCCCGCGCCCGTCTCGGTGGTGATGCCGGCAAGGTCCTGCGCCTTGGCGTAGTACGCCTGGGCGACGGCCGAGTTCAGCTTGTGCGAGCCGGAGGTGTTGTTGCCCTCGAACTTGTAGTAGATCTTCGCGGGCGTGCCCAAGGCGCGCTCCAGGTTGTAGGCGCGGCACAGCGGCGAGGGGCGGTAGATGCGGTACATCTCCAGCACCGGCTCGGGAATGTCGAAGTACGCCGCATCGTCGTCAAGCTCTTGGCGCACCAGCTCGTCGCAGAACACGGGCGCCAGGTCATCATGCTGCGCCACCTGGCCGTTCGGCAGGCGGATGGGGTCGGGCTTCTCCGGCATGTCGGCGCGCAGGTTGTACCACCGCGCAGGTATCTGGTCCTCGCGCAGGTACAGGCGATGCGGTGCGTTCTCGGTCATGGCGGTCCCTTTCCTTCGGTCGTGCGGCGCATCCGGCCGCGGTCCGTCCCTTCGTCCGCGCGACAAAAAAGAGCCCCCGGATCTCCGAGGGCTCTTCTGTGTTCATGTGCGCGGAACAGAAGCCTATGCGAGACCCGGGTTCAAGCTCTTCTGTTCCACCACCATGCGCGCGTCCGCCCCGTCGCAAGGGCGACGGCGGAGAAACGGGCTTTGTCGGCGCTGTGGAGCACGAAGGTCCTTTCGATGGTTCCGGGTACGCGGGCAAGTGTACCCTTCGCGCCTTTATTTGGGAAGGGGGATGTCCGCGAACGGAGGGGGCGCGGGACGAAAGCGGAGAGAAAGGCGCGATCTCTGCCGTTTTCGGGGGTTTCGCTTGCCGAGGACGTCCGAGGCGCACCGCCGGGGCGTGTTGTGAGACAATGGGGCGAAACACGACACGCATCGTACGAAAGGCGACACCATCCATGGATCTTTCCCCGAGCCAAACCTTGCACGGCTTCACCGTGCGCACGCGCGAAAAGCTGCCGGAGATAGACGGCACCGCCTACGTGCTCGACCACGCCAAAAGCGGCGCGCAGCTGCTCTACCTTGCCAACGACGACCCGAACAAGGCGTTCTCCATCTCCTTCAAGACGCCGCCCGCCGACGACACCGGCGTGTTCCACATCCTGGAGCACTCGGTGCTGTGCGGCAGCGACCGCTTCCCCGTCAAGGAGCCGTTCGTGAACCTGCTCAAAGGCTCCATGCAGACGTTTCTGAACGCCATGACCTTTCCGGACAAGACCATGTACCCGGTGGCCAGCACCAACGAGCAGGACCTGCTCAACCTCATGGACGTGTATCTGGACGCGGTGCTGCATCCCCTGATCTACCGCAAGCGCGCCATCTTCGAGCAGGAGGGCTGGCACGTGGAGCTTGCGGGGGAAGCGGAGGATGCAGGCGCGGCGGACGGCGAAGGCGGCGGCGCAGACGCAGCGGGGGGCAACCCGGGCGCGGCGGGCGCGGAAACGCCATCCTCCGCCGACGCCGCAGACGGCGCGGCGGCCCCCGGAGGCCCTGAGGGGGACGCGTCCCGCCTTCGCCTCAACGGCGTGGTGTACAACGAGATGAAAGGCGCGCTCTCCGACCCGAACTCCGTGCTCTACGACGAGCTGCAGGCGGCGCTCTTCCCCGACACGGCCTACCGCTTCGAGTCCGGCGGCACGCCGCGCGCCATCCCCGACCTCACCTACGAGCGGTTCCTGGAGGAGCACGCGCGCCACTACCGCACGGACAACAGCTACCTCACGCTCTACGGCGATCTGAACCTGGACCGCATGCTCGCGTTTTTGGACGAGCGCTACCTCTCGCCCGCAGCCGACGAGGCGGCGGCCCGCGATGCGGCGCGCGCGTCGGCGGGAGACGCGCCGCTGCGCCCCCGCGCGCTGACCGCGCAGGCGCCGGTGCGCGCCCTGGGCGTGCGCCGCACCATGGACACCGCCCCCGAGAACGCCTGCATGGGGCTGGCCTACGTCGTAGGCCAGGCGCGCGAGCGCACCCGCGCGGTGGCCGCCGACATCCTTTTGGACGCCATCGCCGGCAGCAACGAGGCGCCGCTTAAGCGCGCGCTTCTGGACGCGGGGCTGGCCGACGACGCGAACGCGTTTTTGGCCGACGCGCTTCTGCAGCCCTTCGCGGTCATCCAGCTGCGCGGGCTTGCCGACCACGGCGCGCAGAGGTTTCGCGCCGTGGTCGAACGGACGCTTTCCGAGCTTGCGGACGGCGGGCTTGACCACGCGCTCGTGGAGGCGTCGCTTTCCCGCGCCGAGTTCGTCATGCGCGAGCGCGACTTCGGCATGGCCGACGGCGTGGCGCTTTCCATGGCGGCGCTTTCGGGCTGGCTCTACGACGACGAAGAGGCCACGTCCTACCTCAAGTACGAGGACGACTTCGCGTTTCTGCGCCGCGCGCTGACCGAAGGCTACTTCGAGGACCTCATCCGCAGCCTGTTTCTGGAGAACGGCCACATGGCCGAGGTGGAGGTGGTGCCCGCAGATAACGAGGAGGACTTCGAGGGGGCGCGCCTTGCCCGCATCGCGGCCGGCATGGGACCCGGCGACTTCGCACGCGTGGCCGCGGAGGAGGCCGAGCTGCGTCGCCTGCAGGAGGAGCCCGACTCGCCTCAGGCGCTCGCAACCCTGCCGCGCCTGACGGTATCCGACATCGGCCCCGCGCCGGACGAGCCCGCCTACGGCCCGGCGCAGACGGAGGACTCGTCCGTCGCCTGCCTGCGCCACGACATCCCCACGCGCGGCATCGCCTACGCCTACCGCTACTTCGACCTGGCGCGCGTGCCGTTCGAGGAGCTGCCCTATGTCGCCGTGCTGGCGATGGTGCTGGGCAAGCTGGGAACGGCCCGGCGCAGCGCCTCCGAACTGGACACGCTGGTGAACGGGGCGCTCGGCAATTTGAGCTTTTTCTGCGAGGTGCACGAGGACGCCGAGGACGCCAAAGCCGTGTCGCCCCGGTTCGCCGTGGGCGCGAGCGCGCTTTCGGAGAACGTCGCGCAACTGGCCTCCCTGCCGCGCGAAGTGCTGCTGGAGACCGACTTCTCCGACGCGGGCAAGATCAAAGACGTGCTGCAGCAGCGCCGCATCTCCATGGAGCAGGGCTTCGCCGCCGCCGGCCACGCCAGCGCCATGGCGCGCCTGGGGTCGTACTACCTGCCCGCCGGCGTGGTGCGCGAGCAGCTGGGGGGCGTGGGCTTCTACCGCTTCCTGAAAGGCCTGCTGGCGCGCTACGACGAATACGCAGGCGAGCTGGGCGAGCATCTGGCCGACCTGGCCGCGCGGCTGTTTGTGGACGACGGGTCGCTTGTGAGCTTCACCGGATCCGACGAGGACTTCGCCCGTTTCTGGGAGGAGGGCGGCGCGATCGGGCGCACGGGAGACGGCGCGGTGCGGCTGCGCGTGCCCGACCCCGTCGTGCGCAACGAGGCGTTCGCCGTGCCCTCCGACGTGTGCTACGCCGCGCAGGGCTTCGACCGCCGCGAGCTCGGCGCCGCCTACACGGGCGCGTGGCAGGTGGCGGCGCGGGCGCTGTCCTACGACTACCTGTGGAACGAGGTGCGCGTCAAGGGCGGCGCGTACGGCGCGGGCTTCCAGGCGGCGCGCACCGGCAACCTGCGCTTCTACTCCTACCGCGACCCGCACCTCGACGAGACGCTGGCGCGGTTCGCGGGCGCGGCCGACTGGCTTGCCGCCTTCGACCCCGCGCCCGAGGAGATGGAAGGCTACGTGGTGAGCACGGTGGCCGCCTTCGACCAACCCCTCAAGCCCCGTCAGCTGGCGCGCCGCCAAGACGGCGACTGGTTTGGCGGGCGCACCCCGCGCATGCGGCTTGAAACGCGCGGGCAGATGCTGGCCGCACGCGCGCAGGACGTCCGAAACCTCGCCAGCCCCGTCGCCCGCGTCGTCGAACGGGGCGCGGCGTGCGCGTTCGGCAACCGCGACATCCTGGAGGGGTCGTCGGCCGGATTCGAGGTGATCGACCTGCTGAGCGAATGAGCGCCGGGGGAATCGGGACGCAGGCGCGGGGCCTTCGGACTGCCGGGAGTCGGGAGCCTTCGAAACCCCGGGAGTCGGGCGCCTTCGGACCCTCCGAGGATCGGGCGCCTGCGAGGCTTGGGAATCGAGTGCACGCGGGCCTCAAGGATCGGGCGCCTTTGAGACTCGGGACCTGAACGCACGCGGGCCTCAAAGGCCAAGTGCCTTCGGGAGCCGGACGCCCGCGAAATCGGCCTCCATCCCGGTTTCGCGCGAACGCGGCCTTGACTCCCCCTTCGATAAATGATAGTAATACAGAGTCAAATGACGAGAGAGACGGAGTGAGCACATCATGTTGGAACTGAAAAACCTCGTGTTCGAGGTGCCCGTGCAGGAAGGGTCGAAGGAGACGAAGCGCATCATCGACGATCTGTCGCTTTCCATCCCCAACGACCGCTTCACGGTGATCACCGGCCCCAACGGCGGCGGCAAATCCACGCTCGCCAAGCTGATCATGGGCATCGAGCGCCCCACGAGCGGCAGCATCGTCTTCGACGGCGCCGACATCACGGACCTGTCCATCGCCGAGCGCGCGAAGCTGGGCATCGGCTACGGCTTCCAGCAGCCCGCCCGCTTCAAGGGCATGAAGGTGAAGAAGCTTTTGGACATCGCCGCCGGGCGAAAGCTGCCCATGCTCGCCTGCAACGAGTACCTGGCCCGCGTGGGCCTGTGCTCGGCCAGCTACCTCACGCGCGAGGTGGACAAGAGCCTCTCGGGCGGCGAGGTGAAGCGCATCGAGATCGCCACCATCCTGGCGCGCGACCCGAAGCTGGCCATCTACGACGAGCCGGAGGCGGGCATCGACCTGTGGAGCTTCGACCGCCTGACCGAGACGTTCCGCGACATCCACGAGGCGCGCGACGGGCGCTCCATCGTGATCATCTCGCACCAGGAGCGCATCATCCAGCTGGCCGACGAGATCGTGCTTCTGCGCGACGGCCGCGTGGAGGAGACGGGCGCGCCCGAGGAGCTCATGCCGCGCCTCGGTTTCGTGGCCAAGGGCGTTCCCGGCTGCCAGCTGACCACCCCCACCGAGCTGCACCTCACCGAGATCCCCACCACCTGCTAGCCCGTGCCCGGCGCCGCAGGCGCGGCGCTGGACCGGGTTCGCGACGCCGCAGCACCGAGCCGCCGAGCCAAGCGGACGGCGCGACGGCAACCGCGTCGGCGGATCGCACCGCCAACCCGCCGACGCAAAACCGCACGACCGGATCGCTTCGCCGAACCGCGCTGGCGAGCCGCTTCGCCCAAACCGGTTCGCGAACGAATGTTTCACGTGAAACATTCCGCCGCAGCGCCATGCGCGCCGCGGGCGCGACCCGCACCGACCAACCGACCAAGAAGGAGGCCGCCCATGGCCGTTGATCTGTCCCCCATCGACGAGAGCCTGCTCGCCGAGATAGCCAACATCCACGGCATGCCGAAAGGCGCGTTCAACATCCGCAAGGACGGGCAGCTCGTCGAGCGCCATTCCTCCGCGAACATCGAGATAGCCACCAAAACCGACAACCCCGGCATCGACATCCGCATCGCCGACGGCACCAAGGGCGAGACGGTGTACATCCCCGTCATCGTCACGCAGGCGGGCCTGAAGGACGTGGTGTACAACACGTTCTACATCGGCGAGGACTGCGACGTGACCATCGTCGCGGGCTGCGGCATCCACAACGAGAGCCACCAGGCGTCCGAGCACGACGGCATCCACACCTTCCACTGCGGCAAGAACAGCCGCGTGAAGTACGTGGAGAAGCACTACGGCGAGGGCAGCGGCACCGGCGAGCGCATCCTCAACCCCGTGACGAACGTCATCATGGACGAGAACGCCAACTGCGAGATGGAGCTTGTGCAGCTGCGCGGCGTGTCCTCCACCGTGCGCGACACCAACGCCGAACTGGCCGCCGGCGCCAAGCTGGTGCTCATCGAGAAGCTGCTCACTCACGGCGACCAAACCGCCACCTCCAACATGAAGGTGGAACTCAAGGGCGACGACTCCAGCGTGCAGGTGATCTCGCGCTCGGTGGCGCAGGATAACTCCAAGCAGGTGTTCAACCCGCTCGTCATCGGCGAGGCGGCGTGCCGCGGGCACGTGCAGTGCGACGCCATCATCATGGGCAACGCCAAGGTGACGGCCATCCCCGGCATCGAGGCCGCCAGCGAGGACGCCATGCTCGTGCACGAGGCCGCCATCGGCAAGATCGCCGGCGACCAGATCACCAAACTCATGACGCTCGGCCTCACCGAGGAGGAGGCCGAGGAGGAGATCCTCGAGGACTTCCTGAACTAGCCCTTCTGCCGCACGCGGCATCGCACGGCGGCACAGCGCACGCGTGCCGTCCTCGTGCGGCACAGCGCACGCGGCATCGCCGTCGTGCGACGCCGCGTGCGAACCTCTTGCCGCCTGCACCGTTTGCGTGCGTCGCAGGCGGCGTCAGGCTCCGCGAACCCGCCCCGACCGACCTTCCGGTCAGGGCGGGTTTTTCGTACGAATGTTTCACGTGAAACATTCCAGGTTTTGCCCGCACGGCCGCACGCCCTCCCGAAACCGCAGATGGGCGACGCGCAACGCGCGGCAGCCTTTCCCCTGCGCAATCCCTATTCGCACATTGCGAAAACTCGCAAAAACACATACGGATGTTTCACGTGAAACATTTCGTTGCAATGCCGCACGATACTGCACCAATTGTTTCACGTGAAACATCCGTACGCGTAAACGCAAAGGGGCGGGAATGCTCGCAGCAATGCAGAACGGCAGGGGCACTCGCGAGAACGCGAAGCGAGCGGCCACGCGCCCACGGGAGTGCGACGAACGGCCAGATGCTCGCTGGGATGCGGCCGCTCGGATGCTTGCTGGGATGCGGCGGTCGAATGCTCGCCAGGCTGCGGAAAGCGCGGAGGGCCGTGTTCGCGCATGCCCGAGCGTTCGTGCGCGCCCGGCCCTTCGCCGGCTCCCTATTCGAACTCGTCCACGAAGTGCAGAATGACGGCGGCGCTCGTGGGAGTGCAACGCTCGCCCGGCAGCGTGCGCTCGCACACGGGAATGCCGCGCGCGATGATGGCGGCCGTGGCGGGCGCGGGGACGGCCAGCTCGCCGTGCGCGCACACGACGGTGCCCTCGCCTGTCTGCACGCGCGTGGCGCGCACGCGATCGGGAGAAAGCGCCTCCACGGCCAAGCAGATGGCCAGCACGTTCCTAAGCGCCTCTCCGTTCCCCACTTCGTGGAAGTGAGTCTGCTCCACCGAGCAGCCGTGCGCGGCGGCCTCGGCTTCGGCCAGAATGCGGTAGACCGCCCGCATGTCGGCCTTCGCGCGCTCGCTCGCCCGCAGCGCGTCGATGGTGGCGTTCACCTCCGCCAGATCGTGATGGTGGGAGTCGGGAACGCCCGCCGCGTCGGCCGCCGCCAGCACGGCGCCGCGCGCCTCCTCGGGCAGCTGCAAAAGAGCCTCGGCCAGAAGATGCCTTCGCGTAGCGTTTTCCTCAAGGTTCCAGAAAAGGGTCGTCATACGTTCCTCGCTTTCGCATGGTTGATCAGGTGCGCCTGGTAGCCCGCGCCGAAACCGTTGTCGATGTTGACCACCGACACCCCCGACGCGCACGAGTTGAGCATGGCCAGAAGCGCGGCCACCCCGCCGAAGCTGGCACCGTAGCCCACACTCGTCGGCACGGCGATGACCGGGCACGACGCCAGGCCGCCCACCACGCTGGCAAGCGCCCCCTCCATGCCGGCCACAGCCACCACCGCGCTCGCGGCGGCGATGTCGTCGGCGTGCGCGAGCAGGCGGTGGATGCCGGCCACGCCCACGTCGTAGAGCCTCACCACGCGGTTGCCCAGCATCTCGGCGGTCATCGCCGCTTCCTCGGCCACGGGCAAATCGCTCGTGCCGGCGGCGGCGATGACCACCGACCCGTTCCCGTCAGGCTCGGGAAGGCCGCCGAGGATGCCCAGGCGCGGCAGCGCATGATAGCGAAACGCGGCCTCCGAGAACGCGCCGCCCGCAAGCGCGCCAGCGCAAGGCCCGTCGCCCGCAGCCGCGCCGCCTTGGGACAGCAGGCGCTCAACCTCGCCGGCCTTCTCCTCGTCCAGGCGCGTGACGAGCACGCGCTCCTGCCCCCCCGCCGCAAGGGCCCGGCAGATGTCCGCTATCTGACCGGCCGTTTTGCCCGCGCCGTACACCACCTCCGACACGCCCTGGCGCACGCCGCGGTGGTGGTCCACCTTCGCCCAACCCAGATCCGTGAAGGGAGCCATGCGCAAGGCCAGCTCGGCCTCGTCGACGGACGCCTTCCCCTCCGCCACCCGCGCAAGCAGCGCGCGCAATTCCCGTGTCTCCATGCCGTCTTTCCGCCTTCCGTTCGTCCAACGCAACCATTGAATCACTTGGAGCGCGCTCCAAGTCAACCGATGAGCGAAAAACAATGCGGGGCGTCGTCCTCGGAAGCCGTCGGCCTTCCAAAGCGAATCGCCCCTGTGCCGCCGCATAGGGAAAGGCCCGCGGCGCGATTTCGCGTCGCGGGCCCTCGGCTCACCTTCCGCACACTGCGCGGGCTAGGCGGCGCTTTCGGATGGGGCGCCGGCTGCGCCCGGGGCGTCGGATTCGGTCGCAGAGCCCTCGGCAGCCCCGCCGTCTGTGCTCGGGGCGTCAGATTCGGCTTCGCCGTCCGCGCTCGGGGCGCCCTCCCCGGCCTCGGAGCCGGTCTCGCCGGAAGCCGCATCGGTCCCCGAGGAGGCCGACGACGTCGCGCCCGCGGTCAGGGGCGTGCTGGACAAATCGAGCGCCGTTCCAAGCCATTTCCGCTCGATGACCGCAACGGTGCCGTTGCCTTCGATCACGGCCAACGCGTCCGCCACGGCCTGCTTGAGCTCGGTGTTGCCGTCGAGCACGCCCACCGCGTACCCGCTCGGCTGCTGCATGAGCGCGACGATCTGCACCTCGTCGCCGGCGCTATGGGCGACGTACGTGCCGATGACGGCGTCGGCCGCAACGTAGTCCACCTGGCCCGACTCAAGGGCGGAAAACGCGCTCTTGAGGTCTTGCGTGGTGGTTATGCTGCCCTGGTCGAACTCGTTGGTGACCGCCCACGCGCTTTTGGAAGACACCTGAGCCGCAACGGAGGGCTGCGAGGCGTTCGTGGGCACCGTCGCGTTGGAGGGCGTGGAGAACAGGGCCACCGCAGTGGGAAGGTAGGCCTGGGAAGTCCAGAACGAGGCGTCGGAATCGGAGGTGTCCACGCCCATGACCACGTCGACCGTTCCTTCGGTCAGGGCCGTTTCGGGATCGGACCCCACGTCAACCACCTCGAGCTTCAGCCCCAGGGCATCGGCCAAGGCCGCGGCCACATCCACGTCCACACCGACGATCTTGGCGGAACCGGACGGCTGACCGGCCAAAGGAGCGCTGTCGGTGTTCACTCCCACCCGCAGCACGCCCTCCTGGCCTATGGCCGGCGTGGAAACCGTGGGCACCGCCTCGGGAGGCGCGTAGGATTGCTGTGACGAACAGCCCGCCATACCGGCGGCCAAAACCGCCGCGCACGCGATTGCGATGCCGCAGGACGCGAGCGCCTTCAAACGCTTCATAACCGGAATGCCTCCATCTGCCGTTTGCTTCGACGAAAACGCCTCTTCCGACTGACCTAGTCTTTGCCCCCACACCCGCGCACCGGAGCCGAGCTTGCGCCCGTCGCCCTCTCGCCCGCCGCGACCGGATGCCGCGTGTTCAGACGGGCGGTGCGACTTACCTCTAGGATACGCCATGATCGCCGCGCAACGCGGCTTACGTGGGTCCTTTCGACCGCATCTGCCGTGGACTAGGGCTCGAACCACCGCCGAACCCGCAACTACAGACTCGAAAGAAGCACGGTTAGTGTAGCAGATGCGCCATCCGCCCGAAAGCGTGCGGCGGGAATCTGCTCAATACCTCGGAAAGCCGAGAGGGCGGAAAACGCGCGGGTGGGCGCGGACCAAGCGCGGGTTGGACGCGGACCAAGCACGAGGCGCATGCCGAGCGCACGAGATAAGCGGGTCAATCGCCGAGCGCACGCTGGATGGGCGCCGAACGCGCGTCGGACGCGCGCCAGGTCCGCGCTGGACGCGCGCCAAGTTCGCGTCGGATCCGCATCAAACGCGCGTCGGACACGCGTCAGATCCACGCTGGATCCGCGAAAGAACGAAGCGAAGGCGCACTGGAAAACGGGAAGCTCCGCGCAAGGGCCTCCGTGGTAGCATCGGAACATGACGCCGAGCGCGCACATACCGTCCGAAACGCCGTCGCGCGCAAAGCGCTCCCTTCGGCGCGCCCGGCCCGCGCGTCGGCAACCTCCTCTGCGTCAAAACGCGCTCCGCCGCACAGCTCGCACGGCGGGCCTGTACGCGCAGGGAGCCGCCGAGGCCGTGGCGGAGACGCTGTGGCCCACCCGCTGCGCCGTCTGCGACGAGCCGGGGGACGTCCTGTGCGCACGCTGCGAGGCGCGCCTTTGCCACCTGGACTGGTGGCGCGCCTGCCCGCGATGCGGAGCGCCGTTCGGCCGCGTGCAATGCACCGAGTGCAACGCCGTGATGATGGGGGCGGCAGGCCGCGAGGAGCTTTCATACGACGGGTGCGCGAGCGCCGTCATCTTCGACGACGCGGCGGCGCGCATCGTCCGCACCTGGAAGGACGCGGGAGAACGCCGGTTGGCGGGGGTCATGGCAAAGCTCATGGCCCCCATCCCCTCCCCGGAGTGGCTGGCCGCGCGCCCTGCGGTGGTCCCCATCCCGGCCACCTCCGCCGCACGGCGGCGACGGGGGTTCGACCACGGAGAGGAGCTTGCCCGCGCAACGGCCGCCCTGCTCGGGCTGGAAACCGCCCCGGCGCTCGCGCGCCCGCGCGCAAACGATCAGCGCGCGCTCTCGCGACGCGAACGGCTCGAGAACATGGAGGGGAGGTTCCGCGTGCTGCCCGGAGCCTGCGCGCCCCCGCACGCGCTCGTCGTGGACGACGTGTGCACCACGGGCGCCACGCTGCTCGCCGCCGCCGACGCCCTGCGGGCGGCCGGATCAGGCACCGTGCGCTGCCTTACCTTCGCGCGCGTCTGGTAGCACAACCCCGCGACCGGCGAGGACCCAGGCGCCCCGCCGGCGCCCGCATGCGCTACAGCGAGCGCTTGTGCGCGTCGGCAGCGGCCTCGGAGAACTCCGAAACATCCACCGAGATGCTGTGCTGGATGGGCTTCCACTTGCACTTCTTCACCAGCGCCACCAGCGCTATGGGCACGTAGGTGAGCATGAAGAAGGGGAAGGTGAACATGTAAAGCACCTTCTTGCCCGTGGTGGAGCGGATGGAATCCCATTCCACGAACGTGGTGAGCACGCCGAACATGAACATGAACACCAGGTAGTTCATCAGGCAGAAGAAGATGGACGACACCGACGAGGCCACCATGACGCCCGTGGACATAAGCCCCATGGAAGCCAGGGCCAAGATGATGGCGTTGAACGTCACCGAAACGATGGTCAGCAGCATGCCCGGCGCAATGGTCATGAGCATGTCGTAGCACGCGAAGCGCGAGCCTTTGGGGTTGGTGGCTATGCCCTTGGCCAGGCGCGCGCCGTAGTGCCAAAACACCTGGTAAAAGCCCTTCGCCCAGCGGAAGCGCTGGTTCCACGAGTCACGGAACGTCGTAGGCTGCTCGTCGTAGAGGATGGCCGTGGGGCAGTAGCTGATGCGACGCCCCTCCAGGATGCTGCTCGCGGAGAACTCGATGTCCTCGGTGAGCAGGTGCCATTTCCACCCGCCGTGCTTCTCTATGATGTCGGCGGCCACGAAAAAGCCCGTGCCCGACACCGCGCAGCTGGTGTTGAGCGTGAGGCGGGCCTGGTTGAGGAACTTCGCCTCGCGCAAAAACCACACGGCGTAGCCGGCGCTGATCCAGTTGGAGTCGTAGTTTTTGGAGTTGCGGTAGCTGGTGGAGGCGACGGCCCCGTTGTCGAAGGTCTTGTTCATCTCGCGGAAGTAGTTCACGTCCAGCACGTTGTCGGCGTCGAACACGAAATAGGCCTCGTAGCCGCGGTCGGCGTACTGCTCGCGGATGACCTGGAAGCCGTAGTCGAGCGCGTAGCCCTTCCCCACCTCCTTGTCGTTCGCCCGGGGGAACACGGTGGCTCCGGCCTCGCGCGCGACCCGCGCCGTGTCGTCGGTGCAGTTGTCGGCGATCACGAACACGTCGATGAGCTCAGAAGGGTAGTTCTGCACCTTGATGGAGTGGATGAGGTCGCCGATGACGGCGGCTTCGTTGCGCGCCGACACCACGACGGCGAACTTGTGGTTGCGCTTCGCGACAAGCTCCCGGGGCTTGCGGGTGAGCACCACGAACACGTAGTAGAGTTGATAGGTGTAGCAGATCGTGAACGCGATGAACACGCAGAAGTTGAACACGTCAACGAAGGAAATCTGCGAGAAAAACTGGTCCAGCACCTTTGCTCCTTTATCGGCCCCCAGCGGAAGCGCACTGCTCACGCCGCCCCCATGCCAGCAGGGCGCACACCAAACTCGTGAAAGTATAGCGACTTGCGCGGCACATGGGGCCAAAAGGCGCTCCTCCGTTACCTTTTCTTCTGGTTTTACCCGGAGAAAACACCGTTCTTCACACAGATTCTGCATATGGCCTCCATATTAGAGCGGACGGGCCGTGCGGGCGCATCGGCCCTGTGATACCCTTGTCACCCGCAACGAGTCGAAATCCCCTACCCAAAAGACGGAGGCATCCCTTGAACCACGACATCAAGGACATCAACCTGGCCGACGCCGGCCTCGCCCGCATCCTATGGGCCGATCGCGACATGCCCGTGCTCGCGTCCATCCGCGAGCGCTTCGAACGCGAGCGCCCGCTTGAGGGCGTGCGCATCGGCGCGTGCATGCACGTGACCACCGAGACCGCCAACCTCATGCGCGCGCTCAAGGCGGCGGGCGCCCAGGTGGCGCTCTGCGCCTCGAACCCGCTGTCCACCCAGGACGACACGGCGGCCGCACTCGTGCGCGACTTCGGCGTGGAGGTGTTCGCCATCGCCGGGGAGGACGCGCAAACCTACAACCGCCACATCGAGGCCGTCATAGCCACCAACCCGCAGATCGTCATGGACGATGGGGCCGATTTGGACACCGCTTTGCACACGCGCTTCCCCGAGCAGCTCAAAGGCGTGATCGGCGGCACCGAGGAGACGACCACGGGCGTGGTGCGCCTGGCCGCCATGGCCGCCGACGGCACGCTTTCCTACCCTGTGTTCAACATCAACGACGCCAACACCAAGCACTGCTTCGACAACCACTACGGCACGGGCCAGTCCACCTTGGACGGCATCATCCGCGCCACGAACCGCCTGATGTGCGGGCGCACCATCGTGGTGTCGGGCTACGGCTACTGCGGAAGCGGCCTGGCCCTGCGCGCCAAAGGCATGGGCATGCGCGTGATCGTGTGCGAGGTGGACCCCTTAAAGGCGCTCGAGGCCCACATGGAGGGCTACGAGGTGATGCCCGCCGCCGAGGCCGCCCGCTTCGCCGATGTGTGGGTGACCGTGACCGGCAACTGCAAGGTCATCGACGGACCCGCGTTCGAGAACATGAAAGACGGCGCCATCATCTGCAACTCCGGGCACTTCGACTCCGAGATCAACATCGGCTGGCTGGAGGAGCACGCCGTGAAGAAGGAGGAGCTAAAGCCCCTGGTGGAGGAGTACACGCTCGCCGACGGGCGCACGGTGGTGCTGCTGGCCCAAGGGCGGCTTGTGAACCTGAGCTGCGCCGAGGGGCACCCGGCGTCGGTGATGGACATGAGCTTCGCCAACCAGATCATGGCCGCCGAGTACCTCTACGCGCACGCCGGCGAGCTGGAGAACAAGGTGTATGACGTGCCGGTGGAGATAGACGACGGCATCGCCCGCGTGAAGCTGGAGACGCTCGGCATTGCGATAGATGCGCTCACCGAAGAGCAGATCGCCTACATGAGCTCCTGGAACTTCGATCAGGCATAAGGGTTCACCGCCGCTTGCCCTCGCCGCCGCTTGCCGGCGCGGGGGCTGATCGGGAGCCGGCGTCATGCCGACTCCCGACACAGCTCCTCAACGGATTCGAGAAACGCGGAGGCGGCGGCGGAAAGGTCGCGAGCCTTCTTCCACACGATGCCGCACTCCGATTCGGTCGGCGGATCGAGCGGCCGAAAGCACAGCCCCTGCGACCCGCTGACCCGAAACTGGTCTTCGTACGTGAACGCGTACGCCATGCCGTACAGGGACAGCATGTTGATCATGGACGATCCCGCGTTGAACGTGGCAACTTGGCGCATCTTGTCAAACGAGTCGCCCGCCCAATCCCGCAACACGCCCGCCTTGATCACTTGGCGCGAGCACAGGATGGGCCTGCCTTCAAGATCGGAAGGGAGAATGGAGGTGCGCAAGGCCAACGGATCGTCCTCGCACATGACCACGCCCCATGTGTCCGACACCGGCATCATGAGCTGCCGGTAACCGGGCCGCCCCACCACCTCGCTTTCCACGATGAAATCCAAAAGCCCCGTGTCAAGCCTCTCGAACAGATCCCCCGTCGAACCGGTGAACAGGTGGAACTGCACATCGGGATAACGATCAAGCACATGCATCATCGCCATGGTGACAATCCTCATGGCGGCGGGCTCCCCATGCCCGATGAACACCCCGCCAGACACCTGCGATCCGGCCGAGGAAAGCTCGCGCTCGGCCTCCTCAACCAGATCAACCACCGATTCGGCGTATCGAAGGAGCACGCGGCCCTTTTCGGTGAGCTTCACATGGCGCCCCTCCTTCACGTACAGCGGCGCACCCACCTGCTTTTCGAGGTTGATGAGCTGCCGAGAGAGCGTCGGCTGGGTGAGATGAAGAGACTTCGCCGCGCCCAAAACGGTCCCCTCCCGAACGAACGCGCGAAAGTACCTCAGGGCCTGGATGTCGAGATGCGGCTTCGGCGAGTCAACTGAAGGCATCGCCCCTCCTTATCTTTTATGTTTTCCCTCTTCAAGTCCATAGTATGCCTTATCGCTATACAAAACAACTCGATATGGGCATTTGCTTTGCGCATGGGCGCCCCCCAATAATCTAGTCGAAAGCCGCAAGGCGAAAGACGGGAGGGGCGCCAAAGTGGCGCCCGCAGAAACAGGAGGGACGCAATGAGCACCATCCCCATCTCAAGACGGAGCTTCGTGGCGGCGGCCGCAGCAGCAAGCGCGGCGGTGATCGCAACCGGCTGCAGCTCAGAAAACGAGCTGCGCGCGGTCGAGGCCGATAGGCCCACGCAGGGGGTTTCCGCCGACGGACACCGCCTTGATGCGGAGTTCGATCCGACCATGCAGGGCGAGTGGGTGACCGTGCCCTGCTGGCACAACTGCGGAGGCAGCCGCTGCATGCTGCGCGCCTACACCGTGGACGGCATCGTGACGCGCGTGAAAACCGACGACACGCACGAGGACACCTTCGAACTGCCCCAGCAGCGCGCCTGCCCGCGCGGCCGCGCGCAGCGCCAGCATCTGTTCGGCGCCGACCGCATCAAGTACCCCATGAAGCGCGTGCACTGGCAGCCGGGCGGGGGCGAGAACATCCACGGAGAACTGCGCGGCAAAGACGAGTGGGAGCGCATCTCGTGGGACGAGGCGTGCGAGATGATCGCGCAGGAGGTTGACCGGATCTATGCGGAGTACGGAAACCGATCCATCATGATCGGCGGTTACGCGGGGGCGCAGCTCGAAAACGTGCTCGACCAGCTGGGAGGCCATATCCCGTTCCTCAATTCGAACTCGTACGGCTCCTACTTCGTCGGCACGCCGAACTTGGGGATCACCTACGCCATCAACCCCGACATCAACGGGTCGAACGACCGGCTCGACCTGCTGAACGCCGACACCATCGTGCTGTATTCGGCGAATCCGGCCTGGTGCTCGGCGGGCAACCCCATGTATCACTTCATGCGCGCCAAGGAGAACGGAACCGAGTTCGTGTACGTGGGACCCGACTACAACTTCTCGGCCTCCACGCTTGACGCGCGCTGGATACGGGTGCGACCCGGCAGCGACACTGCGTTCCTTTTGGCCGTCGCCTACGTGATGATCACCGAAGACGAGGACGGCTCCATCCTTGATTGGGATTTCCTGCATCGGTGCTGCGTGGGCTTCGACGCCCAGAGCATGCCCGCAGACGCCACCGTCAACGAGAATTTCCACGACTACGTGCTGGGCGTCTACGACGGCCAGCCGAAGACCCCCCAGTGGGCCACCGAGTACTGCGGCACGCCGATCGAGGACATCGAATGGTACGCCCGCCTGCAAGCCAAAGACAACAACGTCATGAACCTGCACAGCTACGCGGCGGCACGCTACAACGGGGCGGAGTACTTCCCGCAGCTGTTCCTTACCATCGGCTGCATGGGAGGCCACCTGGGAAAGCCGGGCAACGCCACCGGCGGCATCTTCAGCTTCTCGGCGGGCAACTCCGGCGAGGCCATTGTGCAGTGCGGCGCACCCCTGCCCGATCTGGCATCCATGACCACGGGAAACAGTGCCATCGGCACGCTCACCATAGCCAACCCCAACGACGACGCCATCACCGGACCCGAGATGTGGTCGGCCGTGCTCAAGGGAAGCTACCGCTACATGGGAACCATCAGCTACGCCGACGGATCGTCCTCCATCGTTGAACCCGAAGAGCGCGACATCAACATCCGCGCGTACTTCGCCCAGAACAACGAGGGCTTCTCCACCAATATGGACATCAACAAGGCCATCGAGGTGTTCCGCGGGCTCGACCTGGTGGTGTGCCACACCTGGCAGTTCCGCCCCACGGCGCAGTATTCGGACATCGTGCTGCCCTGCACGACGCGCTGGGAGAACGCCGAATACGAAACGGGTATGATAAACACGCAGATCAACCGTGATTTCATGCTCATACCGGGCACCGTGTGCGAACCCTTGTACGAAGCGAAGAGCGATCGTCAATTCGTGGAGCTGCTCGCAACGAAGTGCGGTTTGGACCCGAGCGAGTTCTACACCCGCTCCGACGCGCAACGTCGCTTCGACGCCGTGCTGACCTCCACCATCCGCACCGAAGACGGCACGGACATACAGCCCCTCGTCACCGTCACGCAGGAGAAGATAGACGAGCTGGGCCTTGAAGGAGAGCCGCAGCAAGGCGTCATCGACTACGACGAGTTCATCAAGACCGGCAGCTACCAGGTGCCCCGCCGCGAGGACGACAACTGGACATGGATCGCCTACCAAGATTTCGTCGCGGATCCCGAGGCTCATCCGCTCCCTTCGAGAAGCGGCAAATTCGAGATCTACTGCCAGTCGCGCGCCGACATACTCAACCTCATGGGCGTGTCCGCGCACGAGTTCAAGCCCTACCCCGTGTTCTTGCAGTCGCAGGACAACTACGAGGCGACGTTTTCCGATTGGGGCGCCAAGACCAAGGGCGACTACCCGCTGCAGTGCTTCCAGCCCCACTATCTGCGCCGCGCGCACACCATCCTCGAGAACACCCCGTGGTTGCGCGAAGCGTACGCAAACCCGTTTTACATGAACAGCAAAGACGCCGCCGAGCGGGGGCTTGCCGACGGAGACCCCGTGCTGGTGACCAGCCCGTACGGCAAGGTGGTGCGCCATCTTTCCATCGACGACTGCTTCATGGAGGGTGTTTGCGCCATCCCCCACGGCGGCTGGGTGGAGATGGACGAGGAGACCGGCATCGACTTCGGCTCCTCCGACAGCACGCTCAACGGATCGTACTTCGCCGAGTCACTGGTTATGGGATTCAACTCCGTGGTTGTGCAGGTGGAGAAGTTCGAAGGACGCGAAGTGCCAGCCGACCTGGACAAGCCGCTTCCGTACCCGACCGTTGTCAACGAGTAGAGGAGATGCGCCATGCCTTTGGGATTTTACTTTGACCTGGCCCGCTGCACGGGATGCCGTGCCTGCCAGACGGCTTGCAAAGACCGCAACGACCTGCCCGCGCATGTCGTGTACCGCGAGGTGAGAACGTACCAGGTTGGGACATACCCCGCCGCGTCCCGCTTCAGCCTCGCGGCCACCTGCAACCACTGCGAACAGCCGGCCTGCGTGGAGAACTGCCCTGTTGGAGCCTGTCGCAAAGCCGACGACGGCACGGTGTACATCGATCAGGACGAGTGCATAGGATGCCGCACCTGCGTTGCCGTGTGCCCCTACGGTCACCCCTCCTACGACGAGGATAGACGGGTTTCGGGCAAGTGCGACGCATGCAAGGCGTTTCGCGACAACGGCGAGAACCCCGTATGCGTGGACGCCTGCCCCATGCGCGCCATCGAGTTCGGGGACATCGAGGAGTTGCGCGCAGCGCACGGCGAAGAGCTGACAAGCGACTTGCCCGTTTTGCCCTCCTCTTCCGAAACCTCCCCCAACCTGCTCATGCGCACGAAGGCGCAGGCGTTTGCCGAGCCATGCCGACAGATGATCGTGTAGCAGGAGGCACCCGTGAACGCTTTGACCGACGAGCAGCTGGCTGCAAGAACGTATCTGTACTCGCTGCTCCACCGCCTGTTCGCAGAAGAACCGACCGCCGAGCTTGCCGACGCCTTTGACATACAGCTTGCTAATGAGGCGTTTGCGCTGATCAGTGGCAATGAGGAGGCGAACGACCCGGAAGAGGGCTTTGCCAACATCGCCTCCGCCCTCAGCGATGCCTCGGCGGCTCGCCGGGAGTACACCCGCCTGTTCGTCGGACCCGGGACGCTGCCGGCTCCCCCGTGGGAGTCTGTTTGGACGCTTAAGGACCGGGCGCTGTTCACGCGCGTGACCCTCGAGGTTCGCACGGCCTACCGGGCGTCAGGTTTTCTTCCAAAGCGCTACCCGCAGGTGTCAGACGACCACCTGGCCCTTGAGACGGGCTTTCTTGCGCAGTTGGCCCAGCGCATGCAGGAAAGCTCCTCGAAAGGCAACGAACCCGCCTTCGAACAGGCGCGTGCGGCAAGCGCGGCGTTCCTCGAGCAGCACCTTGGCACGTGGACAGGCCCCTTCGCCTCCCGGCTCGCCGCCGAGGATGCGCCTTTGTACGGTGCGGCCGCCCGGCTTCTGGCCGAGCTGACATGCAAAGACGCCGCCTTGCTGAAAGCCCCCGCAACACGCTGACATCCCCTGGCCGGCGCCTCGCTGCAAGGGCGCCGGCCCCTACCAGAACAACCCGCAAGGAGGAACCTCCATGAGCGAAACCAACAAAAACGAGCGCGGCACGGCAAACGCCGCGGAGCCGCGCGAAACCCCGACCATACCCAAGCGCAAACGCCTCTCCCGTAAATCCGGCATCGCGCTTGGGATGGCCGCTGCAATAATCCTCGTTGCGGGAGCGGGCTTCTGGGTCTGGCACGAGCAACCCGGATTCTGCAACGCGGTGTGCCACTCCCCCATGGATTCCTACGTTGAAGGATATTACGAAGCCGACACGCTCATGGCCGCACGGCACCTTGAAGCGAACGTCACCTGCCTGCAGTGCCATGAACCCCGCATAGACGAGCAGGTGTCCGAGGCTATCGCATGGGCGACGGGAAATTTCGACGACCCGTTGGGGGCGAGCAATTTAGCCAACACCGAAGGCTTCTGCCTGCGGTCGGGCTGCCACACCGAAGGCTCTTGGCATGATCGCCACGACGCGCTCGACCTCCAAGAGGCGCAAGGCTGCGCCGACTGCCATCAGATGCATCTGAACCACACTTCCTGGGCAGACAGGTAGCGGTGGCCGCCTGGCCGCTGCAGGGCGACGGCAAAGCGCCCGCCGTCCAAAGCCCTCAATCGGGCAGCGCCCGCGCCCTCCGGCTTCGTCGAACCAAGTCGGAGGGCGCTTGACTTGGAGCACGCTCCAAGGTCCATACTAAACGGGTCGGACAACTCGGAAGGAGACGCATGGGAGCTATGGAATACCGCACGGTGCCGCGCGGCGGGGAGCGCGTGAGCGTGATCGGGCTGGGGATGGGATCCATCCACGCCTCGACCGATGATGAGATCGCACGCACGGTGGAGCGCGCGCTGAACGCCGGCGTGAACTTCTTCGACCTGTGCCCCTCGGAGTTTCGTCCCTTCCGCGCTTACGGGCGCGCGTTCGCGGGACGGCGCGATGACGTCATTGTGCAGATGCACTTCGGCGCCGTGTACGAGACGGGGCCGGAGCGCAAATACGGTTGGACGCTCGACGCCGACCGCATCGCGCGCGCCTTCGAGGAAGAAATGGAGGTGCTCGGCATCGGATACGCCGACTTCGGCATGGTGCACTGCATTGACGAGGAGCGCGACTTCGACCAAGTCATGAGCGGCGGCACCTGGGACTACCTGCAGCGCCTCAAGGCGACGGGCACGCTGCGCCATCTGGGCGCCTCCACGCACGACCCGCGCATCGCACGGCTGTTCTTGGAAACGGGGCTTGTCGATCTCATCATGTTCAGCGTGAACCCGGCTTATGACTGCACGCAGGGGTCCTACGGCATTGGCACGGCGGCCGCGCGTGCCGCGCTCTACCGCGACTGCGAGCAGGCGGGCGTGGCCATCTCGGTGATGAAGGCGTTCGCGGGCGGGCAGCTGCTTGACGACGCGCGCTCGCCGCTTGGGCGGGCGCTCACGCGCGCGCAGCTTATGCAGTACGCGCTCGACCGCCCCGGTGCGCTCTGCGTGCTGCCGGGCGTGCGCGGGCTGGCCGACCTCGAAGAGGCGCTGGCGTTCCTGGACGCCTCGCCCGCCGAGCGCGACTGGTCGGAGGCTGCCTCGCTCGCGCCGGCAAACAGCGCGCCGGCGTGCGTGTACTGCAACCACTGCCTACCCTGCCCGGCAGGCATCGACGTGGGGCTGGTCAACAAGTACTACGACCTAGCCCGCGCCGGAGACGACCTGGCCCGCGACCACTACGCGCACCTCGGCAGAAACGCTGCGGACTGCCTTTCCTGCGGCCACTGCGACGCGCGCTGCCCCTTCGGCGTGGCGCAGGGAGATCGCATGCGCGAGATAGCGGCGTACTTCGCGTAAGACGGTTGCCCGCGACAGGTTGCTGATTGCGAGATTGGCTTATGCTCCCAAGGCGGTGACATGCTCGAAATTGACTGCCACAGGTTCGCTCAACCTGCTGCGACCTATAAACCAGTTTGGGCCTCTCTCGTGCTTGCATGAGAGAGGCGCTGCTGCTACACCGATGGCGCGCCCATCGGCTACGCGTGAGCAAATCCGCGCTTATCCAGATATTCGCGGAGAGCGGTGCGGTATACGGTCGACTTACTGCATCCATCCATCTTCATAACCTGCATCACGCCGCGAAAGTCTGCAGCATCAAGAACGAACGTCTCCCTCCTGGATCCTATGTAGTCGAATGGCGATCCGTCACGCACCTCATCGGCAGAAGTGAAATCAATCTCGCCGGCTTCGTACGCCTGTGCGCTCTCTTCCAATTCGTCGGCCGTCATACCGAGCATTGCGTTCAGTTTTTCTTCTAACGTCGCTGCCATATCCGCTCCTATCTGACCATCCCGAGTTCACGCATGACATTGTGTGTAGGCGGCGTGAAAGCGTGGTAGACGATCACGATGCCATCATCGGCGTACCTCGCCACCATCTCCACGAGCCGGTTCTTCCCATCCATCCCGACGCCAACCAGATCACCGTTTTCGCGATAGATGTGCTTGAACATACCCCGAAACGCCGTTTTGACATCATCTTCACTCAACTCTGGATGCCTCATGTGGACTCTTGGATGGATTACCAGCCGCATCGAAGTTCCTTTCTATTTATTCATATCATATCATATTCAATACTCTACGGTTGCTAGGAAATGCGCTCGGTATTACCAATCGGGTTCTAGCAGCGTACGGAATGATTTATCTGCTTTCGCTTCTTCATGCATTGATTGCTCTAAAGTTTCGATGTTGCCCGCTGTCGCTCCCCCGTCGTCCTCAGTAGCGGCTGATGCCGCAGCGCTCTTTGATGGCGCGGATGTCGGGCGGCAGCTCGTCTATGGGGATGGCCTTCACGGCGGCCTCCGAACCCAGCTCCACGGCCTTGTCGTAGTACCAGCACTTGTAGGTGATGAACGCGAGCGTCTCCTGCAGCCGCTCCAACTCGTGCTCCACCGCGTCGCGGCGGGCGTAGATGAGCTCGCGGCGCTGCAAGAGGGTTTCATCGCCCTGTTCGTAAAGGTCGATGTAGCTTTTGATCTCCTTGATGGGCATGCCCGAGAGCTTCAAGCGTTCGATGAAGCGCACCCATTCGAAGTCGTCCTCCGTGAACATGCGCATGCCGCTGCCGCTGCGGTTGGTGTGCGGCAGCAGGCCCTCCTTGTCGTAGTAGCGCAGCGTTGAGGCGGGCACGCCCAGCTCCCGCGCCGCGTCGCCAATGGTGTAGAGCATCTGGTCCTTCTTTCGGCAAATCGATACACAAAACATTCACTTGACTTAAAGTTAACTCTAAGTTCTAGGATGGCAATCGAAGTTTAACACGACAGGAACGACCCGTCCACAAGCGGCGAACTCCGCGCGCAGGTGGCTGACTAGGCCGGACGCAACCGCAGAGCCGAGGAGAAAGGATTCCCGATGAGGCAGACCAAGACGATGAGCCGCCGCGCGTTCGTGGGCGCATCGGCGGCAGCCCTGGCAGCGCTTGCGCTCGGCGGCTGCGCGCAAACCGCCGACGAGCCCGCGCCCCAGCAAACGACGGAGCCCGAGCCGCAAGAGCCCGCTCCCGAGGCCGAGCCGCAGCAAGGGACGTCTGCCGCCGACACCGCTGCCGGTGGCAGCGCCGTGATCGCCGTGTTCTCGCGCACGGGCAACACGCTCGCGCTGGCCGAGGCCATCCAAGCGCGCACAGGGCTTGAACTGGTGCGCATCGAACCCGCCACACCCTACCCCGCCGACTACGACGAGATGCTGGACCTCGGCCAGCGCGAGCAAAACGAAGACGCGCGCCCCGCGCTGGCGGCCGACGTGCCAAGCCTGGCCGACTACGACACCGTCTACCTGGGATTCCCCGTATGGTGGGGCCACATCCCGCAGATCGTGAAGACACTTGCCGACCGCGGTGACCTCGCGGGTAAAACCATCGCGCCGTTCGCCACGTCCGGCTCAAGCTCCATCGCTGCTTCGGTGGCCGACCTGCGCGAGCTGTGTCCGGATGCGAACGTGCTCGACGGTTTGACCGTGACCGAGGCGGGCCTGGCCACCATGGACGCATCAGCCGAAGAATGGCTCGCAGCGCTGGGCCTGTGAGCGGCAAGGGAAAAGGGAGAGTCCATGACAAGCAATCTTGATCGGCGCATGTTCGTGATGGGGTCCGCCGGTTTGGGCATGGCCGTGCTCGCCGGGGGCGCGCTTGCGGGATGCGCGGGCGGCACCCCGGAACCTGAGGCCGCCTCGGAAGTCGACGCCGCCCCAACGCCCGAACCCGAAGCCGCTCCGGCAAGCGCCCCCTCTGCCGAACGCGAGGACGCGAGCAACCCGAACGCCGCCCCCGTGTACTTCACCGCCGACATCAGCGCGGCGGGCCTTGCGCGCGCATGGGAGGCCCTGGGCGTGCAACCCTCCGGTTCTGTGGCCGTGAAGCTTTCCACCGGCGAGCCGGGAAGCAACTACCTGCGCCCTGAGCTTGTGGGCGACCTGGTGCGCGCCCTGAACGCCACCATCGTGGAGTGCAACACCGCCTACGGCGGTCAGCGCGGCAGCGTTGAGCGACACCTCCAGGTGGCCGCCGACCACGGCTTCACGGCCATAGCCGACGTTGACATCATGGACGCCGACGGATATATGAGCATCCCGGTGAACGGCGGCGCACATCTCTCCGAGAACCTGGTGGGCGCGCACCTTTCGCGCTATGATTGGGTGGTGTCGCTCGCGCACTTCAAGGGGCACGCCATGGGAGGATTCGGCGGGGCCGTCAAGAACTGCTCGATCGGCATCGCGTCGTCGGAGGGCAAGCTGCTCATCCACAGCGCGGGCGCGTCCACCACATCGTGGGGAAGCCCCGCCCAGGACGACTTTCTGGAGTCCATGGCCGAGGCGGCGAAGTCCGTGTCCGACTACCTGGGCGGGCGCATGCTCTACGTGAACGTGATGAACCGCCTGTCGGTGGACTGCGATTGCGACGCGCACCCGGCCGAGCCGGACATGGCCGACATCGGCATCCTGGCCTCGACCGATCCGGTGGCGCTCGACCGCGCGTGCGTGGATCTGGTGTACGCCGCGCCCGACGGCGCCTCGCTCGTGCGGCGCATGGAGTCGCGCAACGGGACCCGCACCTTGGCGCATGCCGAGGCGCTGGGTTTGGGAAGCCAGACGTACCGGCTGGTCGACCTTGATGTTTAGCAGACATGCGGCGAAGCGCCGCAGAAAGGAGAAGGGCATGAAGGTGCTCGTTGTGAAGGGAAGCCCGCACAAGCATGGCTCCTCGAACCTGCTGGCCGAGCGCTTCGAGGAGGGCGCGCGCGACGCGGGGCACGAGGTGGCCTCGTTCGATGCGGCGCACGCCGACATCCGTCCCTGCCTGGGGTGCGATGCATGCGGCATGTCCGGACAGTGCTGCCAAAAAGACGACATGGCCGCCCTGCGCGACGCCATCTTGGACGCCGATGTGGTGGCGTTCGCCACGCCGCTGTACTACTTTGGGATGTCGGCGCAGCTCAAAACCGCCATCGACCGCTTCTACAGCTTCAACGGCACGCTCATGGGCAAGGGCCTGAAAACCGTGCTCTTAGCCGCTGCTTGGGGTGACGCCGACTGGATCATGCGCGACTTGGCAGCGCATTACGCCACGCTGTGCCGCTACCTGAACTTCCAGGACAGGGGCACGGTTTTGGGAACCGGCTGCGGCACCGTGCCGATGACGCGCCGCACAAGCTTCCCCCAGCAAGCTTACGACCTGGGACGCTCCCTGTGACCGACCCCCAATCACCGGCCTCTTCGGTCCCTTCGGCCCCTTGATCCCTTGGCCTTTTGGCCGCCCAACTCGCTGACCCCGGACCTCTCAACCCTCCAACCCTTTAGCCCTGCACAATCACCTGAAAACGAAAGGACCCGACCATGACCGACTCCGCGAAAACCCTCGTTGCCTACTTCTCCGCGAGCGGCCAGACGGCGCGCCTGGCGCGCACCGTGGCCGACGCGACGGGAGGGCACCTGCACGAGATCATCCCGGTCGAACGCTACACCGCCGCCGACCTGGACTGGAACAACCCGAAAAGCCGCAGCAGCGTGGAGATGAACGACCACGCCTCGCGCCCGGCCGTCGAAAACCGCGTGGAAGGTATGAACGGCTACGACACCGTGTTCGTGGGCTTTCCCATCTGGTGGTACGTCGCGCCCACCATCGTGAGCACGTTCTTGGAAGGCTACGATCTCTCCGGCAAGACGATCATCCCCTTCGCCACCTCGGGCGGCTCGGGCATGGGCCGCACGGTGGACGCGCTGCGCCCAAGCGCCCCCAACGCGCGCTGGCTGTCCGGCAAGGTGCTCTCCCCCGCCGCCCGCGAAGCCGAGGTGCGCCGCTGGATCGAGGGCCTGGGGCTGTAGCCCCCGCCGCAAGCAGCCAAAACCAGCCTCCCAAGGCGGCCCGCCCGCAGCTCCCAGAAGGAATCGGACGGGCCGCCCTTTACGCCAAATCCCCTATTGGCCAAGGATGTGCCGCGCCGCTATGCGGCCGGACACAAGGCACTCGCCCACGTTGCCCGCCCCCTGGTAGTAATGCCCCCAGAAGCTCCCGAACTCCCCGATACCGTACAGGCCCTCGATAGGCGCACCGTCAGGATCGACGATTTGGCAGTGCTCGTTGCGCTCGGCGCCTCCGTCGGTGTTCAGGAACGTCGAGTTGCAGCGAACAGCGTAGAACGGCGGCGTCGCAATGGGATGAAGCGTGCTTTGCGGACGGTAAAAAGCCAGATCATCCCCCTGTTCACACCAAACATTCCATTGATCGACCGTACGAACAAGCTCGTCGGACGGAACGCCCATCGCTTCCGCAAGCCCCTGGATGTTGTCAGACGACACGCACCAGCCGTCGACGACCGGGTCCCCCTCGAAAGATTCCCCCAAAGCCCCTGATTGCAAACCAGCGGAATCGAACACGAACCAGCTCGTCGTCGGCATGGGCAGATTGGGCCACTCCCCGCCGAACTGCATGTGGCCGTGGCGGGAACCGACATGGCGGTCCATCGTGGGGTAGCGGGCGTAGTCGTCGAGGTCCTTGATGTTGTGCCCGTCGAAATCCATGTAGTAGCGCCGTCCGTTGTTCGCAACCGTGATGCCCCACTGCTTGATCTTCTGACGGGCAACGCCCACGCCGGGGATGAGGAACGTCTCTCCGTCCAGGCTGACAGGCGCCATCCACGCTCCGGCCCAACCGGACATGTGCCACAGCTTCGCCCCTACTTTCTGGCACATGGTGATGCCGTCGCCGGTGTTCAACGTAGCCGCAGCCGGAAGGGCTCCTCCGCATTGCACGTAGCATTCAAGCATCTCCGGGTTGTTCTCGAACCCTCCCAACGCCAACACAACGCCCTTGCGCGCCCGAATGTTTTTCCCATCGGACACCACGCCGATCACGCGCCCCGTGCCCTCTTCCTGGACAAGGTCCTCCACAGGGGAGCCAAGACGATACTCGACTCCGCGCTCTTGAGCTTGAGCGAGCAGGAACGGATGCATGTACTTGTCGTTCTCCTCGTCCTGGGGATCGAGCAACCGCATGACGTACAGGGAGCCGCCGTCGCTTCCAAACTCTTCGTACTCCAACAGCGACGGCTCCTGAAGAGCGGCCTTGACGTGCTCGTCGCCGACGCCGAACGACTGCACCCATGCACGGTTTTCCACGAACCCCTCGGCGTACGCCCGTATCATCTCGTCGCTCGGGGCGAACTCTCCCGACAGGTCTTTAAGATGAGCCTCGATTGCATCGACGTCGTCCGAATACAGGGCGGCGTTGTCGCAGAAAGGCGAGTTTCCACCAGGCGCCTGCCCTTTCTCGAGCAACACGCATGAAGCCCCGTCCCCTTCGTCGGCAACCGTCAGAGCGCAAGCCGCACCCGCAAGTCCCGCCCCCACAACGACAACGTCGAACTCCTCGTCAAATGCGGCATCGCCCGCATTGTGCGCGTCCGCTTCCCCGCCGGCAGAGGAGCATCCCGCCGCCCCGGCAACCGCCAAACCCGCAGCGCCCATCGCTGCAGCCCTCACGAAACTCCTCCGGCTCAGTTCCTTGCTCATGACAATCCCTTCTCCTTCGCATCTTGCAGAAGCGCCCCGCGCGCTCTGCTGCAAAGACTATGGGATAACCTCGCGAAGAACCTCCCCCAAAACTGCGGTAATCCGAAAACGAGAACATCCCCTTGTTTCCGGGTAAAACTCCTTTTACCTGCGTAAACGAAAAGCTATTTGAGGCTCGGGCGCACTTCGTCCACCAATGCATCGATCATCCGAACAAGCGCCTGCTTGTTCGACACGCCCGTCTTCCGATAGATGTTGCGCATATGGGTGCGCACCGTCTCGGGGGAAATGAACAGCTTCTTACCCACGTTGGGCATGCTGTAGCCGTGCAGCACCTCCACCAACACCTCCCGCTCGCGGGGCGAGAGCCGATACCACTCGGCAAGCACGTCCACCCCCTCTGCGAAAGGCTCCCTATCAAACTCGCCCTCAGCCGAAACATCACCCTCCGCCCCGTCCGGCAGGGCGACGCCCCGAGCGCGCTGAAGAGCGAACAACGTGACGCAAATCAGCACCAAAAGCCACAGAAACACAAGCGCCCAAAACGCCACTGTCCCCGTGTCCGAAGGAGTGGGTCCGAGGGCGAGAGGTCCCACCAGCCGTCCGTAAGTGACGTTCGCGAAGCCCGAGAAAACCCCGAAGTACAAATACGTGTGCCGAGGATCTGCGAACGCCTTGCGCACGAGCAGCATCCACAGGAGGGGGAAGTACACGACGTCGCCGCACTTTATGAACGTCCCTGCAAACGGCGATCCCGCCTCCCACAGCGTTGGAAGGAGCATAAGCCCCGTGGCGTACAGGGAAACCACAATAAGGAAAAGGTCGTCGAACCCCATCCGGGTCCCGCGCGCCAAGCAGAACGCGAACAACGCAATCAAGGCGACGATGGCGGCCGCCTCGTTGACGGGATCGTGCAACCCATCGCTCCTTCCCGCTTGGGACAAGAGCTGAGAGGTGAAGCCGAACACGAATGGGATGAGGGCGGCGACGATGATCTGAAACACCCAATCCGCTTCGTTGACGAGCAACCGCAGGGGCTTCTCGTCACGCTGACGGACAGTGAGCATACCGTACTGCAGAGGATGCTCGTTTTCCGTGGCAGCCCCCTCTCCTTTGAACGCGATAGCAAGACCCAAAAGCGCAAACCCGCATAGCTTGAACGCATATTGGACGACCACGATGGCCTCGGCCGACATGACCGAAGTGGCGGCGAACAGCACCTCCGCTAAAAGATAGGCGGCCATCACGGCCAACGAGCTGCGCCTCGCATCGTAGGAGGAGATCACATGCATGATGAGCAGGATGCCGACGGCGTTCGCGATGCCGGAAACCACATTCGACGCGAAAGCGGGTCCCGGCGCGCCCCCAAACGCCCCAAGAGCCGCCTGCGCCGCCATATGAACGAGGGCCGCGCCGTAGGAGACGGCGAGAAGGCGTTTGATCGAAGGAAGGTGGGAGCGGAACATGAACGCGATCGCGAAGTATGTCATCAGCTGGGACACGCGGGCAACGTAGAGCAGATTCCCGTCCAGCCCCGCATCGCGTCGCGCCGTCCATATCCCCACCGACAAAAGGGCGAACGCCGCCACCGCAATCGACAGAACCGCCCGCGCACGCCGCTTTCGAGCGCAATCCTCCATCGCTCACCCCTTCCACCATACGGGCCGCAGATCATTGTACTCGAAACGCGCCGAACGGCACCAGCGTCACACCGCATCGCTCATGCCCAATGGCACGAGCGACCTCTAGAGGCAATCCTTTCCGACGAGGCGTTCTGCGCGTTCGCAGCCCCCGGAGCACCCCTTTCAGCACGTTGGAAACGACCCCTTCCCGCCTGAGGCAAGCCCTGAGTTGGAACTCATCTACGGCCCCGCCCGCAAAACAGCTGCTCGTCCCATGCCGGCGGCGGTCTAACAGCGAGAACGTCTTTTCCATGTCTCGATGCGCTTCTGAGAGCACCGAGGCATCCGCCGCCCGTCAGCCGCAAAAGCTGACCAGCGACGATGCCCGCCTTGGAAAACCGGCGCCACAACCCCGAGAATCGCACCTCAGAGCAGAAACGAGCCGCCTGCACCGGTCACCATGCAAGATGATTCGCCATTTTTGGCCAAGTTCTTAAGTTATGAGTCGCAAGTTCCCGAGTTATGAGTCTTTCTTGCGGTTAAAGTATTAATGAGTTTCAGACATCTATTTTTTGATCTGGCATTTTCGAACACGACAAGAGAACCGTTCTCGACGAGCACTCGAAACAGGGGGCGAAGATGACTCATAACTCAAGAACTTGTCCGTTTTCCCCGATTCATCTTGCACAGAGCCCCTCGCGGCGCAGCCGCAAGCCGCCTGCGCCAACCTCCAAGGTATACTGGCACCCAACAAGAAACGAACGCACGGAAGGGGGCGCCATGAAAACCGAACCGTATGTGGAGGCTGCGGAGGGGCCCGATGGCGAACCCATCCTCGCACTCGTTGCGGGCGGGGCTTACCAGTCGGCAACCTACCTGGGAAAACGTCGCTTCGAACCGGTGTTTGCCTACCATCGCGCGTTCGACTGCATGTTCCAGGCCGGCATCGACGTGCGCGACGTGCTCATGCTGGGCGGCGGCGGGTACTCCTATCCCAAGCACTTCGCGATCACGCACCCCGCTTGCCGCATGGACGTGGTGGAGGCCGATCCAGCCGTCACGCGCCTAGCGAAGGAGCGGTTCTTCTTGCAGGAAGTGCTCGATGGGCTTGACGATCCGGACCGGCTGCGCCTCATCACCGCCGAGGGGCGCGCCTACCTGGATAGCTGCCCCAAAACCTACGACGTGATAATCAACGACTGCTTCTCGGGCACCCGGCCCGCGCGCTCCCTCATGACCGCAGAAGCCGCCCGGGCCGTAGCGCGGTGCCTGACGCCGGACGGCCTCTACCTGACCAACGCGGTGTCGGAGCGGGAGGGCTGCGACGTGAGCATCCTTTGCGCAGCCGCCGCCGCGCTCGCGCACGTCTTTGCGCACGTGCAGATGCTCCCCTGCTCCGACGAGGGGTTCTCGGCCGAAGACAACTACCTGCTGGCCGCCTCCAACCGCCCGTTCAACCTCCCCGGCGCCATCTCCTTCCCCGAGGAGCTTCGCGGATGCGCGCTGCACGACGAGCGCGCATCCGCACTCTAAACGTCGCCTTTCCTACGAGCACCGCCAAAAAAGAAGGCTCCTTGTTGCGGGCAGCGGGATTTGCAGCCACTTTGTCGCGCAGACTGATCAGGCTTCTCTCTGCTTCGAGCACCTTCTTTTCGCTCAGCTTGATCTCGATAGCCGCCCAGCGGCCATCCGAAAGTTCTATAACCGCATCCACTTCCAGGCCGTCCGCATCGGAATAATAGCGAAGTTCAGGCTCCCGTGCCTGTCGCATAGCAGAAACGTAAACGCGCAGATCACGCGAACAAAACTCCTCGAAAAGATTGCCGAGCACCTGCGATTCAAACAACAGCCGGTCAGGCGACATTCCCAGAAGCGACACCGAAAGAGAAGGATCCGCGAATCAGCGGACGGCGCGCTGCAGGCGCATGTGCAGCAGCGGCCAGGGGCGGCCGGCGCCGTCCACAGGCGAGCGTCCCTCCACGGCAAAACCCTCGTGCTCGTAGAAGCCGACCGCTTGCGGGTTCTGCTCGTTCACGTCGAGCGTCCGCGCACCGAAGCGTTCCACCGCGTGCGCGAGCAGGGCGCTCCCCACCCCGCGCCCGCGCGACTCGGGCGCCACGAACAGCATCTCCAGCTTGCCATCCTGCACGCCGGCGAACCCGATGGGCGCGCCGTCCTCGCCACGCGCCACCGCAAGCTCGGACACGCCTGCCACGCCCGGCCCCACCTCGGGGCGCAGGCCCGCCACGTCGTCTTCCGACAAAAAGCCGTGCGTCGCCCGCACCGAGCGCTCCCACACATCCACAAGGGCGGCCACCAGCTCGCCTGATCGATCGGCGGGCGTTTCGACATGCATGGGATCTCCTTTCCGTCGCGCGGACTTGCCGTCTCCCCATTCTACCCGACCGCGCGCCCTCCGGCCACCGACGCGCCCGGCCGGCCGATCCGCGCCCGGTCATCGCCGCGCCCCGGCGCGCGCAGCCTCCCGCTCGGCCGCGTCGAAGGCCCGCTCCAGGGCCCGGACGGCATGCGGCACAACGTCGCGCCCAACGCCCGCGTAGCTCATCACGAAGGACGGAGCGCCGCCCTCCCCGAAAGCCCCTGCGCAACGCCCGGACCCTACAGAAGCCTGCCGAAACGCCGAGAGCGGCGCCAACGCCACCCCCTCGGCGCGAGCGGCGCGGACAAGGTCGGCCTCGGTCGCCGCAGAGTCCACGCGCAAAAGGAAATGAAGCCCGGCGTCGGCCCCTTCCACGCGCAGCCGGTCGCCCCACGGGCCGTCCGACAACGCCGCAAGCAAACGATCGCGCAGCGCACGGTAGTGGGTCCGCATGCGCCTGACATGGCGCTCGAAGTCGCCCCCTTCGATGAACCGCGCAAGCGCCAACTGCTCCATGGACGACACCGTGCACGAGTAGAACCCCAGCTCGCTTTGGAAGCGGCGGGCCAGATGAGCGGGCAGCACCAGGTATCCCACGCGAAACGCCGGACCCATGCTGCGCGCGAACGTGTTGGCGTAGATGACGCGCTCGGAGGCGTCGATGCTTTGCATGGAGGGGATGGGCCTGCCGGCCAAGCGGAACTCGCAGTCGTAGTCATCCTCCACCACGTAGCGGCCCTCGGCGTCGTTCGCCCAGCCCAAAAGCTCGTAGCGGCGGCTGACGGACGTGACCAGCCCCGTGGGGAACTGATGCGAGGGCACAAGGTGCGCCACGCTTGCGCCCGACGACCTCAGAGCCGCCATGCCGATGCCCGCGCCGTCGAGCGGCACATGCGAAAGCTCCACGTCGTTCGCCCGGTAGATGCTGGTCAGGCGCGGATAGCCGGGGTCTTCCACCGCGAAGCGCCGCCCCCTGCCCAAAAGCTGCACCAGCAGGTTGTACAGCGTCTGCGCGCCCGCCCCCACCACGATGCACGCGGGGTCGGCCTCCATTCCGCGAAACGACCGCAGATGAGCGGCCAGCGCCTCGCGCAGCCGAACGGACCCCATGGAGGGCGACTCGCACAGAAGCGCCCGCTCCGGTTCGTGCGAGAGCACATCGCGCATGGCGCGCGCCCACGCGCGGTAGGGAAACAGCTCGGCAGCCACCTCCCCGCCCGTGAAATCGGCCAGAAGCGGCTTTTCGGCGGAGGCGGCCGGGGGCCAGGCGGAGCCGTGCGCAACCCCGGCCGCAACGGGGCCGTGTACGGCCGGGGCCGCGACCGGCGCGCTGCGGCGCGGGCGCGTCGCCGGGCGATCCACGGGGTTCGCGAAGAACCCGCGCCTCGGCTTCGCGCTCACATACCCCTCGGCCACCAGCTGGCCGTACGCCCCCTCCACCGTGACCAGGCTCACGCCGAGGTGCTCCGCAAGGGCGCGCTTTGAGGGCAGCCTCTCTCCGGCGGGGATGGCGCCCGACTCGATGTCCTCCTTGATGCGGCGGTACAGATACCCATACAGGCTCTCTTCGCCCCGGTCGCCAAGCGAGTACGTGAGCACGCCGCCCTCCCTTCTAGCCTTATCTGGCCCTATCAAATTGCCTTGATTTGGACATACTAGCAGAGCCAGAAATGCCCTACCCTCGAACGGAAACGAAACCGTCAGAATCGCCGCCGCCCCTCTGCGGCAAAGGAAAGGAAGCCCCCATGACAGCACCCGACACCGCGCAGGACCGCCGCCTGCTCAACCGCTCGCTCGCCCAGATGCTCAAAGGCGGCGTCATCATGGACGTGACCACCCCCGA
>DXCU01000074.1 GCA_019115845.1 Candidatus Rubneribacter avistercoris | reverse complement strand
CCGTGGCCTGCTCCTGCTCCGTGAGTTTCTGTGCCATGGGACCTCCCGTGCGAACGAAGCGTCCGTCTAGCATACCGCGCCGGACGCGTGCGCAGCGCCGGCGCCCGCGGTCCCGGGCGCGGCGGACCGGGGGCTTGATGGTATGATGGCGACCCGGAGAGCCGCTTGTTGGAATCCGCGTAAACGGGTAGCATATGTAACAGATGGGCCCGGGATGACCGCTGCGTAGCATGTCACCGGGCCTGAATCATGTTGATCGGAGGTGTTCGATGGCGGCCGTGCCCGAACAGTCTCTTCCGCAAGCCAGCGAAATCGGGCTTATAGGACAAAATGTGTGTCCGATATTGTCCTGTTCTCGCAGGTAGATATATCTAAATCGACCCCGTAAGTTGGGCCGGGCCAACTACCTGCCTGGACAGAATGTGTGTCCGGTTTGCCGCGAAATCCCAGCTAGACCATGCTGAATCGACCTAGAAAGTTGGTCGCTGAGGCAGGTCACGCCATGAAGGCTCGCGCATGCCCCCTGTGCGGGGCGAAGATGAAGAGGAACGGAAAGACGAGCGCCGGCAGGACGCGGCGGAGGTGCACCTCGTGCGGCGCGAGCTCGGTGCGGAGGATCGACGGCGCGGCGAAGCTGCTCGAGGCCTTCCTCCGCTGGCTGCTCACCAGGAGGAGGCAGGCCGACATGCCCGGCGCCGGGAGGACCTTCAGGAGGAAGGCCGCCCGCTTCTGGAGATCTGGCCGATGCCGCCCACGGTCGAGGAGCCGCGCAGGGTCGTCTACGTCGACGGCGTACACCTGGGCCGCAGGGCCGTCGTGCTGATCGCCTCCGACGAGGAGCACGCCCTCGGCTGGCACCTGTGCCGCTCCGAGAACAGCCGCGCCTGGTCGGCCCTGATGTCTCGCATGGCGGAGCCCGGGGTCGTCGTCTCCGACGGAGGGGACGGGTTCGCCAAGGTCCTGAGGGAGACGTGGCCGAGGGCGAGGCGCCAGAGGTGCACCTTCCACGCCTTCTCGCAGGTCAGGCGCTACACGACGTCGAGACCCAAAACGCAGGCCGGCTCCGAGCTCTACGGGCTGGCGAGGGCGCTGCTCTCGATCACCGCCCCCGGGGAGGCGCAGGGCTGGGTCGACTCCCTCCTGAGCTGGTCCGAGCGCTGGGACGCGTTCCTGTCGGAGACGGCCGCCGGCGAGGACGGGCGCCCCAGGCTCGTCCACGAGAGGCTCGTCAGGGCGAGGCGCTCCCTGGTCCGCCTCGTGAGCGCCGGCACCCTCTTCACCTACCTGGACCCCGAGCTCACCCTGGAGGGGCCGCTCCCTTCGACCAACAACAGCGTCGAGGGCGGGGTGAACTCGCGGCTGCGGGCGATGCTCAGGGACCACAGGGGGCTCTCCGTCGAGCACAGGCTCAAGGCGATCTTCTGGTGGTGCTACGTGCACAGCCCGGAACCGCTGCCGGTCGCCGAGATCCTGCGCGTCATGCCCACGGACCGGTCGATTGCCGCCATCTACGACCGGCTGGGCGAGCGGCAGAGGCTCGATGGGACCATCCCGCGGTGGGGGGACGCCGTCGTGTGGTCGGAGCTCCACCACTCGGAGCCCTACCGGATGGACTGGGACTAGGGCTTACACGCTTTTGTCCTATAAGACTTGAATCATGGGCTGCGGGGCCCTCTTCCTGTCTTTGCGCTGCCCTACACGTTTGCCAGCACGATAATGCCCACTGCAATAAAGATGACCAGTGCAAGATAGAAAACGTAGTCGATTGTTTTCCATCCTCCGAGTCTATGGGTAAACAAATCTTTCAGGAACCAAAACGGCGTCCCTACGATTCCAAAAACGTCCTCCACGAGATGCCCAAGCATGATAATAACGATGCTATCCGATTTGAAGAGAAGGCCGTCTCCGTCGTCCGCGTACTTAGTCGCAAAGGCGCACACAACCGAAACTGGCACGAAACCGACCGTTGCCCAGAACAGGTAGAAGAGGAAATACCCCGGTACCCCACCCGGCAGAAAAGCATGCGAGATTAGGCTACCCACGTCCGTCAGGCCGATGGCGACGCATGCGACCGCTGCGACGAGGCCATACGAGAAGACCTCGTGCAGCTTTGCCAGGAACCAGAGGAGATTGACATCTTCGTCCATGTTTGCAACCTCGCGAACTCGATTTCATCTTTTGGATGACCCGACAAGAGCCGTCCTGTCACCATTTTACGATGCTTTGTGATGCTTCCCGACAATGGGACCGGTAGACGGGTCATTGCGAAGGGAGGCGCCCACATGAGACCGAAGCTCACCGAGGAGCTCATTGACCAGATGACCGAGCTCAAGGCGGACAGCCTCACCAACCGGGATATATGCCGGATGGTCGGCATCAACGAGGCGACGCCGTACCGCTCGCTGAACAAGCCGTCGGGCAAGCTGCATCGCGCGTTAAGCGAGACGCTAAAAAAGGCGGGGAGCGGCTACAAGCGGACGCTCCTCACCACCATCCGTGAGGCCGCGACGTGCAAGAACGGCCAGCGACGGCGGCGGTGTGGCTGCTGGAGCGCAAGTACCCCGACGAGTACGCGCAGACGACGTACGAACGCGGCGAGAGGGCCGAGGCCGCGCCGCAGATCGTGCTCGGAGTGTCTGTCGGGGTTGCCAAGGCCGAGGATGACGGCGAGGGCGGTGCGGAGGACGGCGGAACGGATGGTTAGCGCCGCCGGCCTCTGCATCCCGCCCACGACGTTCTCGGCGACGTGATGGAGCACGGGCACACGCACTGTTGGCTGCACGGAGGGCGAGGCTTCACGAAGTCGAGTTTCATCAGCTCCGCCCTCGTGTTTCTCGTCGTGGCGTTCCCCTTCGCCAACGCGTGCGTGATGAGGCGCTCCTCCAACACGCTGCGCGATTCCGTGTACCAGCAGGTGGTCTGGGCCATGGAGGCACTGGGCCTTTCTCCGCACTTCAAGACGAAGCTCTCTCCCATGGAGATTGTGTACCTGTCCACGGGGCAGCGCATCGTGTTCCGAGGCGCGGACGACCCGCTCAAGCTCAAGGGCATGAAGTTCACGAAGGGCTACTGCGCGGTGGGATGGTTCGAGGAACTGGACCAGTTCGACGGCATCGAGGCCGTGCGCTCGATCCTCGACAGCCTCCGGCGCGAGGGCGACGACTTCTGGATCTTCTACTCCTATAACCCGCCCAAGACAATGTGGAGCTGGGTGAACGTGGAGTGCAACGAGCGGCGGCGCAGGGCCGACACGCTCGTGCGCCGCTCCTCGTACCTCGACGCGGTGGAGGTGCGGCCGGGGTGGCTCGGCGCGCCCTTCGTCGAGGAGGCGGAGTACCTGCGCGAGACGAACGTGCGCGCGTGGCGCTGGGAGTACCTGGGCGAGGTGACGGGCACAGGCGGCGCCGTCTTCGACAACATCGTTGAGGTGCGGCTGACGGACGCCCGCGTGCGCGGGTTCGAGCGCGTGCGCAACGGCGTGGACTGGGGATGGCTCCCCAACCCGTGGCGCTTCGTGCGGTGCGGCTGGGAGTCGGGTGCGCTCAGGCACCGTCTTCGAGGAGCACTCGGACAACAAGACCATGCCCGCCGACACGGAACACATCGTGGTGGACGCGCTCACCTACGCTGACGAGAAGGGCGCGGAGCCCTACTTCCACGACCAGATGGTGTGGTGCGACGACACACCCGACTTCAAGGTGCAGATGGCGACGTGGAGGTGCGAGCTCGGCATCCGCGTACACCTGGCGCGCAAGGCCCGGATGCGCAGGCTCTCCTACGACTGGCTGGCGGGGCTGCGCGAGATCGTCATCGACCACGCGCGGTGCCTGCGCACCTTCGAGGAGTTCGCCTGCAAGGAGTTCGTGCGCGACCGCGACGGGCGATGGATCGACGAGATACCCGACGGCGACGACCACTCCATCGACGCGGTGCGCTAAGCGATGATGGACGACATGCTGCGGGGCTAAAGCCTCTTCAGCACCTCTCTCGCCATCTCCATCGTCTGGTCAGGGGTGAGACCGATGGTATTCTTTGCCAAGTTCTTTGGATTCATCTCCAAGATTCGCTCGAGCCATCCCTTGTGGTAGCGATGGGTTCTCTCGTAGACGCTTGCCCGGCGGGTGTACTTCTTCCAGTTGTCATGCGTGCGGTCAACATGGTCGTAGTACGCATAGGACACGAACCATGTCGCGCCCATCGAGGTGAGGTCTCTTCCGCCTTCGAAATCGAACTGATGAAGCGCCACGGGTTTCTCCTTTCCTCTGCTTGGCTCGTTTTCGCACACGATACCAGGCAGCCTGTAATAAGTGAAGCACCGCTAACAGTTGGATGCGGCTGCATCTCAACCCCTTCCCGCGCTGTTGTGACGGGCTGGTTCACTAGGGGCATCGGCCAGGGTTCTTCTCGACCAACGGGCAGCCCTAATTCAGTTGGCTACTGAATTCGCTATACGTTCTTCTCGCCAAAGCGAAAGAATAGAGCGCGCGGACGGTTTCACTGCCGGCGCGGCGGGGCGGGCTTCAGCTACGGAAAGACGCTCGCGGCGTGCACGCGGACGGCGCGCGAGGCCAAGGTGCACTGGTTCGGGCACGTGGTGTTCCCCGACTGCAAGGATGCGACGGAGCTCAAGGCGCTGACGATGACGGCGCTCGCGGCGACGTGCGAGCCGCGCGTCTCCTACGAGGTGGACGTCGCGGCTGTTGACGGCGGCGCGGGCGTGCGGCTGGGCGACGGCGTGGCGGTCATCGACTCGTCGCGCTCCCCCGCGTGGCACCTGCGCGCACGCTGCGCGCGGCGCGTGCGCGAGCTCGGCGAGGGCGCGCCCTCGGTGCGGCTCACGCTGGGCACGGTCTAGTGCACGACGTGGGCGGCCTCGGCCGACGTGGCCGCGCGCGTGACGGCGGTCGAGGAGACGGCGGCGACGGCGTCAGACACGGTCGCCTCTTACGAGGATCTTGGCAGCGAGGAGTTCTGACATGGCTGAGACGAGCACGTTCGCGCTCGCGGGCGACGGCCTGAGCGCGGTGACGTGGGACGAGTGCGACGCGCCGCTGGGCGGATGCTTCACGGCCTCGCCGGCCGACGCCGAGGGGCGCGGGCTCGCGCTGACGGTGACGCGCGGCGGGGAGGCTGTGGACCTCACGGGCGCCATGGTGTACCTGCTGAGGCGCCACCGCGAGCGGCGCGTGCGCGGCCGCGAGCCCGCCGAGGCGGTGGACGCCTCGGCGGGCGCGTTTCGGGTGTTTTGCCCGCCGCGATGGCGTGCGCCGAGGGCGCGGTAGACGCACAGGTGATGGTGACGCACGACGGAGAGGCGATACCCACGCTTCCCTTCGTCGTGCGCGTGACGCAGGTGCTCACGGGCGCGGGCGAAGGGGGCGGCGACGGGTACTCGCTGTTCCTGGAGGCGATCGAGAAGTTCGAGGGCGCTGACGCTCTCATCTCCGAAGCGGTGGCGAAGGCGCAGCAGGCGGCGGACGTCGCCGCCGAGGCGCTGGAGGACGCGCAGGGAGCGTCCGGCGCGGTCGCCGCCGCGAACGCCGCCGCAACAGCCGCAACCCAGGCAAAGGACCAGCTGCTCGCTGCCGCGGCGCGCGGTGATTTCGACGGGGCGCCGGGTACCCCGGGCGCGCCCGGGAAGGACGGGGCGGATGGCGAGGACGGCGCCCCGGGCGCGGACGGGCAGGACGGTGCCGACGGCGTGAGCCCGACCGCCAAGGTGGAGCAGGCCGAGGCGGGCGCGGTGGTGACCGTGACCGACGCCACGGGCACCACCACGGCGACCCTCACGCACGGCCCCAAGGGCGACAAGGGAGACGACGGCGAGAAGGGCGACAAGGGGGACCCGTTCACCTACGCCGACTTCACCGCCGAGCAGCTTGCGGCGCTCAAGGGCCAGAAGGGCGACCCCGGCCAGGACGGCGCCGACGGGATCGACGGCCAGGACGGGGCTCCCGGCGCCGACGGACAGGATGGCCAGGACGGCGTGAGCGTCACGCACTCGTGGGCGGGCACGGTGCTCTCCGTGACGAGCGCGAGCGGCACGAGCTCCGCCGACCTCAAGGGCGAGAAGGGGGACAAGGGCGACCCGTTCACCTACGCGGACTTCTCCTCCGAGCAGCTTGAGGCCCTGCGTGGGCCGCAGGGCGTCCAG
>DXCU01000073.1 GCA_019115845.1 Candidatus Rubneribacter avistercoris | reverse complement strand
AACCAGAAATTGAATCAGGCGAATTTCTAAAAACGAGCGACAAGCCATTCATCTGGGGAAACAACAACACCCGGGAGGTTAATGGCATAAATGAGATAGATTCACTTTTCGTCTGTGTGAAAGAATAGCTTGGTCACATTGGGCTCACTATCGGGAAATGGAGGAGGATATGCCGACACAGTCTGGAGCGTCCGCGCGCCTGTGGATACCCCGGCGTGCGACCGCGTTGCTGGCTGCCGTCGCAGTTGCGCTGACCGCGCTTGCGGGCGCTGCCGCAGACGCCGTCGCAACCGCTCCCGCGGCTTTCGCTGACGCGAACGCGGGCAGCATCCGCATCGTCTCGGACAGCGAGACGAGCGCCGTCTACGCGGCAACGCGCATCGCGGACGCAGACGCCCTTCCGCTTGACGGCGTGTGCGCGCCCGACCGCAACTTCGCGTGGGAAGGCGTGGCCGGCCAGCAGGTGGGCGGAACGTCGCTGCCGTCGTACGATCCAGCAGCGCCCAACGCCAAGGAGCAGGGCAGCGCGCTCGTCCAAGCAGCCAGCGACGCGCTGGCAACCGACGCGGACGGATCGCTGGCCGCATGGCTGGCCACCCATATCACCACCGCCGGCGCCAACGCCGCGCATCAGGTGGTTGTGAACGGCCCCGCCGTGCCGGTGCCCGACGGCTGGTACCTGCTGCAATCCGAGGGCAAGCGCCCCTTGCTTGCCTGGGTTGCCGGCGGCGACGTTGAATTGGGCGACAAGTCCGACACGCCCACCCTGGTCAAGGAGATCAAAGACGGAGACGAGTGGCTTGACTCCGGCATCTACGGCAATGGCCAGGCGCTTGAGTACCGCCTGATCCTCACCGTCCCCGAGACGATCAAGCAGTTCGCCAACGGCGGCACCTACACCTGCGCGTTCCACGACGAATGGGACGCGCGCCTTACGCTGGTGCCAAGCAGCGCGAAGCTCACGCTGGTGTCAAGCGCAAACGGCACGCGCACCGACATCACGGAGCTTATGACGCTGCAAGCGAAAGGCTCTTCGTTCACGGCCACCATCGACAACCTGTGCGACGCAGCCGCGCAGCCCGGCGACACCGTGGAGCTAACTTACTCCATGATCGTCGATCCGAACGCCGCCGCCGGCTCTGCGGGCCTGGTCAACACGGCGTGGGCCACCTTCCCCTCGCACGACGGCACCGGCGAGACCCCCAAGGACCAAACGAAGGCCTACGCCTTCAAGGTGCTGGTGAAAAAGGCCTCCCCCGATGGCGCGGCCCTGCAGGGCGCCGTGTTCGCCGTGCGCGACGAGGCGGGTTCGTGGCTGCAGGAAGACGGCAGCTTCGGCGCCGAGGCCACGCGCGCCACGTTCGAATCGGACGCCCAGGGATCGATAGGCAGCATCCCGCTGCTCTCCACCGGCGCTTACGCCCTGGTGGAGCTTGAGGCCCCCGAGGGTTACCGGCTTCCCCAGAACCCTGAGTCGCTGTTCACCATCTCGGCCGAGCACGGCTTTGACGGCATTGGGATGAAGGTGCAGGCCGAAAGTCATCTGTCTGCGAACGTGCAGGCCGAAAGCACCTCGGTGGAGTTCACGGTGACGAACGAGCCCGAAACGGGCACCCCGCCGGCCGACGACGGCGGCAAGCAGAATTCCTCAAGCGCGCCCAACACCATTACGAGCGCGCTTGCCAAGACGTGGGACAGCTTAGCTCCGCTGGCGAAGCTGGGTCTGATCCTGGCGGCTGTGGGCGCTGCGGCTTTTGCGGTGGCTGCCGTGAAGCGCAGGAAGGAAGGAGCACATCATGCGTAAAGGAGAAACGAAGGTGAATCGCAGCATTATCGACAACATCTCGCATACCGGCAGTTGGCGCAATCGCGCTGCCGCTCTTCTGGTGAGCGGCGCGCTGGTAGGCACCATGGCGGGCAGCATGGGCGCTGCGGCCGCACCCGAGCGCGCGTGGGCGGCAGACGGCTCCGTCACCATCACGCAGGTGGCCAACCCCGATGCCACTTACGACGCGTACCGCCTGTTCACGGCTGACATCGACGATCAGAACATGGCCTCCAACGTGGCGTGGGACGCCAGCGTGGACACCGGCAAGCAAACCGCGCTCGTCACGCAGCTGGGCCAGGATTACATCGACTGGCTGAAGGCCAACAAGGGCGTAGACGATGCGGGCGTGGACGCGGCCAAGATGATCGCGCAGAACGCGCTTGAGTACATCTCGGCGCAGATTGTCGCCTCCGTTGGGACGGGCGTCCATGACCCCAAGTGGCCGAGCGGCGAGAGCTTTGCCAACGGCTTTGCCAAGTGGGTACACGACAACATCCAGCCGGCCGGCACCGCCACGCAGGGCGCGGAGTTCACCGGTCCCGAGGGCTACTACCTGTTCCTGACCACGGCCACAACCCTGGACCCCGACGACACCACGGACATGGCCACGCTGCCCATCTGGTTCCCGCTGGGCGGCGCCGCCACCACGGTGGACGAGAAAGCCGCCGCTCCCAGCATCGACAAGGAGGTGCAGGAGGACTCCAACAATGCGTGGGGCGATTACGCCGACTACGAGATTGGCCAGGAGATCCCCTACCGCATCACGGTGACCATCCCCGACAACTACGGCGGCTTCACGTCGTTCAAGGCCCTGGTCACCGACAACCTGTCCGCCGGCCTTTCGGTGAGCGCGGATGACGTGCAGGTGTTCGTGGGCGATGCCGACACCGGCACCGAGGTCACCGACAAGTTCAACATCAACGTGACGGGCCAGACGCTCACCGTTGGCAACGACAACACCCTGGACGGAACCACCGGCGTGTCCGAGATCACGCCCGGCTGCACCCTTACCATCACCTACACCGCCACGCTCACGGGCGCCGACATCGTCTACGGCGGCGACGGCAACCCGAACACGGCTACGTTCGAGTTCTCCAACGACCCGCACGCCACCACCACGGGCACCACGACGGAGGTGGGCGCGAACGTGTACACCTTTGCCGTGAACGTGGACAAGATGGACAAGGTCACGAACCAGGTGCTGGCTGGCGCGGAGTTCGTCATCAAAAACGCCGAGGGCAAGTTCTTGAAGGACGGCGCATGGACGGCTGGCACGCAAGACGACGCCCAGAAGTTCGTCACGGACGACCAGGGCACCATCACCGGCATCAAGGGTCTGGACGCGGGCACCTACACGCTGATCGAGACGAAGGCCCCCGATAGCTACGAGCTGCCGGCCAACCCCGAGATCACCCTAGTGGTCACGCCCGCCTACGATGGCGACGGCAACCTGACCGGCCTCACCGGCACGGTGACCGGCGCGTTTGCCACGTCCGACACCGGCAAGACCGATGCCGACACCGGCACCGTGGGCGTTGACGTGACCAACGACAAGAACGTCACCCTGGCGCTCACCGGTGCGGCGGGCGTTGGGCTGGGCGGCGCTGCGGTGGTGGCCGTGGGCCTGGGCTGGTACCTGGTGCGCACGCGCCGCAACCGCGCCGAGCAGCAGGACGCGTAAGGAGCGCGTCCTCGCATGGCAGGATCGTCCGGTCGCAAGCGGCTGAAAGCTCCGGCGCACGCGAAGCACGCGGCTTCCCAGCCGCAGCGCGACGCGGGTGCCCGGAGCGCCGCGCGCAAGCCGACGCCCCGCAGGCCCGAGCCCGAGATCGCATCGGCGGCTCGCGCGGCAAGCAGGCCGACGCCCCGCAAGGCGTCCGCCCCCCTGGGGGCGGCCCGGTCCGCGAACGCTGAGCAAGCCGCCGAGGCTCGGCCCGCACGCGCGGCGCAGGCTGCTCCGGCCCCGGCTCCGACCCAGCCCGCAGCCGATGCGCAAGCCGCCGCCAAGGCTCCGGTTCCGCCCCAGCCTGAGAACGCGGTCCTGCGCGCGGGCCACCGCAAGAAGGCCCGTCCGCAGGCCCGTACGCGGCGGCCCGTCCTGCCGTTGCTGCTTGTTGCGGTGGGCCTGCTGATGTGCCTGGCCCCGGTGGTGCTCAACCTGTACGCGCAGTACCAGGCGGCCACCAACGTGACCACGGTCACGGACGCGGCCGAGGGCATGGACGAGGGCGAGCGCCAGTGGCTCCTCGCCCAGGCGAGCGCCTACAACGCGCGGTTGGGAGGCTACGAGGACACCCAGGCGCAGGAGGTGATCGGCGAAGCCGAGATCCTGCCCTACGACGTGCAGCTCGTCGCCGGCGCCGAAGACGCCACTGCCACCAGCGCCGACACCGCCGCTGGCAGCGGCGCCGCAAGCGTCACGGGCCGCGCGATGGGCTGGATAGAGTGCCCGCGCGCCGGCATCACCACCACGGTGTACCACGGCGTGAGCGAAACGGTGCTCTCGGCGGGAGCGGGCCACCAGCCCGAAACGTCCCTGCCGGTGGGCGGCCAGCGCAGCCACTGCTTCTTAACCGGGCATTCGGGGCTGTACCGGCAGCGCGTGTTCGACGGCATCCGCGTGCTGGAGGCCGGAGACGTGTTCGCCGTTCACGTGCTGGGCGAGGTGTACGCCTACCGCGTGACCGGCTGGGAGATAGTGGACCCGAGCGGCGTGGACGTGACCCCGGGCGACGGGGACGTGTGCACGCTGGTCACCTGCACCACCACGCCCGATGCGTGGAACCCGAAGGGGCGCATCGGCGTGAACGACAAACGGCTGCTCGTCCATGGCGAGCGCTGCGAGTACGATCCGGCGGAGTTCGCCAGCACCGCGCCGGATGTGGGCGTGTACGTGAACGACAACACGCGCCCGCTCATCATAGCCGCTGCGGTCCTTCTGGCCACGGCGGCGGGAGTGCTGGTGCGAAAGAAGATAACGGCGTCGCGCAAGGCGGCGAACCGGAAGACGACGGAAGTGTGAGAGAAGAGCAGACGGGGATCGAAATGAAGATGCATGGCAAACAGACTTTCGGCGCTTTGCGGCGCCACGAAGCCGGCATGCGTCGCGCGTTCGCGGTGTTCATGGCGGTGATGCTGACCGTGTCGCTGTTCCCGGCCCAAGGCTTGGCCGACCAGGAGCAGCAGCAAGGCGACCAGTCGCAAGCCGCGCTGGCGCAGGCCGCGCGCGAAGCGGGAGTGGAAGTGACGGGCGCAAGCGAAGCCGCCGGCGCGAACGACGCGGCCGCCGGCGCGGGCGCGCAAGGCGCCGCCGACGCAACGGCCGACAGCGCGGGCAACGCCGTCGACGCAGGCGCGGATGCGGACGCCGCAACCGGCGACGCCGCCGGCAGCGCAGACGCAGGCGTGAACGCTCCCGGCGCCAACACCGGCTCCAACGCCGTGGCGCCCGCAACCGGCGACAACGGCACCGGCGACGCCGCCGGCAGCGCCGCCGACGCAGGTGCGCAAGATGACGCCGACGCCGCCGACGCCGCTTCGGAGTCCGACGAGTCCAACGCCTCATACCACGAGGTGGACGGCGTGTCCAGCGTCACGCTGGAGGGTCCGGCCACCTATTCGCGTGCCAACGCCTCCGAAGCCCTGCGCACCGTCGCCGGTCTGGACGCCGCTACGGCGGACGAGGCGGCCACGGCCGCGTTCGAGGCGTTTGCGGCGCCCCGCGCCTCGCGGGCCAACGACGGCGCGGACGGCTCCTTCATCAACTACCTCACGATGAAGTGGATCACGTCCGACACCGCAGACGACGGCGATCCCGACAACCTCTACCTCAAGCCCTCCAACCGCGACGACCAGGCCGTGCGCATGCGCCTGTCCTACTCGCTGTCGGGCGAGAACAACTTCGCCCCCGGCGAGCTGGTCATCACCGTGCCGGCCAACATGTTCTACGACCGCGACGGCAACCCCATCGGCAAGACGGTCGTCCCCCTGCCCCAGGATCCCTCCACCAACGGAGAGTGGAACTACAAGCTGGTGGACGGCAACATCGTCATCACCAACACGCGCCAGCTGAGCGCCGCCACGCAGGGCTACATCGAGTTTGAGGTGCAGGGCATCGACCCCACCCGGATGCAGGACATGGAGCCCAGCGAGCCGTTCACGGCCACCATCGAGGCCGTCACGCCCACGGGCACCGTCATCTCGAAGGAAAGCGACAACGCTCTCACGGCGCAGTTCGACACCGAAGCCAACATGACCAGCGCCACCAAACGCCAGTCCGGCGACGTGGAAGTGCTGCCCGCCTCCTCGATCCCCGAGGCGCAGCGCATCGACGGCGTGGACCATTACGTGGTGGTCACCTGGTACATGAACGCCTACATCAGCCAGAACACCAACCAGCCCTACGAGCTGAAGCTCACCGACACCAAGGGCGACACCTACCAAGGCTTCATCATCGATCAGACCGCTGGCGACGGCACCGCCAGCTCCAAGGACGTGGTGGTGCGACCGGACACGTCCTCCGTCACCACCGGCACCTCGTCCTACACCACCGTGAAGGTGGCCTACCCGCTTGACCAGTTCACCAAGGACAACGAGTACACGTTTGAGAACAGCGTCACCTACACCTTAACCGAGAAGGATCCCACCTGGACCGACCCGAACGACCCCAGCAAAACCGACCCGCAGAAGGTGGTCACCCAAACCGCCAGCTCCAGCGTGAAGTGGACCTACGAAGACCCGGTGTTCATTGAGCCCACGGGGCACTTCATGGTGTACAAAAACGGCAACAGCCACACGCCCTATGCCAACGGCATGGAGACGGTGCACGACACCTTCAGCAAAACGGGCGACCTGTCCGCAGCGTATTCGAACAACTACTACGGCGTGTACCCCTCGGCGCTGAACTCGCTGCGCGACGGCCAGGACGTGGACATCTCCTACACCGTGGGCAGCATGGGCTATCTGCTGCCGTGGACCTACGAAGAGGTTGACTCCTCTGGCAACCCGCTGGGCAACCTGGCCAACTACGGTCACAAGCCCGTCACCCTGACCACCGAGGACTACGGTTTGTCGCTCACCGACACCGGCGCCTTTGGCAGCTACGACAACGGCCTGAAGCTGGGCACCGACTTCACGTTCAAGAGTGTGGAGTTCCCCGCCATACCCACCATCATGAAGGCCACGCAGATCAATCTGAAACCCGACGGCTCCATAGACTTCGATTCGTTTTCCGACGGCACGGTTGACTACGTCCGCGATGACGACGTGACCAAGATTCCCCAGGTCACGTTGCAGGTGAAGCAGGGCGGCCAGTGGGTTGACCTTGCCACCGCCGATTGGACCACCGGAAGCCTGAACATCACGCTGGCCGCCGGCGGCACGCAAACCTCGTCCACGGTGGATCTGCCCGAGGGCGTGGAGGGCGTGCGCACCGTGCTGTCCTCCACCGTGGCCGGCGTGTACTACGCCATCCGCGTGAACACCACGGTGCTGGCCTCCGGCGCCATGGGCACGCTGGCCGCCGAGTCGTTCGACGGCACGCCCAACCCCACCAAAAGCGTGTGGAACTACAGCAACATGACGGTGTCCAACGATCAAGGCTCGGAGCTGACCAGCATTAACAAGCGCGGTCGCGACAAGTTGAACGGTTACACCACCGACACGCGCGCCTTGTTGGAAAAAACCGCCAGCGATCCTGCGGGCGGCGCGTGGAACTACGAGGACGGCAACGGCACCTACACCCAGCACTACACCATAAAGCTGGACAAGCAAAGCTTCATCTCCGACCAGACCACCTACGAGGCGGCCGTGGCCGACGGCTCGCTGACGCCCGAGACCGTTGGCACGTTCTACGACCTTCTGCCCAAGGGCATGGCTCCGCAGATGGACACCATCAAAATGCGCGACAACGACATCATCGTGGAGGCGTACACCATAGAGAACTACCGCGGCACCGGCCGCACCATGCTGGTGGTGAAGGCCGACCTCACGCCGCAGTCGTCCACCTACAAAGAAGGCTCGCTCACCTATTACAAGGACACCGTCACGCTGGAGTTCGACGCCAAGATCACCCGGTTGGAGCTGAACACCTACGGCAACGAGCTGCACAACGTGGTGTCCTACGAATCCGGCAATGACAAGTTGGGCACCGTCCCGGGTTACCAGGGCGAAGAGGACAACGCCTGGGGCAGCAACAACGTTGGCACCAAAGACGCGTTCGCAAGCGACGAAGAGCGCGATGCGATGACCGACCTCAACCCCAACCATGACGCGCCTAGCTTCGTCTACGCGGGCCATACGCAGACGGTTGACGCTCCCGATGCGGCGCTTTCGTCGCTGAACAAGCTGGTGATGACGAACAACGACGGCTACTGGTCCACCGGCGTGACCTACGGCGGCACCCAGGACACCGATCGCGACGTGTACGCGAGCGGCACCTACAGCTACCGTCTGAGCATGAAGAGCGGTGAAACGTCCAAGACCAAGGACATCATCATCTACGACACCATAGAGAACTATATTCCTAACGGCGGCAACGACCCTGACGACATTCAGGCCGTGGGCGACGGCAAGATATGGAGGGGCACGTTCGAGGGCATAGACGTGAGCGGCTTCGAGGCCGCCGGATGCGCGCCCAAGGTGTACTACAGCACCAACTATATGCATGTTGACCTGGGCGTCATCAACTCGCAAGACGGAACCACCCAGATAGACGAGACGCTGCTGCTGGGCGCTCCCGGCAACGCCGGCGGCTGGCAGTTGCTCACGGAGGCCACGGATCTGTCCACGGTGCGCGCCATCGCCATCGACGCGCGCGAGGCAGCCGACGGCGGCGAGTTCACCCTTGGCCCCAACAGCGAGGTGTCCGCCATCCTGAACATGCGCGCTCCGCAGGGCGATACGGCTTCGGAGCTTATCGAGCGCGATGCGCACGCGTACAACAACGTGGTCATGACCTCCACGGACGTGAGCGCGAGCGGTGAGCACGAAAGCGCCATCCGCCACGACTACACCAAGGTTGGCCTGGTGGAGTACAAGCTGAACGTGACCAAGGCCTGGGACGACGCCGACAACCAAGACGGCCTGCGCCCCGACCGCGGCGTGACCGCGCACCTCTACGCCGACGGCAAGCCCGCCGAGGACTTCATTGCCGGCTGGACCGCCGCCGACGCCACGAAGGTGCTGGACGACTCCAACAACTGGTCGGCCACCTTCGGCCCGCTGCCCTACCTCAACGACGACGGCAGCAAGATCATCTACACCCTGCGCGAGGACGACACGCCGGCGGGCTACACTCCCAGCGTGACGTTTGACAGCGTAAGCGGCGCCTTCACCATGACCAACGTTCACAAGCCTGAGCAAACCGAGGTGTCCGGCGTCAAGACCTGGGTGGGCGACACCGAGGGCGAGCGCCCCGCGTCCATCAAGATCAAGCTGTACGCCGACGGCAAGCTGGTGCAGACCAAGACGGTGCGCGGCGACGCCTCCGGCAACTGGTCGTACAGCTTCACGGGCCTGGACAAGTACCGTGACGGCGGTGTGGAGATCGTCTACACCGTTGAGGAAGACGTGACCACCGTCCCCTCCTACGTGGTGTCGCAGGACGGCTTCGACATCACGAACACCTATCATCCCTTCGGCAACTTGGTGCTTTCCAAGAAGGCGCTTGGCACCACAATGGTTGAGGACGGCAAGAAGTTCACGTTCACGGTTGAGTTCACCAAAACCGTGGGTTCGGGCGACGCCGCCGTGGAGGAGCCGGTGCTGGACGAGTTTGCCTACGTGGTGTACGGCGCGGACGACGCCGAAGTGTCGCGCGGCACTGTGGCCACCAACGGCACCATTGTGCTGGAGGCCGGCCAGCGCGCGGAGATTTTGGAGATCCCGCAGAACGTGAACTACAAGGTGACCGAGGCCGAAGTGCCCGGCTTCACCACCAGCGCCACGGGCAACACCGGCACCATCAAGCCCAATGAGGACCAAACGGCCTCGTTCACCAACACCTACGCGGCGGAGTCCGCGGTGAACCTGAGGGCCGTGAAGAAGCTGACCGGGCACAAGATGTCGCCCTACCAGTTCCGCTTCGAGCTGGTGGACGAGACCGGCGCCGTGGTGCGCACGGCCACCAACGCCGTGGCCAGCGACGCGCCTAACGCCGCCGATGGCAACACGGTGCAAACCGCGCCCGTCACCTTTGGCGCGCTCGCCTTCACGCAGGCCGACCACGGCAAAACCTACACCTACACCATCCGCGAGGTGGACTCCTCGCGTCCCGGCTACACCTATGCCGCGGACGTGTACACGGCGAAGGTGACCGTCACCGACAACGGCGACGGCACGCTGGGCACCCAGGTGGAGTACTTCGACGCCGCCGGCGCGCCCATAGCCGATCCCACCGACGTTGACGCCGGCGCGGTGTTCGACAACAGCTACGAGGCCAAGGGGCAGGTGTCGCTGCAGGCCATGAAGACGCTGCTGGGCGGTCAGCTGACCGACGGGCAGTTCGAGTTCGAGCTGGGCCGCATCGACGTTGACGAGGGCGCGGGCACGTCCACGTTCACGCCCGTAGGCACCGTGGTGCGCAACGACGCCGACGGCTTGGTGAACTTCCTGCTGGATTTCGACCAGCGCGATGCGGGCAAGACCTACGTGTACGCCATGCGCGAGGTTGCGGGCGCGGACGCCACGATGGACTACGATACCCACGTGTCGCTTGTGCGCGTGACGGTGGCCGACAACGACAACGGCACGCTCTCGCTGTCCACGGAGTTCGAGGGCTTCGAGGTGCCGTGCTGGGAGAGCGCGGGCGTGGACCCGCATCCCGCCGACTGCGCCGTGTGCGGCGGCGACGGCACGGTGACGGCCGAAAACGGCTCGTATGAGTTCCAGAACCGCTATCACGACGGCGCGCTGAGCGTGGAGAAGGTGATTGGGCCCAACTCGCAGGCGGGCAGCGACCCCAACCAAACCTTCACCTTCCGCATAGAGCTTACCAACGAGCAGGGCCTGCCCGTGGACGTGGACCCGAGCGACGTGCAGGTGGTGGAGAAGGCTTCCGGCAACGCCCTGGCCGCGAACGTTGCGGCGGGCGACGAGACGGATGCTGCTGCGGGAGACGAGGCGGATGCCGCCGAGGGCGGCGACGCTGCCGCAAGCGAGCCTGCCGAAGCCGCCGAGCCCACCCTCATCGACCGCGCCGTGGATTTCGTGACCAGCCTCTTCGTCCCCGAAAAGGCATATGCCGACATAGCCAGCGGCAACATGGGAACCTGGTGGTGGACCATCGACGACAGCGGCTGTCTCACCATTGGCGGCACGGGCGTAACGACCACTAATACAAGCACCACCACATGCGCTTTTCCTTGGCAAAACAACCTTAACGATATTACAAGCGTGGAATTCGAGCCCGGGACGACGTCGTCTTTCAATCTGCAGGCGATGTTCTCCGGTTGCAAAAACTTGAAGTCGGTTGATTTCACCAATTTCAATACGAGCTCTGTGCAGCGCCTCAGGGCTTTGTTCCAAGGCTGCTCCTCTTTGGAGTCCATCACGTGGGGTTCGTTTGATACGCCAATCGCTACAAATTTTGCCAACATGTTCAACGGTTGCACGTCTTTGAAATCAGTGGACCTGTCGAGTTTGAACACCTCGTCAGTTACGGATATGTCTTACATGTTTCAGAACTCCGGTGTGACCAGCCTCGATCTTTCATCTTTAGAAACTTATCGAGCGACGAGCATGACGGCCATGTTCGCCGGTTGCGCGCAGTTGACGTCCATCACGTTTGGAGGCGCTTTTGAAACCTCAAACGTCACGAGCATGTCGGACATGTTCAGCGGTTGTTCAAGTCTCACCTCTCTTGATGTGTCGAACTTCGATACCGCAAGTGTTACGAGCATGACCAGCATGTTCGAAGGTTGCTCGTCCCTTGCCTCTCTCGATGTGTCGAACTTCGATACCGCAAGTGTTACGAGCATGACCAACATGTTCTTCAGCTGCCCGTCCCTCACCTCCCTCAACGTGTCGAGCTTCGACACCGCAAAAGTCACGAGCATGGCCAGCATGTTCGAGGGCTGCTCGTCCCTCACCTCCCTCGACGTGTCGAGCTTCGACACTTCAAAAGCCTTTCAGATGGCATACATGTTTCGTAATTGTCTGAAACTCACCTCCCTCGACCTGTCAAACTTTGATACGACGGGTTATCAGACTATGCGAGATATGTTCGACGGGTGTAGTGCGCTTTCCTCTGTGACGCTGGGGCCAAACTTCTCTTTCAAAGGGTCGAATACTATGGCGCAGACTACGCTCCCCACACCTAATACGATCAAAAAAACGTGGATCAAAGAGGATCTGACGGGTCTCTCGTACACGCCTATAGAGCTTGCGGATGCCTACGAGGCCGGCCTTGCGGGTACTTACGTATGGGATATGTCCATAGACATTGTCTTCCATGCGAATGGCGGCTCCGGGAATATGCCAACGCAGAAAGCTGATGCGAGCAATGACGCTACGCTGAACTTGGTGGGCACGCAGCTCTATAGGCCTGGCTATGTGTTTGTCGGGTGGAGCGGCACGCCCGACGGTGACGTGCTCTACGAAGATGGCGGCACGGTTCCCCATTTTGAGTTGGCGGCAGCTCCGAACGGCGTGTACGATCTGTACGCGCAGTGGCAAAGCCTGACCAACATCTCCACGCCCGAGGCCGGTGTGATAGAGGTCACGATGCCGGCGGGCTACATCGCCACCGTGTCAGGATTGCCGGCGGGTACCAGCTACCGCGTGTACGAGCAGTCCGAAGCGGGCTGGCAGCTGGTGGACAAGACGGGCGACATGGGCATCATCCAGCCCGACGACACGCAGGAGGCCGTGTTCACCAACGAGTGGACGCCGGGTGCAACGTCCGCGCAGATCTTCGCCACCAAGACGTTTGACGGCGAGTGGGCGCACGCGGCCGACGGCTTCCAGTTCCAGCTGTACGAAACCACGGGTGGCACGGAGGTTGCGGTTGGCGGTCCTGTGACGGTGAGCGACGGCGGCAACGTGGTGTTCTTCCCCATCGAGTACGATGCGGTGGGCACCCATACCTACGTGATTCGCGAGGTGGACGGCGGCGACGCGAACATCAACTACGACCCGCGCGAGGAAAAGGTGACGGTCAACGTGTCGGCCGACCCGGCGAACTCGAACTTCCTGGTTGCCGAGGTGGTCTACGACGACTCCGACGACACGCCGGGTGCGGCGGCGTTCGCCAACACCACGGTGCCCGGATCGCTGACCATTTCCAAGGCCGTAAGCGGTGCGATGGCCGGCGGGCCGTCGGCCGATCAGGAGTTCAGCTTCAAGCTGACGGTGGCGGGCCGTCCGTACGCGGGCGAGTACACGGTGGACGGCGGCGCGCCGCAGACGACGGCGGACGGCGTCATCACGCTCAAGGGCGGCCAGGCGGCGCACTTCGCCGACCTGCCTGCGGGCAGCTCTTATGCGGTGAGCGAGCTGGACGTGCCGGCCGGTTGGACCCAGACGGGCGCCACGAACACTGCGGGCACCATCGAGTCCCGCGTTGAGGCTGCGGTTTCGTTCACCAACGAGTACGCCGCCTCGGGCGATGTGCAGCTGATGGCGTACAAACTGCTGGAGGGCGCCACCGCGGCCGACGGCCAGTTCACCTTCGAGCTGTTCGAGCAGCAGCCCGACGGCGCCCTGGGCGCTTTGGTGGGCACGGCTGTGAACGGGCCGGTGGATTCCAACGCCACCATGCCCGATCCGGACGATCCCAACGGAGCCGAGGTGGCCAACCCCGCCTACGGCAAGGCGCCGGCATACTTCCCGACCATTTCCTACACGCAGGCGGGCACCTACACCTACTCCATACGCGAACAGGTGCCCGCCAACGCGGTGAACGCCGACGGCGTGGCTTATGGCGCCGCCACGCCCGAGCAGATTGCCGCGGGCGGGTTCGCGCTGGACGGCGTGGTGTACGACACCGCCGTGCGCACGGTTACCGTCACGGTGACCGACAATGGCGACGGCACGTTGTCGGCGGTTGCCTCGTACGGCGCCGACGGGTCGGACAACACCTTCACCAACGAGATGCAGACGGTTGGGTTCTCGGTTGCCAAGGTGGTGACCAACGACGAGCTGAGCGCTGCCGCGGCCGCGCGCGAGTTTGAGTTCACGCTGTCGCTCAAAGACGCGCAGGGTTCGCCGCTTTTGGGCGTGACCGGCCAGGTGCTTGACGCCGAGGGTTTGTTGGTGCGTGAGGTGACGGTGGACGACGGCGGGACGCTTACCCTGCTGGGCGGGCAGAAGGCCGTGTTCTCCGGCATGCCGTACGGGGCTGTGTACGAGGTGGCCGAGGCCGCCGCGCCCGGCTGGACGCAGGATGCGGACGCTTCGTCCAACCTGTCCGGCGTGCTGACCGGCGACGACGTGGAGGTGACGGTTGCCAACACGTACGCGGCCACAGGATCGGCGGTGCTTTCGGCTTCGAAGCGCTTCGAGGGCGGGACGCTGACCGACGGCCTGTTCAGCTTTGTGCTGAAGGACGCCATGGCGGACTCGGACGAGTTCGGGCAGGTGCTGCAAACGGCCACGAATGCCGCCGACGGCTCGGTGACGTTCAAGCCGCTGGAGTTTGCCGCCTCTGACCTGGGCGCCGCCGGCACGCGCACCTTCACCTACGAGATTGCCGAGGCTAACACCGGCGAGGCGGGCGTCTCCTACGACAGCCACGTGGTGACGGCCACGGTGACCGTCACCGACAACGGCGACGGCACGCTTACCACCGAGGTGCGCTACGACGGGGCCGAGGACTCCTACGAGTTCGAGAACCGCCTGGCCGTGCTACTGGCCCGCACCGGCGCCGCGGGCGTGGGTCTGCTGGGTGCCGTTGTGGTGGCCGTCGGCTGCGCCTGGGCTTTGCGGAGGCGCCGCAGCGCGTAACGACTGACATCCCCTCTTGATTCCGGGGCGCTCTTTCGACCTGCCAAGCGCCCCGGTTCCTTCCTCTGAGGCCCCGGGATGTTTCACGTGAAACATCCCGGGGTCGCAGCATGTGGGGCAAGTGGGCCAAGGGATGTGCAAGTGGGCCAAGGGATGTGGCGGTAGGGGGCATGCGGCGGTAGAGGACGCGGCCGGCAGAAGGCGAGCATGGCGGTGGGGCGCGGAAGCGCAGCGGCACGCACAACCACCCAAAGGCGCAACAACTCGCACCCGCAGGAACAGGGTTTGCGGCTGTATTTACAACTAATTGTATCATTATTATGCGGCCACGACGCGACGTGCCTCTGGCGCACCTGCGCATCGTGTGCTATCATGCAAACCAAGCGGTGCCCCGCCTGATCCGGGCAGCATCGTGTTTTGGTCGAAACCCCGCAGTCCGTCAAAGTCAGCGGGGTTTTCCCTTTTCACTCAGCTGTTCGCCACCTCCTTCCTGCCGGCGTTGCCGACGCGTCCGCTACTTGCGGCGCTGGCTTATGCCGACGATACCAAGAACTACAGAGAATATCGCGCAAAGCGCCAAAACAGTCTGCGTGTCCATGGCTGGCACCCTCTCTCAGGGCTGCCCGGATGCGACGAAGCACCGAGGTCATCATACCATGCGCGGCGGCCATTGGCGCCTCGGCTCTTCGCTTTAGTTTCCCTTTTCGCACGCGCGTCCTACGCGCATAAGCGCCTCCTCGTCAAGGCAAAATGCAGCGTAAAGCGGTACGCTGACAATGCGCCCGTCCTGTCCAAAGTTCTTCGTGGACAGACGAATAGCGCAGGGCGCACTGCTCTTTTCCAGGTAAACCTTGAGGCTGCGAGACCGGACGTTGTCACCCGATTTCACTTCAATAGGAATGATCTGTCCCGCACGGTTTTGCATGACAAACTCCACTTCCTGTTGAGCGGTTGTTCCTGGGGTCCAATAAAACGTTTCGAGGCCGTTTGCCACAAGGGATTGCATGACATAGTTCTCGGCAAGGGCTCCGCGAAACGCCGGCGAAAGCATTGTGCGGGTTGCGTCGGCCAAGTACGTTTCCGCATCGAGGTTGTACCGGTAGAACATAATGCCCGTGTCGGCCAGATACACTTTGAAAAAGCTACCGTCTCCACGTGCTGTGAGCGGGGCCGTTGTGTCGTTGGTCTGGTGGTTGAGCAACGCCAGCTCCGCCGATTCCAGCCAAGCGAGTGGCGCGCGTAGTTGACGCTCGCGACCCCCTTTCGCCACGTCAGTGTACTTGAACTTGCGTGTTGTCTCGCGTGCAAGTTGGCGAGGAATGCTTTCCCAGACAGTTTGGGCGTGCACTGCCGTTTCCGCGGGAGCGTACAATGCTATATCGGCGGTGTACGTGTGGTGAATCTCGGCTTGCAGAGCGCGGACTTCTTCGAAATTCTCGTGTTGGGCGTAGCGCGAAACAACGCCCGGCATACCTCCAACAATTTGGTACCGATGGTAGAGTTCAAGCGCCTCTTCATGAAGCGGGAATCGAGAGAGCGTTTGGAAGCGCTCCCGTATACCGTTGGCGAGCCGCTCCTCTCCGACAGCCCACAGAAACTCTTCGAAGTCGAGCGGTCGGAGGTAGAGGTGTTGTATGTCGTTTGGAAAGGGAAGGGATCTGTTGCGAAGCGTAAGTCCAAGCTGAGATCCTGTGGCGATGACGCGATAGCCGCTTTCAGCAAAGAAGCGCAGGGAATTAAGGGCTTTCTCGCTCAGTTGAATTTCGTCGAAAGCTATAAGGGTGCGGCGTGGGGCAATGTCTTTTCGCAGAAGAAGAGACAGGTCGGACACAATGCGCTCAATATCGGTAACACCTTCGGACACATCGTTGAGTTGGGAGAGGTTTGTTTGGAAGTCGCAGTATGCAAAATTCTCGGTGCCGAACACGTCGGTTCCAAGACGCTTAATGCAATACGTCTTTCCAACGCGTCGTGCGCCACGGACAAGGAGAGGGCCGGCGTCTTGTGCGCTTGCCCAGCGATCAAGGAACGTGTCAATTTTGCGTCGCATCGCGCCCTTCTCCTCTCTGTCAAACCACCGTCGACATGGGCTAACCTGCGGGTGGCTCCCCGTCAAACCGTTGCCGGCAGGGTTTGTGCCAGCGGTGGTTTAGCGAGGATCCTTCTCTTACGGGACGATCTGAGGTTTTAGGGGTCATTTTAGTAAAAAGCGGTATGGAAAGCCATTTTTTCTTAGTAAAAAGTGGCACTAAAACCATTTTTTAGCGTTTTGAAGTGTTTTGGAGCTCTGGATCATGACGATGTACAAAGGTTACTATGCCTGAATCGCAGACTAAGCTGTGAATCTTCTGCCATCGTGCGAATGGCTTTTGTGCTTTTGCGTCGGTAGGCGTTGTATAGGCTGAGCTTGTTAGCACAAACATCCCGGGGTTCGTGCGTTGCGGGGAGGGGCGAGTCGGGCTGTATGAGTCAGGATCCGGGACTAATCAGGGATAAGGGAGCCAACAGCAGCGGTACCGCGGCATCCGGGGCATCCGGGGTAAGGTCAACAGCATCACCGCGTCGGTGAAAAAGTGGAATTTGGAGGCGAGCTGTGGTACCATGCAAATCAAGCGGTGCCCCGCCGAACCGGGCAGCATCGTGGGTTGTTTAAACCCCGCCGTCCGTCAAAGTCAGCGGGGTTTTCCCTTTCCTACGCTGCTGTTCGCCACCTCCTTCCTGCCGGCATTGCCGACGCGTCCGCTACTTGCGGCGCTGGCTTATGCCGACGATACCAAGAACTACAGAGAATATCGCGCAAAGCGCCAAAACAGTCTGCGTGTCCATGGCTGGCATCCCCTCTCAGGGCTGCCCGGATGCGACGAAGCACCGAGGTCATCATACCATGCGTGGGTGGTTGCCTATTCTGCAGTGTCTGCGGCTGCTGTTGTAGCGGCTGCCACTGTGGCAACGGTAGCCGTCGTGGCGACGCCGACTGCACCAACAACGAAGGGTGCTGCGGGGTCACCGGTGGAAGCAAGAGGTTTGGCGGCTGTAGGTTGTGCGTCCTCGCTTGGCTTCGGCATATCTGCAGGTTTCTCTGGCGTCGGGTTGCCGCTAGCGGGTGTTTCATCTTCACTCTTGTCGGGTTCCCTCTACGGACCATCCAGTAGGCGGATGCGCCCCTGGCCGTTCGGGTCGGCGTACTCGCTGCCGATGACGCCGCCGAGGTCGTACCGTAGGTGCTCGATGAGCGCGGCGTTGTCCAAGTCAAGCAGCACGGCTTCGTCGCCTTGGAACATGGTCATGCCGTCACCGCCCTCAACCAACATGTACTGGGTCGATACCACCTAGTAGCGCCGTGCCGCATCAAGCGGCTGCCCGTCCACCTGCGCGTTGCGCACACGACGTTCGCCCTCTATGCCGGCGAACACGCCGTTTTCCAACTGCACGGGCGAGGGAAGATCGGTGCGCGCGGTAAACGACAGGCCCGCCACCTGCTGGAACCCGCCGCTTGCCTCGGGTAGGTTGCGCACGCTCATCTCAAGCGCGTCCAGGATGTTTTGGTCCAGCGTTTCCACGTAGCACAGCTGGTTGTTGAACGGCTGCACGCTGATGACGTCGCCGTAGGTGGGCTCGCCCGCTTCAATGCTGGATCGGATGCCGCCTCCGTTCGCAAACGCCATGTCGGCCATGACGCCGTTATGCCAGGCCAGCGCTCGGTATGCGTCGGCCACGACTCCCTGTTAAACCAGGATTGACATAGGCCAGGCCGGTTCGCCGGGCAAAACCCTACCCGTCAGGCGGGGAGGGCCCTGCGCGGCGGGCCGGCCCGCGCCGACCCCGGTTCAACGGGGGCGCTTCCGCGAGCTGGCCACAAACCGCGCCCTGTGGCACGCCGGGCGGCCGATTCGGCGCATCGGCGGGCCGCGCGATTCCGGCGACCTGGGGTTTCTCCAGGCGCGGAGGGGCCGGAGGGCGGAAAACCGGCCCCGCGCGTGCCACAGGGCGCTGTTTGTGACCAGCTCGCAGGCAACCCCTCGCCGAACCGCCTCCGGAGGGGCCCGTGTCAACGGTGGTTTGACAGAGAGGGCCACGAAGTCTCCCAGGTTCGTCTCGCGATGACGGACGGCCCAGGTGGGTGACGTTATCCTTCTGTCACGCGCTCGCGCTGGTGACGTTATCCCCGTCCTTCTGTCACTTCTGTCACGGTATATACAACTAATTGTATCATTATTATGCAGCCACGACGCGACATTGCCTCTGGCACACCTGCGCATCGTGTGCTATCATGCAAATCAAGCGGTGCCCCGCCGAACCGGGCAGCATCGTGTTCGGATTAAACCCCGCAGCCGGTCAAAGCCAGCGGGGTTTTTCCCTTTCCTACGCTGCTGTTCGCCACCTCCTTCCTGCCGGCGTTGCCGACGCGTCCGCTACTTGCGGCGCTGGCTTATGCCGACGATTCCCAGAACCACGGAGAAAATGGCGCAAAGCGCCAAAACGGTCTGCGTGTCCATGGGCGGCACCCCCTCTCGGGGCTGCCCGGATGCGGCGAAGCACCGGGGTCATCATACCATGCGCGGCGGCCTTGCGCGCAACCGAGTGCGCCGCTGCGTCAGGTGCACCGCGTCTCGGGTGCAGCGACGCAATTTGCACACAGGTCGCTTCCTTTTCCGTGCCTTGCGTGCCGCGTTGATGCGGCACGCGCACTGGTGCGCACTGGTTGTTTCCCCTTCCGCGCTCCGCGCTACCCTGTTTCCGCGCTAACGGTAAGATTTTCGGAAATTTCCGGATTTCTTACTGTAACGCCGCCAGAGGTCTGCTGCTGGCCTGCCGGGAGCTCGCCGTTGGCCCGCTGGAGATTGCTGGAAACTGTCGCCGGTCTGCCGGAAGCCCGGCGGCGTTTCGAATCGGTCCCAGAAAGGCGATGCGGCGGGCGGGTTGAACCCTGTCCGCCGCATCGCGACCACCGCCTGCGGACCACCGCCTGCAGCGGACCATCCGCGCAGTCTGTCACCGCCCGCAGCAGCCACCGCCCGCAGTAGTCTGCCGACGATCACCGGCAGGATGCCCGCGCTTCGGCGATTACCCGCGCGCTCCGGCCAGCTCGTCGTCGGGGGCGTTGAGCGGGTCGAGGGGCGGCACGTCCCAGTTCTCAGGGCGATGCGGCGCCATGTGCTCCTCGTCGCCGGCGGCGCGCAGGCGCTCGAAGTAGTCGCGCGTCTCCTTTGCCACCACGCCCGACAACGCCACCAGCGCAATCATGTTCGGCAGCGCCATCAGGCCGTTGAAGATGTCGGCGATGGTCCACACCGCAGCAACGGTCATGTACGGGCCAATGAACACGGCGGCAATGTAGAGCCACCGGTACACCTTCACGGCCTTCATCGAACCGTTGCTGAAGTACTCCAGGCAGCGCTCGCCGTAGTAATCCCATCCGAGGATGGTGGTGAACCCGAACAGCACCAGGCACGCCATCAGCACAAACGACACCACCTCGCCGGGAATGAACGGCAGGCCCGCCTGGAACGCGGCGGTGGTCACAGCGGCACCCTCAAGGCCGGGGATCTGGTACGCGCCAGTCATGACCAGCGCCAACCCCGTCATCGAGCACACGATGATAGTGTCCAAAAACGTGCCGGTCATAGACACCAGGCCCTGGCGCACCGGCTCCTTCGTCTGCGCGGCCGCCGCAGCGATGGGCGCCGACCCCAGACCAGCCTCGTTGGAGAAGATGCCGCGCGCGATGCCCATCTGCATGGCTATGAGGATGGCCCCCAGCATGCCGCCGCCGAACGCCTGCAGTCCAAACGCACTTTCGAAGATGACCACGAACGCACCGGGGATCTTGTCCAGGTTCGTGAACACCAAGATGAGCGAGAAGCCCACGTACAGCACCACCATCGCGGGGATCACGCGCTCGGACACCTTCGCGATGCGCTTGAGTCCGCCGATGACCACCAGCCCCACCAGCACGGCCAGCACAAGCGACCCGATGACGGTGGCAATGGAGTAGTCCATCCCCAAGATGCTCACCGTGGCGCTCTTGTTGGGGTCGAAGAAGTCGGTGATGGCCGTGGAAATGGAGTTCACCTGCGTGAACGTCCCGATGCCGAACAAGCCCACGCACATGCCGAAGAACGCGAACACCTTCGCCAGCCAGCGCCACTTGCGTCCCATGCCGCGCTCGATGTAGTAGAACGGGCCGCCCAGCACGTGCCCGGTCTTCTTGTCGATGCTGCGGTACTTCACGGCCAGCAGGCCCTCGGAGAACTTCGTCGCCATGCCGAACAGCGCGGCCAGCCACATCCAGAACATGGCGCCCGGACCGCCCGTGACGATGGCCGTGGCCACGCCCACGATGTTGCCCGTGCCGATGGTGGCTGACAGCGCGGTGCACAACGCGCCGAAGCTGGTCACTTCGCCCTCGCCGCCGGTCTCGTTCTTCGCCATGTAGCGCAGCGCGCGCGGCAGCTGGCGGAATTGCAGGCCGCGCAGCCGTATGGTGAGCAGTGCGCCTCCGAACAGGATGAGCACCATAAGGGGCGGCCCCCAGATGAAGCTGTCGATTGCGTCGAGGGCGTCGTTGATGGCGCCGAAGAACCCTTCCATTGCGCGTTTCCTCCTTTGTCGTGCCTGCTGCCAAACGGTGCGATCCGCCATGCGCTTCGTCTTGCCATGCGGCGGATGGCGAAGCCGTGCGTTGCATGCGACGACCGCCGCCGTGTGGCTGCGCGGCATCGTCATGCGTTGCGCGGTCCCCGTCGTGCGGGGCCGAAAGGAGGTGGGGAAAGAGCGAGTGCTCGCGGGCACGAACGTGCGGGCGTGCGAGAAGCGGATGCTTCGGCTCTGTCCTTTTGCCTGAGAGTTTCGGCGACGCTGCGGCTTTGTGCTGCGGCGCGCCTTGCCCCTTCGGCACCCGCGTCCGCTGCGTATGGCGCGTTGCGCGGGATTCTCCAGAGGCCCCTACCCGCTCTGTCTCGTGCGTGCGGCTGCGCGTTGCGTGTTGCGCATTGCTCGCCGTGCGTCGCATCCGATTCAGAACGGTTCGACGGGGGTCGCTTAGGGCGCCATTGTAACAGGAAGCCGCCGCTTTGGGAACGGGCGTTTTGACGGGCGGTCATCGGCCGCTGCGGCGGGCGGCGGGAGGCGGGTGCCGAGGACGCAACGGAGGCGAGCGCCGGGACAGGACGGTTGCGGCGCGGCCAGGTGCGCGGCGGCTGCGGCGAGCGGTGGCGAAATGCGGGCACCGAGGGCGGGCCGGGTGCGGCGGTTGCGGTGCATCGCTGCGGCGGGCGGCGCGCTGGGGGCGCGGAGCGGGCGGTGCGCTGCCAGTGCGCCGCACATCCGTGTTCGCACGGAGGACTTGGATGTTTCACGTGAAACATCCAACAGAAAGCGCACGAGTGTTTCACGTGAAACACTCGTGGCAACGGAGGGTGGCTGGATGGCGGGAACAGCGAAGCGACGCGACGCGAAACGACACGATGCGAAACGAAGCGAAACGAAGCGAAACGACGCGAGGCGATGCGAAACGACGCGAAACGACGCGAGGCGAGGCGACACGAGGCGACACGAGGCGACGCGAAAGGCCCGCCGCCCGGCCCTTTCGCGTCGTTTCGCAGCTTTCTACCAGTGGCACACCACCACGTCGCCGCCTTGGACGATGTTGTAGAGCTCGGCGGCTTTGGCGGGCGGCAGGTTCACGCAGCCGTGGCTGCCGTAGCCGTCGGCGTAGCGCGTGCCGCCGAACGCGGCCTGCCAGTCGGCGTCGTGCAGGCCGATGGCCCCGCCGACGAACGGCATCCAGTACTGCACCACCGTTTCGTAGATCTTCGTGTCCCCGCTGTAGCCGTTGAGCGTGGAGGGGCTTTCCTTCTGGTTCATCCAGTACACGCCGGAGGGGGTGTCGTGCTCGCCGTCGGGCATGCCCGACACAATGTCGGACTCCCACACGAGCGCACCGCTTTCGTCGTAGAAGCGCGCGTGCTGTTCGGCCAGGTCGATGTCCAGGTAGCGCGGTCCCCAGTCCGCCGCGCCCGGCCCGTTGTAGGCGTCGCCGTACGTGACGGTGGGCACGGCCAGGCTCTGGACGCCCCCGGCGGCCACGGCGTCCTTCACGGCCGCAGCCAGCGCCGCGCCGTCTATCTCCCAACCGTACACGCCTCCCTGCACGGTGATCTGCTTGCCGTCGGGGCGCGCGTAGCTGCGCGTGGCGCCCACGGTGCCGTACTCTTCGGCCACTTCGGCGGCCCAGGCGTTCAGAGCGTCGTCGCCAAGCGCCGCGTTGGCCTCCCCGTCTATCGTGATCCATTCGGCAATGAGGTCGGCTCCCACCTCGACGAGGGGGCGGTCGCCCATGGTGAGGGTGACGTTGGCCTTCGTCATGGTGTTGGCGGTTTCGATGGCCGCGTTCAAGCGCGGATCGGTGGAGAAGATCGTGGGCTGCTGCAGCTGCTCGGCCGTCACGGACACGCGGTGCGAGAGGGTGGAAAGCGCCTGCTCCGCCATGTCCACCACGGCTTGCACGTCCAGGGCGGTGCCCACGGATTCGGGGATGATGTCGAACTGCCGCGTGGTGGCGTTGTAGGAGATGGTGGCGTTTGCGGCCGGGGTGGCCGAGGCGTTGAACTCCTCCACAGCGGCGGTGACGGCGTTGGCCAGGTTCGTTCCGCTGGCGGCGGCCACCAGCTTGGCCGACTCGTCGTGCTGCGCGGCTATCTGGAACGGCCAAAGCCACGGGTTGACGTCGTTGAGCATGTCCTTGATCAGGGAGGACGTGTTCACGGCAAGGCCCGCGTCGGCGGCGGTCAGCTGAAGGTCAAGCCCTTGGCCGCTGATGGAGAGCGTGTAGTTGTCCAGCTTGCTTTGGAGGGCTTTCTCGGCGTCGTTCGCGGACATGAGCGACAGGCTCACGCCGCCGGCCGTGGTGTTGGGCATGAAGCGCCCCGAGAAGTAGAATGCGACGCCCGCGTACACAACCAGCGCCAACGCGACAAGGCATCCCATCATAATGCCGACGACTTTTGCGGGGTTGGCGCGGCGATGGCCCACATGGTAGCCGCGCGGAGCGTGTTGGTAGTTGTTCATGCGCGTGTCCTTGTGCGTTTGAGGTATGTTCAGGCGTCCAGTATAGGACGAGACGCGGGGCGCGCACGAGAAATCAACCGCCTTTACGAAAGAAACCGACAATCACGAAAGAAACCGACAATCGGGCTGGGGCGGCGGGGTACAATCTGCTTGAAAAGGAGGCGAAGGTGAGGTTCACGGTCATTGCGGTGGGAAAGCTGAAGGAGCGGTTCTGGGCTGATGCGTGCGCCGAGTACGTGAAGCGCCTGCAGCCGTACGCGAAGACGATCGTGCGCGAGGTTCCCGACGTGGACCCGGCCCGCGCCGGCGGAACGGAGGCGGCGCGCGAGAAGGAGGGGGCCGCCATCCTCGGCGCGCTTCCCGGCGCGGCGCATGCGGTGCTGCTGGCCATCGAGGGCACGGAGCGTTCGAGTGTGGGCCTTTCGCGGCGAATCGACGCCCTGGCGCTTGGCGGGGAGAGCGATCTGGCGTTCGTGATAGGGGGTTCGGACGGCGTGAGCGATGCCGTGCGCGCCCGTGCCGACGAAACGCTTTCGTTCGGTCCCATCACGCTGCCGCACAATCTGGCGCGCGTCGTGCTGCTGGAGCAGTTGTACCGCGCCCAGAAGATCTCGCGCGGCGAGCCGTATCACAAGTAGGCTCGATCGCGCGCTGGGGCGGTTGCGCCCCGCGCTGCCCGGCTCGCGCGCTGGGGCGCTCGCGGCCTGCATTCACGTCCCGCTCTGCTTGCGCGCTGGGGCGGTTGCGCCCCGCGCCGCTTCATTGGTGTTCCGCGTCTTGCCTTGCGCTTGCGCTCGCGTCCTGCCCCGCTCCGCCCGGCGCTTCGTCTCGCGTTCGCGTCGCATCTGCCCGGCGCATCGCATCCCGTCGCCCAGTGCGATGCGCCCACGATGTTCGCCCGCTCGGCAAGTACGGGACCGCGCTTCTCGCCGCGTCCGCTCGGCGTCTTGCGTTCCGCCGCTCGGCGGGTCGCATCCCGCCGCTCGGCGCTTCGTGTTCCGTGTCTCCCCGGGGCTTTTCGCTCCGCTTTGTCTTGCCGCTTTGGGGCCTTGCCCCGCATGCGAGTTTCGTTGGCGCGACCAAATGTTTCACGTGAAACATTTGTACTAATATCATACGATAATGCGACAAGATGTTTCACGTGAAACACTCGTTTGCCGCGTTGCCTCCCTGACGGTTCCGCTATACTGGGCGAACCGTGCCGACGCCTCGCGTGTTCGCAGGTCTGCCGACGTCCACGCAGCGTGCCGACATTTGCGGGTTCGTCGGTCCGTCGCCGCCTCGCGCAGCGCGTCGGTGCCCTGCGGGTGCGCTGGCGACTCGCGCGACGCGTCCTATGCTGTCCCGCGCGGTGCGCTCTGCCCGCCACCCGCGCGGTTTCGTTCGAAAAGGAGGGTCCATGCGTTTCGTTTCGTGGAACGTCAACGGCCTGCGGGCCGTGCTGCAGAAAGGGTTCGAGGACATCGTTTGCGAACTGGACGCGGACATCGTCGCGCTTCAGGAGACGAAGCTGCAGGAGGGCCAAGCCACGCTCGACCTGCCGCAATACCGCGAATACTGGAGCTACGCGCAGAAGAAAGGCTACTCGGGCACGGCCGTGTTCTGCAAGGAGCAGCCGCTTCAGGTGCTGCACGGTTTGGGCAGCGAGTACCTGGACACGGAGGGGCGCATTGTGGCGCTTGAGTTCCCGACGTTTTGGTTCGTGGACGTGTACACGCCCAACGCGCAGAACGAGCTGGCGCGCATCGACCATCGCATGGAGTGGGACGACGCGTTCCGAGACTTCTGCAAGGGTCTGGAAGAGGGCGTGCTGCCGGCGGGCGTGCCGGTTGAGCGTCCCGCGCCGGGCGAGGGCCACGTGACCATCGCCGACCTGCCGCTCACCGCTCCCGGCGAGACAACGCAGCCGAAACCCGTGGTCATGTGCGGAGATTTCAACGTGGCGCACCAGGAGATAGACCTGAAGAACCCCGGCCCCAACCGTGGCAAGGCGGGATTTTCCGACGAGGAGCGCGGCAAGTTCACCGATTTGCTGGACGCCGGATTCGTGGACACGTTTCGCCGACTGCATCCGGATGCGACGGGCGCGTACTCGTGGTGGAGCTATCGGTTCAAGGCGCGCCAGACGAACGCGGGGTGGCGCATCGACTACTTCCTGATCAGCGACGAGCTTGCGCCTAAGCTGGAGAGCGCGTCCATCTACAGCGAGGTGTATGGCAGCGACCACTGCCCCGTGGGCGTGGAGCTGGACCTGTAGAAGGGAGGGCGCGTTGCCGGCGGAAGCCGCAATGCGCGAATGTTTCACGTGAAACATCGGGAGGAGAACGAAGGGGCTGCGCCCGACGTCGCGCGCGGACAATCTGCGGACACGTGCGGTTGCGACGAGGGAGACTGCGCTTCTGCGTTCTGCGCCGAGCACGGGCAGGTTGCGGATTCCGCCGCGCCCGGCGTCGCGCGCGGACAGGTTGCGGACGCCCGCGCAACTGGCGTCGCGCGCGGACGCCCCGCCCGCGCAACCGGTGTCGCGCGCGCACGCCTCGCCCGCGCAGCTGGCCGACCGCGCGATGCCGCATCCGCCCGTCTGCTCGCCCGCGCGGCGCGCTGGGCGCGCGGCGAGGCCGTGCTGTGCGTGGCGGCTGTCTGCGCGCTGGTGTCGGCGGCGTTCGTGCCGCCCGACGCCGCGTATGCGAGCTACTTCGACACGCGCGTGCTGATCTTGCTGTTCTGCCTGATGGCAACCGTCGCCGGCTGCAAGGCAAGCGGCCTGTTCGACGTGCTGGCGAAGGCGCTTCTGCAGGGCGACCGGCCGTTTCGCGTGGTCGCGCTCATCCTGGTCATGCTGCCGTTTTTCGCATCCATGCTGGTGACGAACGATGTGGCGCTGCTTGCGTTCGTGCCGTTCTCGGTGCTGGTGCTCGGCCACGCCGGCCGTACGCGCTCGCTTGCGTGGGTCATCGTCCTGCAGGCGGTGGCGGCCAACTTGGGAGGCATGGCCACGCCGGTGGGCAACCCGCAGAACCTGTACCTGTTCACGCGCTACCACGTGGGGCTGGATGAGTTCGCCGCCGTGCTGCTGCCGTACGTGGCCCTGGCGTTCGTCCTACTGACAGGCGCGGCGCTGGCCTCGGGGGGCGGCCGTGCGAAGGTGGAGGTGCCGCTTGCGTCCAACCGGGTGGCGCGCGGCAGGGCGCTTCTGCACATCGCGTTGTTCGCGCTGTGCCTGCTTGCGGTCGCGCGTGTGGTGGAGCCCGTCGCGCTGCTTGTTGCAGTGGGGGCGGTGCTGGCGCTGTTCGACCGTCCGGCCCTGCGCGCGGTTGATTACGGGCTGCTGCTCACGTTCGCGTGCTTTTTCGTGTTCGTGGGCAACATGGGGCGCATCGAGGAGGTGCGCCATGCGTTCGAGGGCCTGGTGGACGCGAACGCACTGATCACGTCGGTGGCCGCAAGCCAGGTGATCAGCAACGTGCCGGCGGCGGTGCTGCTCTCGGAGTTCACGGGGGATTGGCGAAGCCTGCTGGTGGGCGTGGACGTGGGCGGGCTGGGCACGCCCGTCGCGTCGCTTGCCAGCCTGATAGCGCTGCGCATCTACCTGCACGCCGACGGCGCCAATTTCGGCACGTTCATGGCCGTGTTCGCAGTTGTGAACACGGCGTTTTTGGCCGCGATGCTGGCCCTGTGCGCCGCGATAGGCTGACGGCGGGCGTGGACGTGGGCGGGCGCGGCATCTTGCACCGCTTCGTCCCCGCCGGTCTGGTATGATGTGCGGACGCAATGAGCGCGGCGGCGGGGCGGCCCTCCGCCGCACACAGACGACCAGGGAAGCGAAGTCATGGACAGAGCGAAAATAGAGGCGGGCGTGCGCCTCATCTTGGAGGGCATCGGCGAGGATCCCGACCGCGAGGGCCTGCTCAAAACGCCCGAACGCGTGGCGAAGATGTACGAGGAAGTGTTCGCCGGTATGACCGAAGACCCCGCCGAGCACTTCGAAACCACGTTCGACGAGCACCACGAGGAAATGGTCCTGGTGCGCGACATCCCCTTCTACTCCATGTGCGAGCATCATCTGGTGCCGTTTTTCGGCAAGGCGCACGTGGCCTACATCCCGGCGGCCGACGGGCGCATCTGCGGACTGTCGAAGCTCGCGCGCCTGGTGGACGCGTTCGCGAAGCGCCCGCAGGTGCAGGAGCGCCTGACGTCCCAGGTGGCCGACACGCTCATCGAGCATTTGCACCCCCAGGGCGTCATCGTGGTGCTGGAGGCCGAGCACATGTGCATGAGCATGCGAGGCGTGAAGAAGCCCGGCGCCCGCACCACCACGAGCGCCGTTCGCGGTGCCTTCGAACGCAGCCAGGCCACGCGCGCCGAGGCGCTGTCGCTCATTTTCGCTCGCCGCGACTAGGCGGTCTTCGGCTGGCGTCGTTCGCGTCCTGCCTTGGCGTTTGCGCTTGGGCGGCGTGCTGCGCTTGCGCCGCCTTTCGCCGTGCTGTTCTCGCGCGTTGCCCCGCTGTGCGCCTCGCCCCGCGGCCCGTGCTTCGCTTCGCTTCGTTTTCGCGTTTCGCCTCGCGCCGCCGGTCCCCTCTCAAGTTCTGCTCCGGAACGTTTCACGTGAAACACCCTGGGGCGATCGGGTAAGATGTACGAACGTGCAGAAAGCGAAAGGAACCTCTCACCATGAAATGCGTAGTCTCCGTTTTGGGCAAGGATCGCAGCGGCATCGTGGCCGCCGTCGCCACGGCGCTGGCCGAATGCGGCGCGAACATCGACGACATCAGCCAGACCATTCTGGACGACATCTTCTCTATGACCATGCTCACCACGCTCGATCCCGACATGGCGGGCTTTAACGCCGTGCAGGAGAAGCTGGACGCCGTCGGCTCCGACCTGGGCGTGCAGATCATCATCCAGCGCGAGGACGTTTTCCAGATGATGTACAAAATCTAGCGTTGGGCGTAACTGGCGCCGCCTGCGTCTGTCGGCGCCAGTTACGCCGGCGGCTGCCTGTGCCGCCCAGTGCTCCGGGCACGCCAGCTGTGGTTGCGGCTGCAGCTGCAGCCGCAACCGCCTCTGCCGATCGCGCCGTCAGGTCTGCCGCGCCGCCTGCGCCGGTCGCCGCTGCCGCGCCATCAGCGCCGCCTGTTCCGATGGCGCCGTCCGACTTGCTTGGGACGCTCCATGCAAGATGTTTCCCGAAAAACGGCCAAGTTCCCCAGTTATGAGTTGCAAGTTCTCAAGTTATGAGTCATTTCCGCCCTCCGTCTCCCTGCGGTGAAGGCAAAGAGAAAATGCGACCAGGCATTTTGTTGCCGCGAGGTCCCGAAGAATCCTTCAAGGGCCGCCGAGCATGACTCATAACTCGGGAACTTTGCCATTTTTCGGGAAACATCTTGCATGAAAGACGCGCTGCCTGCGCTCGGGGCGTTTGCAGCGTGCCGTGCCGTCCTCCGAACGCGCCGGTTGCCTGTTTTGTTGCCGTTTGTTGCCGAAAGGGGGCTTGCAGAGGGGTCCCCTCAATGGTACTATTTTACAATCATTTGCACACCAAACGGACCCAAGGGAGTACGACCATGGCACAGCCATCCACGCAGCGCATCGACGGAATAGACGTTGCCGTCAACTATGTGAACGAGGACGACGCCCCCGTGACCGACGAGGAGATCCGCGCCTATATCGAGCGCGGCAACCTGCAGCATCCCGGCAGCGTGGTGACGGGCCTGTCGCTTGAGGTTGACGGGCAGGACGTGGGCATCAACTACGAGCTTTCCCCGGTGCCCTTCGAGCGCATCCGCCGTATCACCGGGTATCTGGTGGGCACCATGGACCGCTGGAACGACGCGAAGTCGGCCGAGGAGCATGACCGCGTCAAGCACGGCGTTGCTCGCGAGGAGAGCGCGTTCACCTGCGCGAACGGCTGCTAGCGCTCGCGCGCCGGCAGCGTTGGGCGCCGAGCACCCGTGCGAAAGCCGGCAGGAAAAACCCTGTTCGTTACCAGGTCGTGGCTGCAAAGTCGCGACCTGTTTCGTATACTGATCCCATGACATCTCAAAACAACACCGAAACCGAGCGCGCGCCGAAGGCCGAGACTGATCGCGCCCCAAAAGCCGAAACCGGGCACGCGCCGCAACCCGAAGCCAATCGCGAGTCGGCGGCGCCTGCAACCGATCATGCGATGCAGCCCGAAGCAGAGCGCGCGATGCAGCCCGAAGCGACTTGTGCGCCGCAGCCCAAAGTCGGCCTTGGGCCGCAGCCCGAAGCCGCCCCCTCGCCGGGGGCTTTGACGCCCGGCGCCGAAGCCCCCTCCGGCTCCGCGCCTCTCGCCGCCGAAGAGCTTTCCGACTCTTGCCCCGCTTGCCTGAACGGCGATCCTGCTTGCGCGCCCACCGAGCGCATCTTGGAACCCGAGGTGCGTCGCCATCACCGGCGCAAGCGCAAGCTGCTTGAGTTCACTCACTCCTCCACGCGGGCGACCATGCTCATGCTGGCGGCTGCCGTGGCCGCCTTCGCCATAGAGAACACGCCGGCGCTGCCGTACTTCACCGAGTTCTGGCACTCGTTCGAACTGGGTTTTTGGCTGGGCGATTTCGCGCCGCACATGACCGTCGGCCACTTCATCAACGATTTTTTGATGGCCCTGTTCTTCCTGATGGTGGGCCTGGAGATCAAATTCGAGATGACGGCGGGCGAGCTGACGAACCCGCGCAAGGCGCTTTTGCCCATCGTGGCCGCGGCCGGCGGCGCCATCATGCCCGCCCTGGTGTTCCTGTCGCTCAACGCCGGCGGCCCTCATCAGCAGGGCTGGGGCGTGCCCATGGCCAACGACATCGCGTTTTGCCTGGGCATTCTGGCGCTGTTGGGCAGCCGGGTTCCGTCGGGGCTGCGGTCGTACCTGTCCACCCTCACCATCGCCGACGACATGATAGCCATCCTGGTCATCGCCGTGTTCTACACGGCCGACCTCGACGTGGCCTGGTTGGTGGGCGGTCTGGCGCTTTTCGCGCTGACGCTGGCGTTCAATCGCCTGCACATCCACGACCTGTGGCCGTATTTGCTGGTGGGGCTGGGCATGTGGGTGTGCTTTTTGCTGTCGGGCGTGCACGCCACCATCGCCGGCGTGCTGCTGGCGCTGGCCATTCCCGCGCGCTCCCAGGTGAAACTCGAACGCGCGCCCGGTTGGTTCGCCGCCCGCGCGCGCCGCGCCGACGAGCGCTACGACCCCGGCGAGCCCGACATCGTGCAGAAGGAGTACCTGGCCGAGGTCAACGAGATCGGCCGCGTGTCGCGCCTGTCCATTCCGCCCATCACGCGCCTGGATTACCGCTTGCACGTGCCCGTGTACTTCTTCATTCTGCCGCTGTTCGCGTTCTCCAACGCGAGCGTGGTGCTGACGGGCATGGATCCGCTCGAAATAGTGACGAATCCGGTGACCATCGGCGTGTTCTGCGGCCTGTTGTTCGGCAAGCCGCTGGGCATCTTCTTGGCCACGTGGGCGACGGTCAAGCTCAAGCTGTCCGACCTGCCGCAGGGCGTGAACTGGGGGCACATCGCCGGCGTGGCGGTGCTGGGCGGCGTGGGCTTCACCATGGCCATCTTTGTGACCAACCTGGCGTTTACGGACGGGGCCATGATAGCCATGGCGAAGGCGGCCATCTTGGCGGCGTCGCTGGTGGCGGGCATCGCGGGCTTCTTGATCCTGCGCCACGTGACCGACGCGGAGGACGCGGGGGACGCGGGAGACGCGGGGGACGCGGGGGACGCGGAAATCGCAGCGGACGCGGAGAGCGCGGAGATCGCAGAGAGCGCGGGGGACGCGGAGAGCCGGTAGCCTGCAATCTTCTTTACTAAAAAGCTCAACAAGTGCCGATGTCCTGCATTTTTGAATGTGCTACACTGTGCTGCAGATTGGAAGGTGCGCCATGAAAACGACGCCCATTGGTATCAGGTTTGAGCAGGAAGAGTTTGACAAGATAACTGCGTGTGCCAAAAAGTCTGGCCGAACGTTTTCTGACATTGTGCGCGAGGGAGTCATGCATTACCTGGAGCCAGATAAGGCAAAGGGTTATCTTTCCTTAGCCGCGCTCGCTGCCAAGGCTCCAGTTGACATGGAGCTCTCTTTCGGCCAGTTCCTTGATGACTTTGCCCATGCGAAGGACAAGGCTGCGCTTATCGAGGAAGAGCCCTCTTGGGCTAAACCGGCGGGACGCTGGCCCTACGACTTTGCTGCAACTGCTCATAAGCTTGCCCACGACAACAATTTACCAGTTCCACAATGGGTTCTGAAGGATGACTACGTTGCCCCCGAGGCGTACTATGCTTTCAATACGCGCAATCCCGAGTTCCAAGAGTACCTTAGAAAAACCACTCCGCGCGAGTTCCAATGGCATAACCTTTTCCTTGGCGAGAATATCCTATCGAGGGCGTGATGCGCGTGCTTGCCAGTTTTTTCGCCCAGGAAATGTATGCACGGTATTTCGAGGGTGCAGACAATGGGCGCGAGGGGTAGATCCCCGGTCGTTGTTGTCGTTTTCCTATCGCTGACGTCCTTTTTGAGTCGGAGGAGGAAGAGGAGTGGGATCTTTGTCCGACATGCGTGCATCCTTGCTGTCATCTTGGGTTCTAGTGCGGTTGTTCCGATTCGGAAGCGTTTTTGGCCAAAGTGGTATACGCTGTAGGGAACGCAAATAGGGAACGCAGATCGTCTTGCGCCGTCGCAGTTTGGAAATGGGGAGCCCATGACAAAAGTCTACTCGTACACACGGCCGCTTGATGCCGACATCGTGGACGCGTTCTGCACGCTGCAGAAGGGGTTCACGGACCAGTTCGTCTACTACCGCAAGGACCGGCCCGTGCGCTTCATGGGGCTGGGCCGCTGCATCGCGCTGCCGACGCTCGACGACGTGGAGTGCGAGCTGGAGGGCCCCGACGCACAGCAGCCGGTGTTCTTCTCGTTCAACCGCTTCGACGCGGGCAATCCTGCGCCCGCCGACGAGCTGTTCGAGGCGTTTCCGCGCTTGCGGTTCATGTTGCCGGAGGTGGTGCTCATCGAAGGCGAGCGCGGGCCGCTTTTGCAGGTGAACTCGCTGGGGCCGGTGTATCCGGGGCGCATCGAGCGGTTCGCGCGCCAGGCGTTGGCCGCGCCGCCGCGCCGCCGCCAAAGCGTGCCGTACCGATTGGAGCCGGACTCGCGCGAGGCGTGGCGGCAGGCTGTCGGCACGGCGCTTACCGCCATCGGCGAGGGGCGCGTGGAGAAGGTGGTGCTCTCAAGGCGGCGGCGCCTGGTGGCAAAGCATCCGTTCTCGTCGAAGGATTTGCTGGTCAACCTCATAGACGGCCCGGCGCGCGGCACGGTGCTTCTGTACCGCTATGCCGACGTGTTCTTCTGCGGCTGCACGCCCGAGCTTTTGGTGCGCAAGCGCGGCTGCGAGGTGGAGAGCATGTGCCTGGCGGGAACCTGCCCGGCGGGAGGGACCGAAGAGGAGCGCGCGCGGCTGGCCGACGAGCTGATGGCCGACGCGAAGAACCGCGCTGAGCACGATTACGTGGTGCGCTTCATCCGTGAGGTGTTCCGCCGCACGTGCTACGACGTGGACGTGCCGGCCTGTCCGGGCATTCTGCCGCTCACGCACGTGCAGCACCTGCACACGCCGGCGAGCGCCCGCGTGCTGGAGGGCGTTGACCTGTGGGAGATGATGGGCGACCTGCATCCCACGCCCGCTGTGGCCGGCACACCGGTGGGAGAGGCGCGCATGCTGCTGCGGCGCATTGAGGCGTACAACCGCGGGTTTTTCGCGGGCGCGTGCGGCTACGTGGACGGCGCGGGCGATGGCGAGTTCTCCGTGGCGCTGCGCACCGGCGTGTTCGACGGCGAAGTGGGCTGGGTGTATGCGGGCTGCGGCATTGTGGCCGGCAGCGAGGCCGATGCCGAGTACGACGAGACAGACCTGAAACTGCGCACTGTGCTGAGCGCGTTCGACGGCGGGGAGGATGCGCGATGAGTGCGGCGGCCGACCCTCGAGCGACGGCGCTGTTCTTGGGCGCGTTCCTTGACGAGCTTGCGCGTTGGGGCGTGCATGACGTGGTGGTGAGTCCCGGCTCGCGCTCCACGCCGTTGGCGATGTGCGCCTACGAGCTGTCCCGCCGCCATCCCGAGCGGTTGCGCCTGTTCGTGGACGTGGACGAGCGCGGCGCGGCGTTCTTCGCAGTGGGGTTGGCGAAGGCCGACGGGCATCCGGCGGCCGTCATCTGCACGTCGGGCACGGCGGTGGCGAACTACTATCCGGCGGTGCTGGAGGCCGAATCGTCGCGCGTGCCGCTTATCGTGCTGACGGGCGACCGTCCGCCGCGTTTGCAGGGCCTCGGCGCGCCGCAGACGTGCGACCAGCTGAACGCGTACGGTTCCCATGTGCGCGCGTTTCGTCAGATGCCGCTGCCGAGCGCGGACGCGCCGACGCTCGCGCTGGCGCGTCAGGCCGCGCGCGAGGCGGCTATCGCGGCAGGCGCGGGGTGCGCAGGCGGCCCCGTGCATCTGAACTTCCCGTTCGAGGAGCCGCTCAAGCCCGACTTCGGCGCGGGGGATCCTTTCGCTGCCGGCCGCCGTCCGGATGTTTCACGTGAAACATCGAGGCTCTTGCCGGGCGTTGCACCCGTTGCTCGCGGAATTGCGCCGGCCGAGGCCGAGCGTCTGGCCGCGCTGCTCGCGCGTTGCCGTGCGCTTGTGCTGGCGGGCGAGGGCACCTGCGGCGCCGACGACGACGCGCGGGCCGTGCTGGACTGGGCGCATGCGTTCGACCTGCCGCTTTTGGCCGATCCGCTCTCCGGGCTGCGGCGCTTCGACGACGCGTGCGTCATCGACCGTTACGGCACGGTGCTCGGTCCTGGCGGCACGGTGTGCGAGGAGCTGCGTCCCGAGGTCATCGTGCGTTTCGGCCGTTATCCGGTGTCGAAGCGGGCCGTGCAGTTCGCCGCCTCGTGCGGAGCGGCCCAGGTGGTGGTCGATCCGCTGGAGACACGCGATTTCAACGCGGCCACCGATGCGTTCGTGCCCTGCGAGCCTGCGGAGTTCGCCCGCATGCTGCGCGCCGCCGCCCTCCGCTCCGGGGCTTCCGGGCCCCGCGCCGGCATTGGCGAGGCCCCCGGCTCCTTCGCCGCCGCCTGGGCGCGCGCGAACGACGCCGCGCGCGCCCACGCCCAGGCGGTGGACGATGCGCCCGGCGCAGAGGGCTTCGAAGGCGCGTTCGCACGCCGCGCGCTCGCGCTCGCGCCCGAAGGGTCGTGCCTGTTCGCAGCCAATTCCATGAGCATCCGCACGCTTGATGCATTCTACCTGCGCAGCCCGAAGCGCCTGACCGTGCTCTGCAACCGCGGCCTCAACGGCATTGACGGCACCGTGTCCTCAGCTTTGGGCGCAGCGCAGCGTTTCGCCCAAACCACCCTGCTCACCGGAGATCTCACCCTGCTCCACGACCTGAACGCCCTTGCCCTTCAACGCGAGCTGCGCGTTCAGCGCGAGGCGGGCGGACCAGCTCCCAGTATTATAATAGTTTTAATCAACAATAACGGCGGCGGCATCTTCGACATGCTGCCGCAGCGCTCGGACGACGCGTACTTCGAGCGTCTGTTCCTCACGCCGCAGGACGTGGACTTCGAAGCGGCGGCCCGCGCGTTTTCCGTGCCGTACCGGTGCGCACGGACCGTCGATGCCTTCGACGTCGCCTATCGCGAGCTTCTCGGCACGCCCGGCATCAGCCTGATCGAAACACCGGTGCCGCTCGACGGCCTGCGGGAACGCTACGCACCCTACGGGGGCCTCGGGTGACGGCGGCGGATGGCGCGCCGTCTTCGGCGTTTTCGGCGCCCGCCAAGGGCCGTTTCGACCACGAGGGCGTCCGCTACCGTTATCTGATGTGGCCCGCCCGCGCCAAGGCGGTTGCGGCGCCGTTCGTGCTGCTGCACGGGTTTGCGCAGAGCGCCGCGTCGTGGGACCGCGTGGCGCCGCTGTTGGCGGAGGACCGGGTCGTGTACGCGCTCGACTTGGTGGGACACGGCGGTTCCGAAGCGCCGGAGAACCCGCTTCCCTACGCGCTTGACCTGCAGGGCGAGGCGCTGCTGGCATTCGCGCGCTTCGTTAACAGCCAAGCGATCGGGGAAGGGGCCGCCGGCGAAGGGCCCGCCGCGAGTAAGGCCGCCCCGCACGATGCCGCCCCGCGCGAGGCCGCCGGGAGCGGAACCGCTCGCGCTCGGGAAAAGGCCCCTCGTAACCAAAGCGCCGCGACCCGGCCCGTGGTCGTCGGCTACTCGATGGGCGGGCGCGTGGCCTTGGCCGCGGCGGTGTGCCGAAGGGACGATTTCGCCGCCTGCGCCTCCGCGCTTGTGCTGGAAGGCGCCGGGCTGGGCCCTGCGACCGAAGCCGCGCGCGAGCAGGACGCCGCGCGCGATGCAAAGCGGGCCGCGCGCCTGCGCGAGGCCGGCGTCGAAGCTTTCATGGACGAGTGGGAGCGCCTCCCCTTGTTCGCCACCCAGCGCGCGCTGCCCCGCGTCGTGCGGGAGCATATCCGCGCCGGTCGGCTGGCCAACGACGCCGAGGCGCTGGCCCGCACCTTCGAGCACGCCGGCCAGCACGCCATGCCGGCTCGCCATCAGGTTCTGACCGCTTTGTCCGCTCTGCGCCTTGCCGGCGTTCCCGTGCTCTACCTGGCGGGCGAGCGCGACCAGAAGTACCGCGCTTTGGCCGATGAGCTGGCCGATGGCGGCTTGTGCGAAACGCGCACGATCAGGGGGGTCGGCCATAACGCGCACGTGGAGGATCCCGTCGGGTTCGCGCGGATCCTTGGATCGGTCGGCGCGCGCTGAGCGAACCGTCTGCCCGTTCGCGTTTGCTGCGGCCCCATCCCCGGCGCGGGGTTGTGCGCTCTCGGTGGCCCGGAGCCGCAGCGCCCGTCCGATGCGTATAATGACCCCACCACCGCGCGCGAACAGGGCGCGCAGACGAACAGGAGAGCACATGGCCGACCTCCCTCTCGACCGCCATCTGGGCGCGCCGGACACCGCCGAAGCGATAGAGTCCTACGCCGAAATAGACATCCCCGCCAGCCTGCGCGACAAGCTGGCGCTGTTCCTGCGCCTTGAGCGCACGGTGCTCAAGGAGTACGACCCCGCCGTCTGCGACCTGTTCGACCGCCTGCTCAACAGCGTGACCAAGGCAAACGAAGGCAATCCCGGCGCGGCCGCCGCCGAAGAACCCGCAGACAACCAGGGCATCCCCACGGCCGACACCGCAGGCGCGCAGGCGTTTCGCCAGGCTGTCGCGCTCATCGACGAGCTGCCGGTGGACCAAGCGCAGGTGGTGGTGCGCGCGTTTGGGACGTTTTTCCATCTGGCGAACCTGTCCGAGGAGAGCTATCGCGTGGAGGTGCTGCGCGAGCTGGAGCTTGGCGTGTCGATGGACGATCGCGTGGACGCCTCGAACGAGCTGGTGGTGGCGTACGATCGCCTCATGGGCGAGGTGGGCCCCAGCCGCGCGGCCGAGCTGCTGGGCCGCCTGGAGTTCCGTCCCGTGTTCACCGCGCACCCTACGGAGGCGCGCCGCAAGGCGGTCGAGGGCAAGATCAGGCGCATCGCCGCGCTGCTTGAAGAGCACCCCCGGCTGGGCGGTTCGGCCCTCATGGAAAACGAGCGGCACATGCTGCAGGAGATAGACGCGCTCGTGCGCACCTCGCCCACCGCGCTCCAAAAGCCCACGCTGCTCGAAGAGGCCGACACCATCATCGACATCTTCGACAACACGCTGTTCAACGTGGTGCCGCAGGTGTACCGCCGCTTCGATGACTGGGTGCTGGGCGAGCGCGCCGGCAGCGTGCCGCCCGTGTGCCCGGCGTTTTTCCGCCCTGGCAGCTGGATAGGGTCGGACCGCGACGGCAACCCCAACGTCACCGCCAAGGTGTCGCGCCGGGTGGCGGCCAAGTACTTCGAGCACGTGGTGACGAAGCTGGCCGAGGAGTGTCGGCGCATCGGGCGCAACCTCACGCTGGAGGCGCGCCACACCCCGCCGTCCGAGGAGCTTATGAACCTGTGGAGCCATCAGGTTGAGATGAGCGAGACCATCACCGCGCGCGTGGCTGCCGAGCTGGGTTTCGAGCCGCACCGCGCCGTCATGCTGGTCATGGCCGTGCGCCTGGAGGGCACGGCCGCGCGCAACGCCGATATCCGCTACGCCTCGCCCGAGGAGCTTCTGGCCGATCTGCGCACCGTGCAAAGCTCGCTTGCGCGCGCAGGCGCCGTGCGCGCGGCGTACGGGCCGGTGCAAACGCTCGTTTGGCAGGTGGAGACGTTCGGGTTCCACCTGGTGGAGATGGAGTTTCGTCAGCATTCGCTCGTGCACGAACGGGCGCTGGCCGACATTCGCGCTCGCGGCGTTCACGGCGCGCTCGATCCTATGACGCGGGAGGTGCTGGACACGTTCCGCGCCATCGGTTCTATCCAGAAGCGCTACGGGCAGCGGATGGCCCGGCGCTACATCGTGTCGTTCACCAAGCGCGCGGGGCACGTGGCCGACGTGTACGAGCTGGCGAAGCTGGCGTTCGCCCACGCGCAGGACGTGCCAAAGCTGGACGTGATCCCCCTGTTCGAGCAGCTGGAGGACCTGGAAGGCTGCGTTGGCGTGTTGGACGAGATGCTCGCGCTGCCGGACGTGCAGCGCCGCCTTGCGCAGACGGGCCGGCGTTTGGAGGTCATGCTGGGCTACTCGGACTCGTCGAAGGACGCGGGTCCCGTCACGGCTACGCTCGCCCTGGACGCCGCGCAGGAGCGCATCGCGCGGTGGGCCGAGCGCAACAGCATAGATCTGGTGCTCATGCACGGGCGCGGCGGGGCCGTGGGCCGCGGGGGCGGACCGGCCAACCGCGCCGTGCTCGCGCAGCCGAAGGGTTCGGTGAACGGGTGCTTCAAGGTCACCGAGCAGGGGGAGGTCATCTTCGCGCGCTACGGCAACCGCGCGCTCGCGCTGCGCCACATCGAGAACGTGGCGGCCGCCACGCTGCTCAGCTCCGCGCCGTCGGTGGAGCGCGCCAACACCGAGGCCGCCGCCCGCTACGCCGACCTGGCCGCCCGCCTGAACGAGGCCGCGCACCGCACCTATCTGGACCTGCTGCATGCGGACGGGTTCGCGCCGTGGTTCTCCACCGTCACGCCGCTTGCCGAAGTGGGCCTGCTGCCCATCGGCAGCCGTCCCGCCAAGCGCGGCCTGGGCGCGCAGTCGCTTGATGATTTGCGCACCATTCCCTGGGTGTTCTCGTGGTCGCAGGCGCGCATCAACCTGGCCGCCTGGTACGGGCTGGGGTCGGCGTGCGAGGAGCTGGGCGACCTGGAGCTTCTGCGCCGCGCGTACCGCGAGTGGCCGCTGTTCGCCGCGCTGGTGGACAACGTGGAGATGTCCATCGCCAAAACGGACGCGCGCATTGCCAAGATGTACCTGGCGCTGGGCGACCGCGAAGATCTGGCGCACGAAGTGTTCCAGAGGCTGCAGCTCACGCGCTCGTGGGTGCTGGCCATCGCGGGCGACGAGTGGCCGCTTGAGCATCGCCGCGTGCTGGGCTGCGCCATTCGCGTGCGCAACCCCTACGTGGACGCGCTCTCGCTTGCGCAGGTGCGCGCCCTCCGCGCCGTGCGCACCCACCAAGACCAGCTCTCCGACGAGGAGAAAGCCGAATACCTGGCCCTCATCCTGGCCACCGTCACCGGAGTTTCCGCCGGCCTGCAGAACACGGGGTAGAGAGAGGGACGAGCATGCAGAACGAAGCGCGGCGCGCTTGCAGCAGATTTCGCGCGTTTTGCTTTGCCGCAACTCTCGCGACATGCGCAGTGCGGAACCAATAAGCCGACAAACGCGCGGGGAGTTGAACCCCGATGACCCCTTGGTGTACCCCGGTGCGCCATGCGGCGGGAATCGACAGGGAAATGATCCTGATGCAAGGGTAGCCCCACTCCCATCAAGTTTAGGCCGTTCGCTGCTTTCGTGTATATGGCGGTTTCTGCCGCTTGATGGTATAATCAGGGAGCCGGCAAAGCCCGTCCTGGGTTAAGAGGTTACGGGCGGCGCAGGTGGACATTTAGGACCGGTAGTTGCACCTACCGGTCCTGAGTTTTTTCACCCCCGTCATCCGCTCGCGCTTTCCGTTCCTTCCATGTTCGCCAGACATCCAACAGGAAGCTCGCGATCGTTGCAAGCGCTGCAACGATGAAAAGAATGTTCTCGAACATGGCGATACCTCCAATCGTTGGAAGCGCCGCCCGCGTCGGACTTTGCCGGTCCGTAGATTCTAGCAAAGTTCGTGCCCTGGAATTGACGCGTCCGATTTTCTCGCTTGTTATTCAGTCGGTATAATGGGGCATTGCTGAGTGGGTAAAAACAGTGGAGCAAAAGGAGGTGCGTGCATGGCTGACGTCAGCGAGATAGCTGATCTGCTTGATGCGGCCGTGCCTCTTTTGCAGGAACATCGTATCGCGGCGGCGGTGCTGTATGGGTCGTACGCGAAAGGTACGAACCACGCGACGAGCGATATTGACATTGCTGTGTGGCCTGACGAGGGTTGGACCACGCGCGATTGGGATAATCTTACCGACGCACTGGAGGAGCTTCCGACGCTCAAAAAATGGGACTTGTGCCGCATGAACGGCTTTGTGAGTTCGCAGCTGAAAGGAATGATAGCCCGTGACGGAATCGTCCTATTCGGATCGCCTGGAAAACCTTAACGGCCTTTTGTGGGAACTCGGTCAAGCATACGAAAAGCCCGTTTTCGAGGATACCTATGTATTGAGCGGACTTTTGAGCAAGTTCAAGCTGTGCTTCGACTTGTCATGGAAGCTCATGAAAGACATCCTGGTGCAACGTTATGGCATTGTGGATTGGGCGAAGGGAAGCCCGCGCGAAGCGCTTGAACAGGCTGCGTATAATGGCATCATCGCTGATGATGCGCGTTGGAACGCTATACGGCTTATGCGAAATGAGCTATCTCACAACTACAATGCCGAGTTTGCCATTGAATGTGCGCATGCTGTACTTGAAGAGTGGATACCGTTCTTGCAGGAGTTCGGGAAAGATATTAACGCAAAGATTGAGCGTTGGACGGAAGAAGGCGCCTTGTAGCAAGAAGGATACTTGCGGGGTGTTTGCTGGGCTGCGCCATCCGTGTGCGCAACCCCTGCATGGACTTGCTCTCGTTGTACGGAGCCGCGCGGCGTGGCGATGGGTAGACGCGATAAGGCGGCTTTGCGCCGCGGTTTGCGCACGACGCAAGGGCGCCCCCATGCAAGTTGGTCACAAACGACGCCCTATGGCAATCCGAGCGGCCAATTTGGGGTGCCGGCAGCCTGTGCGATTTTCGCGACCTGGGGATTCTCCAAGTGCCAAGGGCGCGGGGGACGCGAAATCGGTCCCGCGCGTGCCATAGGGCGCAGTTTGTGACCAAACCTTGCGGGGGGGGGGGCTTCCATGCCGGTTTTGGCTTGGCGGTGACGGTGGTCGTCGCGTTTGCTCGTGTCGGCCCCTGCGCGTTTCCGGCCAGGTTCTCGCTCCGGCCCCAGCGTTCTCTCGCTCTCCGCTCCCTTCCATTGCCCTCGTTGCTTTGCGCCGTCCCCATCTCCTGCTTCATCCTCCAATCCCTTTGCAGCTCCACTTTCGCCGCCACTCTCTCCCGTGCTTCGCGCCGCCGCTCCCGCTCCCCGCCCGCAGCCCCGCCGCAGCCCCGCCCGCCCTCGTCCCATAGATCATCTTTGCGTAATTATTCTGCATGCGGGGGTACGGCGGTGCCAATAGGGCGCGCTACGCGGTACCATGGGCGCATCCAATCGAAACCTCCGCATACCGCGCATCCGGTTTGCAATCCCGTTGCGCACCGAAAGGACGGCCATGAGCGACATCGCATGGCAGATGGGCAAAGCCTACCGCGAGATCGTCTACGAAACCTGCGACGGCATCGCCAAAATCACCATCAACCGGCCCGAACGCCGCAATGCGTTCACGCCGCTCACCGTGAACGAGCTTTACGACGCCTTCACCGTGGCGCGCGACGACGCGGAAATCGGCGTCATCATCCTCACCGGCGCCAACCACGGCGGCCGCCACGAGGACGAGGCGTTCTGCTCCGGCGGCGACCAGAAGATCCGCGGCAACGGCGGCTACGTGGGCGAGGACAACATCCCGCGCCTCAACGTGCTGGATTTGCAGCGGCTCATCCGCGTGGTGCCCAAGCCCGTCATCGCCATGGTGAACGGCTACGCTATCGGCGGCGGGCACGTGCTGCATATCCTGTGCGACCTGTCCATCGCGGCCGAGACGGCCAAGTTCGGCCAGACCGGCCCCAAGGTGGGCAGCTTCGACGCGGGCTACGGCGCGGGTTACCTGGCCAACATCGTAGGCCAGAAGAAGGCGCGCGAGATCTGGTACCTCTGCCGCCAGTACACCGCAGCCGAGGCGCTTCAGATGGGCCTGGTGAACAAGGTGGTGCCGTTTGACCAGCTGGAAGAGGAGTGCGTCAGCTGGGCGCGCGAGATGCTGCGCCTCTCCCCCACGGCGCTGCGCTTCATGAAGGCGTCGTTCAACGCGGCTACGGACGGCCTTGCCGGCATCCAGCAGCTGGCCGGCGACGCGACGCTTCTGTACTACACCACCGACGAGGCGAAGGAGGGCCGCGACGCGTTCAAGGAGAAGCGTCAGCCCGACTTCGCCCAGTTCCCGAAGTTCCCGTAGGATTTTCGCCGTCGCCGGCACCGCCGGCGGACGGCAACGGCGACGGCGATGCGTGCCGGCGGGGCGCTCCGCCCAATCGCAAGGCGGCGCAGAGCACCGAAGCACCGAAGCGCAAAAGCACCAGAAGGCCAGAGTACCGGAGAACCAGAAAGAGAGGCAAGGCCAGAGGCGACGATGATCGGCCCGTTCGAAAGCATGGTTCGTCAGAACCCGCAGCGCACGTGCTTCACGTACGTTGACGAAGCGGGCGCGGAGTCGTCGTTTTCCTATCGCGAGACGCGCATGCTTTCGGCGGCCATCGCGCGCAACCTGCAGATACGCGGCGCCCGCCCCGGCGACGGCATAGTGGTGGACCTGCCGAACTGCCCCGCGTACGTGTTTCTGATGATGGCCGCGGCGTACGGCGGCTACACCCTGATCTGCCTCAACAACCGGTTGACGGAGGCCGAGAAGGTCAGTCGCGTTATGGAGGTGGAGCGCAAGCCCGGTATGGCCGTTGCCGCGCGCATCGACGAATCCAGCGTGAAACGCCTGATGGATCGCGCCACCGCGCTGCTCACCGGCGAAGAGCCCGGGGCCGCGCGCGGCGCATCGCGCGCGGCGCGGCCGTCGTTCGCCTCCCGCATAGCCGCCGCCTCGGCCGAGCCCCGCTCAACGAAAGCGCTCGGTCGGGCGGGGTCGGGCCGCGCCTCCGCGCGTCGGCGCGATGCGGTGGCGCGTCAAGATGCCCTGGAAGGCATCATCCACTTCGCCGAGCACGCGGCGCACGTGTTCGACCAAAGCGCACGCGCGCTTGTCATGTTCACGTCCGGCACCACAGGGCGGGCGAAGGCCGTCCCGCTCACCTGGGACAACCTATGCCAAGCCGCTGAGGCTTCGAACGCGATGCTCAATCGGCGCGGAGAGGGCGCTTGGCAGGCGGCGTTGCCCCTCTACCATATCGGCGGCTTTCAGGTGGTGGTGCGCAGCCTGCTGAACGGCAACCCCTTCGTGCTGTACCGCCGCTTCAACGCGGATCGCGTGCTTGAGGACGCGGCCCGCAAGGGGATCACCCACGTGTCGGTGGTGGACAAGATGCTGCAGGACATGCTGGCCTCGAACAAGGCCGACATCCTGCCGCGCTACAGGTGCATCCTGCTGGGCGGCGGCGCTGTGAACCCTCGCACGCTTGAGCGCGCGGGCGGCGCCGGCGCTTGTGTGTACGCCAGCTACGGCATGACGGAAACGTCCAGCCAGATTGCGAATGCGCAGGTCACTCCTTCGTTCACAGGCGGTCTTTGCCTGCTTCCCGGCTACCGGGCCCACATTGTGGACCCGGGCGAGGACGGCTTCGGGCGGCTGGCGGTCAAAGGCCCCGGCTTGTTCGAGGGCTACCTCAACGCGCGCGCGGCCCACACGGTGGACGGCTACTTCCTCACCGGCGACACGGCGGCCATCCACCAGGGGCTGCTCTACGTGAAGGAGCGCACGGAGGACATGTTCGTCTCGGGCGGCGAGAACGTCTACCCGGCCGAGATCAAGGAGAAGCTGCTGCGCGTGCCCGGCGTGGCCGATGCCCACGTGTTCGGCGTGCCCGACAGCCGCTGGGGCCGCCGTCCCGTCGCGCTGGTGGAGCGCACGCGGCCCGATGCGGCGTCGCGCTGGGTCAGGCAGCCGAACGGGCAGTTCGCTGCGGCGGTGCGCGCGGGGCTGGCCTCGCATCTGTCGAAGCTCTACCTGCCCAAGCACGTGTGCGCGATGGACGAGTTTCCGCGCAGCGGCATCGGCAAGGTGGACCGCGCCGCGCTCGAGCGCGCCTACGACCAGCGCATCGAGGTGCGGCGCGTTGCGCTCTACCGCATCCGCCTGCCGTTCTCGCAGCCGTTCAGAACGCCGAAAGGCGTCATGACCCATCGCGAATCCCTCATCGTGGAGGTTACGGACCATGCTGGCCGGACGGGTTTGGGCGAGTGCGTGGCCTTCCCGACCGACTGGTACCTGCCCGAGACGCTCGACCAAGACGAGCGTGTGCTGCGCGAGGTGCTGGCGCCGCTGGTGCTGCGCACCGCGTTTCTGCACCCGCGCGAGGCGAGCGAGCTGTTCGCGGGGTATCCCGAGGCGGCGTCGTTCCCTCTGGCGTGCGGAGCCATCGAGCCGGCGCTGTGGGATCTGCACGGCAAGATTGTCGGCGAGCCGCTGTGGCGGCTCATAGGGGGCAAGCGGGACGAAGCGTCCCCATCCACCCCTGCGTCCTCTGTTGCCGTGCCCGCCGGAGCGGTGATTGGGCTGGGGTCGGTTGATCAGACGGTGGGGGCGGCGCGCCGTTGCGCCGCGGCGGGGTATCGCCGCGTCAAGCTCAAGGTGGCTCCCGGCAGCATGCTTCCCTGCGTGCGCGCGGTGCGCGCGGCGCTTCCCGACCTCATGATCACGCTCGATGCCAACCAAAGCTTCACGGAGCGCGAAGCGGACGAGCTGCGCGCGCTCGACGGGCTTGGCGTGGCCTGGGTGGAGGAGCCGTTCGATCCTCGCCGCGTGCCCGCCGTGGGTCCTTCCGACCTGTTCGGCCGTTTGGCGCGGCTGCAGCAGACCATGCGCACCCCCATCTGCCTGGACGAATCCGTGGCGCGCCCGCGTGACCTGGCTCCGGCGCTCTCGCAGCCCGCCCTTTCCTGCTATGCGGTGAAGATAGGCAAGTTCGGAGGCGTGCAGCCGGCTTTGGACTTTGTGCGCGCGGCGCATGCGCGCGGCATCGACGTGTGGATGGGCGGCATGTACGACACGGGCGTTTCCAAGCGCCTGCATGCGGCGTTCCAAACGCTCGACTTCGTGAAGGCGCCCGGCGACATAGGGTCGACGTCGCGCTACTTCGACCAGGACATCACCGATCCTCCCTACACGGCCGTGCGCGGCTTGGTCACGCTCAACCGCCCGGAGCACGAGCACGGCTTGGGGTGCGATCTCAACCGAGCGGTTTTGGCAAGCGTCCTGGTGGATCGCAGCGTGGTGGAATAACCAGCGCAACGTTGCGAATTTTCGCGCATTTGCATTCGGGCGCTCAAAATGTGCCGCGCCGTCCGCCTCGGTTGCGGCTTGGTAAGGTATGATGCTCCCTATCGTATTGCGAAGGATAGGGAAGTGATGAGTGACGTAGCAACGCGCGGAGCCGACCGCATCAAGGGATTGTCCACCACGCCGGGAGGGGATCCCGGCCTGGCCGGCGTCGATGCCAACGCAGGCCATGGGAACCTGGGGATATTCCGTCTGGTCACCACGGTCATCACGCTCATCTTGGGCGCCGGCGTGTTCACGCTGTCGGGCGACCAGGCGGCGGGCGGCGCCAGCGGAGCGGCCATACTCACGGCGTGGGGCATCTCTGCCGTTGGCGTGCTGTGCCTGGTCATGACGTTTTTCGCGCTTTCGCGCGTGAAGCCGGAGCTCAAAGGCGGCATCTACAGCTACGCTGCCGCCGGGTTCGGGGATTTCCTGGGCTTCAACAGCGCCTGGGGGTACTGGATCAGCGCGCTTCTGTGCATCGTCAGCTTCTCGGCGCTTTTGTTCGGCGCGCTGTCGTACTTCTTCCCGGTGTTCGGGGAGGGCAACAACGTGGCGTCCGTCATTGGGGCGAGCGTTCTGACGTGGACGTACACGTTTCTGGTGTCGCGCGGCGTGAAGGAAGCCACCGGCGTGAACGCCGTCATCACCATCAGCAAGTTCGTCCCCATCTTCGTTGCCATCACGGCCATCGTGTTCTTCCAGAAGTTCGACCTGGACATCTTCCTGGCCAACCTTTCCACGGGCGCTTCGCCCGGCATGCCGTTTCTTGACCAGGTGAGCAGCACCATGATGGTGACCATCTGGGTGTTCGTGGGCATCGAGGGGGCCGTGGCCATCTCCGGTCGCGCCAAGAAGGCCCGCGACGTGGGCAAGGCCACCATCATCGCGTTTTGCTGCGTGCTGACCATCTACTTGCTGGTGAGCACGCTCAGCATGGGCGTCATGCCGCTGTCCGAGCTGTCCGAGCTGGGTAACCCCGCGCTTGCCGGGGTCATGGAGCGTGCGGTGGGGCCGTGGGGCGCGCTGCTCATCAACGGTGGTGTGATTTTGTCGCTGGTGGGCGCCATGCTGGGCTACACGGTGCTGACGAGCGAGTCGCCGTACGAGGCGGCTACCCAAGGCGTGTTCGTCAAGGCGTTCGCCAAGACCAACAAGAAAGGCGCGCCCATTGTCACGCTGGTGGTGACGAACGTCATCGTCGAGGTGTTTTTGGTGGTCATGCTGTTCTCCGACAGCACGTACCAGTTCTTCTACGCGCTGTCGGCCGGCATGATCTTGCTGCCGTACCTGCTGTCGGCGGCGTACTTTGCCAAGATCGCGTTCACCGAGCCCGAGTCGTTCGCGGGCAAGGTGGGGGGCGCTATGGTCGTGTGGCGCGTCTTCGGGGTGCTCGGCGTGGTGTACAGCTTCTTTTTGGCATGGGCGAGCGGCACGACCGGCCTCACCCTCATGTCGCTTTTGTACGCGCCCGGCATCCTGATGTACGTCAAGGGCAAGAAGGAGCGGGGCGAGCCGTATTTGCAAAGCGCGGTGGACAAAGTGGTTGTGGCCGTCATCCTGCTGGCAGCGGCCGTGTCCGTTGTGCTTCTGGCCAGCGGCCAAGTGGTGCTGTAGCGCGCCTTTCGCCTTGCGCGCCCTGGGCGCTTTGGGGTTTCGGCCTTTGGGCGCTTTGGGGCGCCGATCCTCGGACATCCTCCGGCGCCGGTCCTCGGACGCGTGCCCCTTAGTCGCCCCCGGCTGCCCTGGCGCCTCGACCGCCCAGCCCGCCAGCCATCTCGTGCGTCCGGTCGACGTCCGTCCCTCAGCTGCCTGCCCGATCTCCCGTCGGACGCTTCTCGATTGCTTCCTGGTCGCCCGATCTCCCGTCGGCCATCCCTCGACTATTCCCTGGTCGCTTCAAATTTCAACCCGTATTTCAGCCCCCCCCCCGAGTTCGTACGGTAAGGATCCAGAAATTGCGAATCCATTACCGTTTGATGCGGGGACAAAGTCATCGTGGGTATTATTCTGCTTTTAGTTGTAGTGTCTATCGTGTGTTTAGCCACCGGCTTGGTGGAGTTGTAATCGGAATCTTCGTAACCGGACTTGGTACTACGGTACCGAACTTGATATTACCGGTCTCCAAACTGCTTAGTGTAAGACTCCTGGAGTCGGCGTGCTATAGGCTCGATGGAGATGGAGGAGTTGTGACGCCAGAGCATGAATAAAGGGTAATAGGCTTCGGGGTCATCAAGCGGCAGGCGCACTATATTGAACCGTTTACTCATGATGTCGTAATCGCTGTCGTAGCCGTTGGTTGTGAATAGGTCAAATTCGTTGTGATCGAAAGCTCTTTCCAGCATGTCTCCCGCGTTCCAGTAAACGGGCTTTATGCGTGACGAAATTTTTGCTCTCGACAACAGGTCTTTGGCGCACTCCAGATATGCGTCGTGACGGCTTGCCATAAACGTATAGGCGTCGAGGTCGGAGAGATGAGGGCTTTCCAAAGCGGCCAACGGGGAGTCAGTGTTTACCCACAAATCGAGATGTGCTCGATCCACCAACACGTTTTCGAACTCTTGTAGGCGCTCGTCGCTTTCGGGTAAGAATATGAGCAAGAAATCAACCTTTTCCTGGCGTAGGTCCTCGAACAGATCGCTTTGAGCGAACCGGGTTGCTGACAATCGGTGTGGGTCGTAAAGGACAACGGGAATTTCCTTTTCAATATCGCAGTGTTTGATAAGGTGCGTCAATGTTTGCTCTATGAGATTCGATCCCAGTAAACCACCGGCAACCAAGGGATTTTGCGCGGGCGGTTTACGCATGAGTCGTTTTGCATGATCGAGCGAACTTTCTATCTCAAAAGCGCACTCCAACAAAATTTTGCCGTAAGGGGTAAGCGATATGGGCCGCGAGGTACGGTCTAGGAGTTTGCGACCACATTCCTTCTCCAGAGCTTCCATGTGGCGGCTAAGTACAGGTTGCGACACATGGAGGGCTGCAGCGGTTTGGGGGTGCGGACAAAAAGTTGGACACTCCGGTGTCCGGATTGGAGTCCGCATGTACCCGTTGGAGACCAGGGAGCTCGCCGTGGAGGCCGTCGCGGCGGGGTTCAGCCTGACCGAGGCGGCCGAGCTG
>DXCU01000072.1 GCA_019115845.1 Candidatus Rubneribacter avistercoris | reverse complement strand
AAGACGCGATCCGTGCCACTTCGGGCCGGTCTCTCTGTTAAAACAGGATTGACAGAGGCCAGGCCGGCTCGCCGGGCAAAACCCCACCCGTCAGGCGGGGAGGGCCTTGCCCGGCGCCCGGCCAGGGAAGGCCCGGCCCGAGATCCGGCAAACGCCGGCTCGTGTCAACGCTCGTCTAACAGCGGAGCGGGCGGCCCCCGCCGGGCGGCCCCCCGCCGAGCCGCCTCCTGCGCGCCCGCTCACATAGGCCCTCCCATGCGGTCACCCACAAGGTCTATCAGCTCTTGCTTCGAGTGGATGCCCAGCTTGCGATACAGGCTCTTGACGTGCGACTGCGCCGTGCTCGTGGAGATGAACATCGTTTCGGCCACCTTCCGCAAGCTGTTGCCCTGGGAAAACCGCTCCATCACCTCAACCTCGCGCGCCGTCAGCCCCCATTCCTCCCCTAAGGCGGCGCACGCCTGCTCGCGCGTGAGGCGGGACGCATCCGCCGGCTCGGACAGCTTCCTGTTCGCTAGCAGCGCAAGGAACACGATGGTGCTGGAAATGAGGATGAACGCTATCAGCAGAGCGAAAAACGGCAGATACACGGATATCGGGAGATCGATTGCCCGCGCGATCTCGGGCGCAAGGAAATAGCTGCAGAAGCCGGAGGCGCATTCGACCATGATGAACAGCGTCCCGACAACCGGCACGAGCAAGTGTCTGCCGCGTTCGCGAACGGTCAGCACAAGCGCCACCCAAAGAAAGAACGACACGAACGTGCGCCCCGTGATGGCAACGCCTCCCGCCAAATCAGGCACGAGGGGATACACAGCCGCAATGAGGAAAAGCCCACTGAAGAAAACGAGGGAAACAAGCGTCCAGAGCCAGAACAGGGGAGGCTTCCCCGAATCGGCCCGGTATGCGATGACCACGACCAAAAACGCGAGCGCAAACGACACGACACGCCTTGACAACGTCGTCTGCTCCGGCGAATAAGCGATGGTTCCCAGATAGAGGAAGCCCCTCACGAACGCCCCGATCACCAAAAACGCAATGAGCAGCACGACGAGCCCGCTGAGAGCAACGCGAGCAGAGCCAATGCGCGCTGCCAAATTGCCGCACGCATGCGCAGCAGACGCCGGCGCGGCCCGACCGTCGACACGCGGCGCGCGATAAGCCGCATACGCCAGTCCCGAAACCGTCCAAGAGAAAAACGGCAGCACAAGAGAGAACGGGCCGGGAAGAAGGCTCGTGAGCGAGAGGACGAAACTCAGCAGAAACGAGAGCGCAATGTTGAAGAACAGGTTGCGACTCCTCGCCCGAGCAGCCTCGTTCGACCATGCGAACGTGAGAACGACAAACCCCACGGACGATAAGACCACCCCCGCACACGACACCGACCAGGGCAAACCAAACGCGTCGGCGCAGTAGATCAGCGACATCCCAACGGAGGCCAGCACGCAAAGACCGCACACCGCGAAACGCCGCGCGCCAAGAATCCCGTCGACAAGGCGAGGTCGAACCAGGCATGCGCCGCACCACAGAGCGACAAGGCCCAAGAACAGCAGGTACTCCACATCGAGGCGCCCGAAGCCCTCGTTACCCTCTTGGAACACCAAGCCGAAAAAGCTGTTGCGAAACGTTGGCCAATAGCAGGCAAGCCCAATCACGAACAGCCACTCGTTCAAGCCCGGTATGCGAAACGCGCCTTTGGCCACACTCCCCTCCCCGTTCCTTCTCGCCGTCCGGCATGCTGCCGCGATTATACAGCAGCCTCCTCACACCGCACGCAAGGCGACGCTGCGAAGTCCGACCCTTGGACGTTTTGCGTGAAAATCCCCTCTTTTATGGTCGTCGCTCAGGCTGATTCGCTCCTTTTATGCGAGGACGGAGAGCGACCGCACGACGATGATGAAACCCGCACCGCCGCCACGCGATCACTGCGCAGAGAGAGGGGACAGACGAAAGGGCGGTCGACCCAACGCCGCGACGCGAAGCGGCCGACCACCCCGACAGGCACCTCCACCTCAAAGGCGACGCAATGCAAAGGCAGTCAGAAGAAAGGGGCATGATACGAACATGAGCACGAACATGGATCGACGGGGATTTATCAAGGGAAGCCTGGTCTTGGGAGCCGCCGGCACCGTCGCCGCGCTCGGAGCGAGCCTGGCGGGATGCGCAGCCGCGCCCAACGGCGCCGAGCAGTACGCCGGGGGAAATGGGGGCTTCTCGTACCCTGCGGGAACGACGGCAAGCGACTTCGAGCAATCCAGCGCCATCGCCGAGCCCATCACCGAATTCGCGGACGAGAAGACGTACGACATCGTGGTGGTGGGCGCGGGAACCTCGGGGCTTCCAGCGGTTCTCACCGCACTTGAAGAGGGCGCCACCGTCGCGTGTCTGCAGAAAGAATCGACCCCCATCTCGCAGGGCAACGGATCGTCGGGCGTCATCCTCGACGAGACGACCGACCTGGGACTGCTTCGTTGGATACAGGGCTACCGCGAGGCGTGCAGCTATCGCGTCAACCTTGATCTCGTACGGTTCTTCGCGGAGCACTCGGGCGAGACGGCCATGTGGATGGCGCGCATGGGCAAGGAGGCAGGATATCCACCGTACGAGTCGAAACTCACGCGCACCGAGACGGCAGACGGCAGCCACGTCACCACCATGCGCAACGCCTTCGGCGTGAAGCCGGAGAACAACGGCAACCTGGTCAAGGCCCTGGCCGAGTACGCCGCCTCGAAAGGCGCCGAGTTCTTCTACCGCACCCCGGGCGTGCAGCTGGTGAAAGACGGGGAGCGCGTGACGGCCGTCATTGGCGACGGAGAGGAAGGCTACATCAAATTCAATGCGACCAAAGCCGTAATCTTGGCCACGGGCGACTACCAAAACAACGACAGCATACTGTCGAAATACGCGCCCGACCTCGTTAGGTTCACGAAAAAGCAGATGAACAAAACCGGAGACGGCATGCTTATGGCCATGGGCGTGGGCGCCACAATGACCCCCGTTGGCCACAGCAAGCAGATGCACGACATGGATGCCGCGCCCATGGCTATGACGGGGATTCCCTTCCTCGCAGTGAACGAAGAGGGGGAGCGCTTCATGAACGAGGAAATCCCCATGCACTACTGGGACGAGACGCTGCGCTTCCAAAACGCAGAGGATCCGGGGAAGTTCTGCCGAATCTTCGACAACGCGTACTTCGAGACGGCGAAAGCATGGGGCTACTCCCCCTCCCCCGTCACGCTCATGGAGAACTACATCCCCGGCGCCGTGGAGAACCCGCAGGGCGTGGTCGAGGACCTCATCGACACGCATCGCTGCGACACGCTTGACGAGCTTGCAGACGAACTGGGCATCCCCGCCGACGCGCTGAAGAAAACCGTCGAGCGGTACAACCAGCTGTGCGAGGCGGGATTCGACGAGGACTTCGGCAAGCAAGCCAAGTACTTGGCGCCCATCACAGAGCCGCCGTTTTGGGGTATTCACCAGTGGATCCGCCTCACGGCAATGGGCGGCGGCATCAAGGTGAACGAGAACTACCAGGTGGTGGACGAGAGCGGCGCGCCAATCCCCGGGCTGTACTCGGTTGGATTCAACGCGGGGGACATTTGCGGCGATGTGGATTGGTCGCTGTATTTGGGCGGCATGTCGTGCGGGTCGTGCATGACCTCGGGCCGTTACGCCACCATCCACGCCCTGACGGGCGACCTTGTCCCCAGCAAGCCGTCGGGCGACTGGGAGGCGTTCCGCGCCGAGTTCGTGGACATCGCCTAGGCGGCGGACGCGCAAGCACGCAAGGGGGAAGGGCTCTTTAGGCGCGGCGCATCCCGCAAGACGCGCGAAAGGGCCTCGAGCATGGGCTTGAGGCCCTTTCACCACCCCGATGGCGCGAACGAGAGGGCTTGCCCCATGGGGTTCGAAAAGCGTGCGATCACCTGTGATCGGAAATGATCATGCGCCTTTTGATCCGGAATTTCAGCAGGAAAACGGCCGCATGGCGAGCCGGCCCGCGCCGATCCCGGTTCAACAGGGGCGCTTCCGCAAGTTGGTCACAAAACGCGCCCTATGGCACTCCGGAGGGCCTATCCGGCGCGCCGGCGGGCCGCGTGATTCCGGCGACCTGGGGTTTCTCCGGGCGCAGAGGGGCTGGAGGGCGGAAAACCAGCCCCGCGCGTGCCATAGGGCGCAGTTTGTGACCAACCTGCGGTCGGCCCATGCCAACGGTGGTTTCCAACAAAGAGAAACAAAAAAGGCCAGAAGCGCTAATTTGAGCTTCTGGCCTGGTGTTTTGAATGGTGCGGGCGAGAGGACTTGAACCTCCATGGGGTTCAAAGGGCGTCTGATTATACGTGATCAGGAATGATCGTGCGCCTTCTGACCTGGGATTGCACGTGACGGGGCGTGATCGCGGGGAAGTCCGAGAACACCCCGATCCCACCCCAATTCAG
>DXCU01000071.1 GCA_019115845.1 Candidatus Rubneribacter avistercoris | reverse complement strand
GCCCTGCCCACGATCTGGTGGAACTCGCGGGCGCGCAGCCGGCGCATCTTGCGCCCGTCGAACTTGGTGAGCGCCGTGAGCACCACGGTGCGGATGGGCACGTTGATGCCCACGCCGAGCGTGTCCGTGCCGCAGATGACGGGCAGAAGCCCCTGCTGGGCCAGCTTCTCCACCAAAAGACGGTAGCGCGGCAGCATCCCCGCATGGTGCACGCCCACGCCGCTTTGCAAAAGCCGCTTGAGCGTCTTGCCGAACGCCGTGGTGAAGCGCGTGCCCTTGACCGCCTCCTTCACCTGCTCGCGCTGCTCCTTCGACGCCACGCCGAAGCTCGAGAGCGCCTGCGCGGAGGCCAGCGCCGCGTCCTGCGAGAAGTGCACGAGGTACAGCGGCGCCTCGCCCTTGCGCAGGGCAAGCTCCACCGTGGCCTCAAGCGGCGTCTCGGCGTACTCGTAGGACAGGGGCACCGGCCGCGGCGCGTCGGCGACCACGTCCACGTCAGCGCCCGTGCGCCGCCTGAGCAGCTCCGAGACGGCGCCCATGTCGCCAAGCGTGGCGCTCATGAGCAGAAACCGCGCCTTCGGCAGCGCGAGCAGCGGCACCTGCCACGCCCAGCCTCGGTCGTAGTCGCCGAAGTAGTGGAACTCGTCCATGGCCACGCATCCCACGTCGGCGTCCTCGCCCTCGCGCAGCGCCTGGTTCGCGAGGATCTCGGCCGTGCAGCACACCACCGGCGCGCCCGCGTTGATGTGCGCGTCGCCTGTGACCATGCCCACGTTCTCGCGCCCGAGCACCTCCACAAGGTCGAAGAACTTCTCGCTGACCAGCGCCTTGATGGGCGCGGTGTAATACGAGCGCCTTCCTGTGGCCATGGCCATGAAGCACAGGCCCAGCGCCACGATGGACTTGCCCGAGCCGGTGGGCGTGCCCAGGATCACGTGGTCGCCCATCATGAGGGCCATGAGGGCCTCCTCCTGGTGGGGCCACAGCTCCATCCCGCGCGCGGACGTCCACGCGAGGAAGCGGTCGAGCGCCTCCTCCGCGTCAAGCCACGGCTCCGGCGCGGGCTGGCCCTCCTCCGGTTCCCACCAGGTGGGAGAGAGCCGCCCGAGCGAGCCGTGCGAGAACGCGTCGTCCTCGGCGCGGGCCACTGGCCCTTCGGAAACCTCTTCGTCCACCTTGTACGGCACTGCGCGCTCCTAACCTAAGATCGCCTGGGGAAACAATCCTAGCATCCTACCACACTCAAGCCCCCGGCACGAGGCGCGGCGGCAGGCGTCACACCCGGCCCGGACCGGATTCCAGTTCCGCCTCCACAAGGTCGATGAGCTGCTGGCGGTTGTGCACCCCCATCTTGCGATAGACGCTGCGCAAGTGGCTCTGCGTCGTGTTCAGCGACACGTAATGCAGATCGGCGATGCGCTTGGCGCTGTAGCCCCGGTAGAACAAATACGCCGTCTCCCCCTCGCGCTTCGTGAGCGAGAATCGGCGCGCGACCTCGTCGAAGCGGCGGGAGTCGTCCTCCGGCGCCTCGGCGGGAAGGACCGCGGCTGCCGGCCCCTCAAGCCCCTTGAGGGCAAGGAAGCTCATGGACAGGAGCGTGGACACCACCGTGACCGCGCACGCTCCAAGCGACAGCGCGCCGAACCATTCGCCGCCCGCCACCCCCGCCGAGCGCAGTGCGAAGGGAAGCGCCCCGTACCCTATCAGGCACCCCGCCGTCTCGGGAACCACCAAAAGCATCAGCGTCGAGCGCAGCTCGTCGCGGGCGCTCAGGCAGGTCGCCAGAATGAACACGAACAGCTCCAAGCACGTCCTGCCGGCGGTCACCGTCCCCAGGCCGAACTGGAACGCCGCGGAAGGCTCCCCTGGGAAGAACAGCAGCGACAGCCCCGAGAGCACACCGCCCACAAGCACCACCCAACCCGCGAAGGCGAACCGGCCCATATCCGTTGCGAACAGGCAGGCGAAGACGATCGCCGCCAGCTCCACCACCGTGATGAAATGCTTGAGGTAGAGCATGGCGTCCGATTCGGTCGCGTAGAACGCATCGCTCACCCCCTTCATGCACACGATGAGGACGAGAAGCGACACCAGCACGGCGACGACGGGGCGGGACGCAAGGGCCGCGGGCGGCTCCCCGCGCGAAACCGCCTTCCGCTCGGCGCGCCCGTCGCCCGGAAGGAGGCAGAGGGCCGATGCGGCCGGAGCAGCCACGGCAAGCAGCGCATGGTCGTTCGCCGCCAGCGAGTTGACGGAGGCCAGCGCGAAAGAGGCAAGGGACGAGAGGCACACGAGGAGCACCGCGCGCTTCGCGTCGGCGCGGGCCTCCATGCGGCAGCGCCGGGCCCAGGCCAGCGTCAGCACCGAGAAGGAACAGGCGGCCAGCGCGAAAGAGGCCGTCGCAAGGGCGGCGAAGCCCTCGTTCAGCGCAAGCGAGCCGGCCCACGCCCCCGCCAAAGCCACGGAGGCAACCGATCCCGCGACGAGCGCGAGACGCGACGAGACCAGGCGCGCCGGCAGGCTCTTCGCCGAGAGCAGGGCAAGGGCGATGGCGAGCACCGCTCCGTAGAACGCCAGGGGAAGAAGGTCGCCGTCCCCTGCCCCTCCGCCCGCCACTATGTTCCTGATGTTCGCCCAACGGTAGAACTGCCAGTAGAACGCCAGGCCCGCGACCGTGGCGAACGTCGTCCGCCCGCCATGCGGAACGCCTTCGCCTACGAGCATGCGCGCTATGGCCCTGCCGGACAAGCCTCTCATCGCCCCTCTTTCTCCCTTTCCGCACCTTACCAGAAGAGCCCGGCCACCCCAAGGGGGCCGAAACGCGATTTTTCCAGCCGAGAAGCCCTCTTGGCCGAAATTCATCACTAAGGGGTGAGAAAAGCGGGGCCCCTCGTCATCGGCAGGGGAAGACCATGCGGCCCCGTTTTCGGCAGAATGGCCGGGAAGCCGTCCCGACGACAGAAGGAGGAGACATGGACGATCCCACGAAACGCGCCGAAGAGGGGCCGCAGCTGAGCAGGAGGGGCTTCGTGCAGGGAGTGGCCGGTCTGGCCGGCCTCGGGCTGCTCGGCGCCCAAGGGGCGCTCGCGCTCTCGGGCTGCGCGGGCGCGCCCTCGGGCGGCGCCGCGTCCGGCCCGGCAAGCTTCAACCCGGGCACGTACACCGCCGAAGGCGAGGGCAAGCACGGCCCCGTCGTCGTGGAGGTGTCGTTCTCGGAAAGCCGCATCGAGGAGGTGAAGGTCGTCGAGCACGGGGAGACGGAAGACATCAGCCACCTGCCCCTGAACGTGCTGCCGGCCGCCATCGTGGAATCCCAATCCATAGACGTGGACGCGGTGTCCGGCGCCACCCTCTCGTCGCAGGCGGTGCTGAGCGCGGTCGCGGACGCCGTCGGGCAGGCGGGCGCCTCGCCCAAGGACCTTCCGGGATTCGACGCCTCGGCCGTCGAGCAGCATATGAAGCCGGGCACCTACGCAGGCGAGGCGTACGGGAAATGGAAGGCGGGGTCCATCGAAGGCGAGCGCTTCGGATGCCCCGCCGTCATCGAGCCGGTGCAGGTGGAGGTCGACGTCGACGAAACGAGCATCCTTGATGTGCGCGTGCTGTCCTGCTCGGACACGCCCGGGTTCTTCGAGCCTGCCGTGGAACGCATGCCGCGCGCCATCGTCGAGCAGCAATCGCTGTTCGTGGACACGGTGACGGGGGCCACGCTCACCGCGGCGGCCGTGCAGGCGGCCTGCGCGAAGGCTCTCTCGCAGGCCGGGGCGAGCTTCGCTCCCTTCGCCAAGGCGACGCCGAAGAAGGAGGCGAGCGAGTCTTACGACGCCGACCTGTGCATCGTCGGCGCTGGCACGGCCGGCACGACCGCCGCGCTCAAGGCCGTCGAAGAGGGGCTTTCGGTCGTGGTGCTCGAGAAGACCGCCCGCATATCGGGCGAGGGCTCGTGCGCGACCGGCGCGCTCGCCGTGGGCAGCAAGCTCGACGAGCAGGTGGGCAACCATGTGACCGTGGACGAGGTGTTTTCGGCCATGATGGATTATTACTATTGGAGGACCGACGCGAGCCTCACCTACAACGTGCTCTCGCATTCGGGGGAGATGATCGACTGGCTGCAGAGCTATTGGGAGCAGACGGGGCAGAAGGGCTTCTCGGCTCCGAAGGCGACAAGCGGCACGAGCATCGCGCACGACTACGGGAAGGGGACCGAGAAGTTCCAGGTGCTCTGGGACACGTTCATCATCCCCGGAGGGGCGACGCTTTTGCTCGACACCAAGGCCGAGTCGCTCATCGTCAAGGAGGGCGAAGTCGCAGGCGTCGCCGCCTCCAAGCAGGACGGGACCGCGGTCACGGTGAACGCGCGCGCCGTGCTCGTCTGCACCGGCGGCTTCGGCGGCAACCCGGGCATGCAGGAGGAGATCTTCGGCACCTCGGACTTCTACCTCAACGGCGTGGCCACGAACACCGGGGACGGCATCAACCTCTGCAGGGAGGCCGGCGCCGTGCTCTCGACGGACGTGTCCCCGCACCTCGCGGAGTTCTGCAGCAACGACGTGCTCGACTTCTACGCCGGCTACATGAAGTTCCTCAACCAGGGCGGGTTCCTCATGCTCGACCCCTCGGGCAACCGCTACATGAACGAGGCGTACTGCATCACGCACGCGCTCGCACGCGGAGCGTCGGGCATGCGCCGCGTCGGCTCGAGCTACATCGTGCTCACCCAAGCCGACTTCGACAAGCTCGTGCGAAGCGGCGTGCACGAAGTACTCGGGGAGGACCTCATCGCCGAGTACAAGATGCGCGAGCGCATCCTCGTGCCCTCCTACCACACGCTGCAAGACGAGATGGACGCCGCCATCGCGCACGGCCAGGCGTGGAAGGCCGACACCCTCGAGGAGCTTGGCGAGCTTGCAGGATTCGACGCCGCCACATGGGCGCGCACGGTCGAGGACTACCGGGCGGTGATCGCCTCCGGAGAGGATCCGCTGTTCGGGAAGCGCCGAGAGCTTCTGCATCCCCTTGACGAGGGCCCGTTCTACGCGGTGCGCGTCGTGTCGCCCATCGACGGCACCTACAACGGCATCAAGGTGAACGACCATCTGCAGGCGATCGGCGAAGGCAACGTTCCCGCGCCGCGAGGGCTGTTCGTCGCAGGGCAGGACAGCGGCGGGTACTTCTCGTACCCCTACACGGACTACGTGGGCGCGACATGCGGCTACGCGCTCACAAGCGGCATGATGTCCATCGAGTACGTCAAGGAGCACCTCGGTCGGTGAGCGGGCGGGCGGATACGATGCCGCGTTCTCAGCAGCGCGCCGCGCTCGGCGAAGGCGGCATCGCGCCAACCGCGCCGCAACGCTTTGTTTCTTTACGGCGGGTGAGCGCGCGTGGTTCAATGGCAGGGCTACCCGCCGACGAAAGGAGCCCCATGGCCATCTCAGACGCGCTCGTCCGCATCCGCAAGGAGCAGGGCCTCACCCAAGACGACCTCGCGCGCAAGCTCTTCGTCACCCGCCAAGCCGTCTCGCGCTGGGAAAGGGGCGAAACGTCGCCGGGCATCGACATGTGCAAGCTCATCGCCGCCACGTGCGACGTGCCCGTCACGCTGCTGCTGGAAATGCCCGACGGCGACTTCTGCCAAAGCTGCGGCATGCCGTTTTTCCAGGAGAAGGACCGCGGCACCGAAGCGGACGGGTCGCCCTCGGAGGAATTCTGCTCGTGGTGCTACCGCGACGGCGCCTTCCTCGAGGACGAGACGCTCGAGGATCTTGTCGAGCGCTGCGCGCCCGGCATGGCCGAGTCGTGCCGCATCACGCTCGACGAGGCCGTGTCGTTCATGGGCGCCCTGCTGCCCACGCTCAAGCGCTGGCGCTGAGCGCCCCCGCAAAAAGCGCCGGCAGCCGTCAGCCCTTGTCGCAGAACGCCTTGAGAACCGCGCGGCGCGGAGCCATGTCCTCCACAAGGTCGTCCGCGATATAAGGGGTCGACGCGAGAGTGGGTCCGCAGCCGCCGTCGGCAGCGGTCCGCATCGCCTCGGACGCGCGCTCGACAAGGGGCCGGACGAGCGTCCGCAACGCCGCCTTCGTAATGCCGAGTTCGCCGGCCAGCGCATCAAATGTGTCGGGCCGCACCTCGTCGATGGCGCGCACGCCGCCGAGCGCCATGGCCATGTCGCGGCTGAACCGCGGATAGCGCGTCGTGCACACGAAGTCGTACGCGGGCGCGAGGGAAAGCCCCGCCCCGCCGCGGCCCGCGTCGGGGTACAGCACCGCGTAGTTCTTCAGATGGGCATCGCAATCCCCGACAAGGTAAGCGAAGCACAGCATGCGGGCGAACGAGGCGATGTCCCTCGCAGGTCGGACGCTGCGCTCTTTGAAGAGACGCGCGACGACGCGCACCGTCCCTCCCTCCAGCTCCGCGTACTTCGAAGCCGGGGTCACGCCGAGCGCCTGCGCGAGATCCTCCTGATGCAGTCGCCTCACGCGCAGCTCCCCCTCCTCCGCAACGCTCTCTCGGTCGAATCGCTCGACCGCGAGGACGGAGGCTCCCGCATCGATCAAGCCGACGCGTGCCGCCTCCAACCCGCAGAGGGCAGCGGCTTTCATGCAAAGGAACTCTATCTCGGGAATATCCCGCAAATGGCTCGTTTTGAGGATATGCGTCGTGGCCGCAAGGCCGTGCGGGCGCAGCCAGCCCTCGTCCATCGACTGGCGCGGATCGTGCGCCAGCCCGATCTTGCCTTGCGTGCCCGCAAGCGAAAGACGCGATGCCGCGTTCTCCTCCGCCATGCAGGGAAGGCCGCAGAACAGGGCGCGGAACCGATCGCTGTCGATCGGCTCGTAGAAAGCGGGTTCTCTGGCGCCGTCCGACCCTGCCCGCGAGATCACGACGTCGCCGATGCAATCCCGTCCGCACGCCTCCAAAAGCGCCAGGTAGTCGTCCTCGGGCAGCTGCAACTCGGAAGCGAGCGCGCGACGGGCCGGCCCCTCCGCCAGCAACCCTTCGAAATAAGGTCGGAACTCCCTTGCGGAAAACGCCTCGGTCTGCAAGGGAAGGGATTGCGAAAGAGGAGTGGCGCGCGAGGATTCCAGATAAGCCGCATCGTAGACGAACGACGATCCGTCGGACGCCAGATGCCCCACGATGCGCGGCTCGAAGCGCTCCAAGCGCTCGACGGACAGCCCTTCCATCAGCCCCTCCTCTTGGCGAAAAGATCGACGCCCAGCATGGCGACCACGTGGAGGGCCTTGCCAATCTCGGCGGTTTCCTTGCCCCCTTCCAAATGGGAGAGGTAGGTGACGCCCACGCCGCACAACCCGGCAAGCTCAACCTGCGTGTATCCCTGCCGCTTGCGCTCCTCACGGATGAGCGCGCCGAGCGCGCTAGCGTTTCCGATGCGTTCCATCGTCCACCTCGCTTTCGATCTATGCGTTCGCATAAAACTCGATTTTTTGAAGGGTATCTTATGCGTTCTCATAAATCAAGTGACAGCGACGCGCTGCTTGCGCGAACGCATAAGCATTGCGGCGAGCGAAGAGCGCGCATGCCAGCGCGCCCAGAGTTCGCAAGCGCGCCCGATCCGCCCCTCTTCGGGCGCCGCCGGCCGCGTCCGTAGGTTGGTCACAAACCGCGGCCCTCAGCGGTTCTCGATGCGGCCGATGTTCTTGAGGGCTATGCTGATGCGGCCGTCGGGCTCGCTCGTGAACTCGATGAAGTCGGGGTTCTCGCCGTACTCGGCCGGAAACGAGACGTCGATGCCGGTGTCGGTGCGTATCCGGTGCATCCGGGCCACGCGCTTGGCCACGGCCCGCTCCACCACCACGCGCTCGGCCACGCCCTCCTCGGCAAGCGCCTCCTCGAAGCGCTTGCGCAGCGGTTCGTCCTCGAACACGTCCTCCGCCAAATCCCACGGAGCCAGCTCCTCCGACTCCTCCACGGCCTGGCTCGCGCTCGCCTTGGCGCGCGACACCGCCACCGCCGCATTGGCGCCGTACTCCTCGGCCACCTCCTCCGCGATGCGCGCGACCGCGCCGAGCACCTCCCGGCCCGACGCCTCTTTGGTGCACTGCAGAAGGCCGTCCGGTATGAGCAGGCGCTCCTCGCCCGCTATGGTGCGCGGCTTATCGCAGAACGTCACGGAAAGCGTGCGCGCGTCCACCACCGCGAACGAGGACACCTTCTGGGAGGGGTTCGGCAAGATGGCGCGGTGGCGCGCCACCGCGACGCGCGTCGAGCCGTCCTCGGCCGTGCCCACCTCGTGCAGGTAGGCCTGCCGGATGTCGAGCAACATGAGCGCGAAGCAGCGCCGCCCGCGCCCCTCGAACGCGGCCAGCTCGTCCGCCTCGTCCATCTCGCGCACGGACGCGTCGGGGTCGTCCTCGAAGTCAACCACCAAGATGTCGGCCGGCTCCGCCTTGTCCGCATGGTCAAGCTCCCCCATGAGAAACTCCGCCACCTGCGCCGACAGCTCTAAAAACCCACGATGGCCGCGAAAGTAGGCGCACAGCTCCTCGGCGAACGCGCTGTCCTCGGCAAACGACCCGCGGCAGGCGTCGATGCTGCCCAGCATCTTGCGCACATGGCCCTCCACGTAGCGCTTGGAGACCTTGTCCGAAAGATCAAGCTCGGTTTGGGAGTAGACGTTGACGCACGACACGGGGTCGAACACGTGCAGTATGGCGTGGTTGATGTTCATGGGCGCTCCCGGCGTATCCGATGGTCAGGCGACAAGCGTACAGAATAGCAGAACGTTCCCCTCCGCGCGGCCTCATCGCGCGCGCAGCACCAGATACTCGTTGAGGGCCCCGTTCCGCCCGTCGGCCGAGAAGCGCGCGACCGCCTCGGCGCGCTGCGCAACGCCCGCCGCCAAGGCGTCCACCTCCTCCTCCGAGAAGCTGTGGCAGTAGCGCCACGCGCCCGGCTCGCCCTGCCAGCCCAGCACGCAGTCGCCCGCGTCCAGCTTAGGCAAGCCCAGCTCCGCGCAGGCGCGCGCGGTGGACTCCCGCGCCTTGGCCACAAGGCCCGGGTCGCTTAAGAAGCGCCAGAACGACACCGCCACCGTCCCGCCCGGCCGCGCGCGGTCCACCAAGGCCGAAAGCGCCTCGGCGCGCTGCGCGGGAAGCGGGAGATGGTGCATGAACCCAAACGACACGCACAGATCGCACGCGGGCGCGTCGAGCATGCGGGAAAGCCGCCCTTCCTCGAAAAGCGCGGCCGCAACGTCGAGGCTTTGGTACGACACGCGCAGCGAGCCGCCCCGCGCCCGCGCCGCCTCCGCGTCAGACGGTCGCAGCCGGGCGTCTGCGCGCTGCGGATCCAGCCGCGCCGCGCCCTCCCCGCAGGCCAGCTCGTCGCAGTTGTCCACCGCGAACAGGTCGACGGCCGCCTCGGGAAACCTCTCGGCCGCAAAGCGCCCGAAGCGGAGGTTCCCGCACGCCAGATCGAAGACGCGCAGCGTGCGCGGGCGGGCGCCCCCGTCCGGAAGCGCGCACTCCAGCACGCGCGCCCACCCGGCCCACGGCGCTTGGCGCGTGGACGAGAACGACGCGGCGTGCGCGCGGTAAAACGCGCTGGTGATGTCGCAGAGCGCATGAGCGGTGTCGGCTGTGATGGGCATGGGGGATATTCTAGCGCACCGGCGGCCTTGCGCGCAGCGCGTGGTACACTAGCATGCCGACGAACCGCCCGCACGTCCCTTTTGCGAAAGCCGCCACCGCCATGGAAGATGCACTGCTCGACATACTCGAAGCCGTCAGGCGCTCAGGCCCGCTTGACGCGAAGTCCCTCGATGTGCTCGTGCGCACGCGCAACCGCGCGCTCGCCCCGGGGGAGCGCCCATGCGCCAAAAAGCACCTCCTCCCCTTCTACCAGGAAACGAAGCGCCGCGACCCCGCGCGCTGGGAATCCTGGGGCGTCGACGAGGCGCTCGAGCGCGACCTGGTGCGCACCCTGCGGATGAAGCCGGGGCGCACCGCCTCGGGCGTGGCCACCGTCACCGTGCTCACCAAGCCCTGGGCGTGCGCGAGCGAATGTTTGTACTGCCCCAACGATGTGCGCATGCCCAAAAGCTACCTGGCCGACGAGCCCGCCTGCCAACGTGCCGAACGAGCCTTTTTCGACCCCTATTTGCAGGTAGCGGCGCGGGTGCGCACCTTGGCGCAGATGGGGCACGTCACCGACAAGGTGGAGCTTATCGTGCTGGGCGGCACCTGGAGCGACTACCCGCGCGACTACCAGGTGTGGTTCGCAAAAGAGCTGTTCCGCGCGCTCAACGAGGCCGCCGACCCGGACCTGACCGAGCGCAGCGTGCGAAAGCGGCAGGCGCTCTACCATGAAGCCGGCATCGAAAACGACCGCGACCTGCTGGTTGCCGCCACGTGCGCCACCCAACGCGCCGTAAACGCAGGCGAGCTTTCATACAACCAGGCCGTGCGCGCGCTCTACGGAGCGGGCACCCCGTGGGAGCGCGCTTCGTCCTTCCAGCGGGCGGCCCTGCCGGAGCTTGACGAGCAGCACGCCGCCAACGAGGAGGCGGCCTGCCGGGCGGTGGGCTTGGTTATAGAAACGCGCCCGGACGCGGTCTCGTGCGAAAGCCTCTCGTTCGCGCGCAGGCTGGGCTGCACGAAAATCCAGATGGGCGTGCAGAGCCTGGACGCGCGCATCCTGCGCTTGAACCGGCGCGGCATCGGCCCCGAGCGCATGGCCGAGGCGTTCTCGCTGCTGCGCTTGTTCGGATTCAAGATCCACGTGCACTTCATGGCCAACCTCTACGGCGCGAACCCCGAAGGCGACAAACGCGACTACGAGCGCCTCGTCGCTCAGCCCGACTACCTGCCCGACGAGGTGAAGATCTACCCGTGCGCCCTGGTGGCGAGCGCGAGTTTGCGCGCGCGTCATCAGAGCGGGTCGTGGCGGCCGTACTCAGAGGAGGAGCTTTTGGACGTGCTGACCGCCGATTTGGCCGTCACGCCGCCCTACACGCGCGTCTCGCGCATGATCCGCGACATCTCGGCCCACGACATTATGGTGGGAAACAAGAAGATCAACCTGCGTCAGCTGGTGGAGCGCCGGATGGACGAGCGCGGCGTGCGCAGCGCCGAGATCAGGGGACGCGAGGTGCGGGAGGCGGACGTGGACGCGTCCTCGCTTCGCATGTCGCAGATCGCCTACGCCACCTCCGTGAGCGAGGAGCGCTTCTTCCAATGGACAGACGGCAAGGGGCGCTTGGCCGGGTTCCTGCGGCTTTCGCTTCCCGACCAAGACGCCCTCGCCCGCCTGGGCGACCAGGCGCCCGTCGGGCTAGGCGAGGCCATGATCCGCGAAGTGCACGTGTACGGCAAGACGGTCGGCCTGCATCGCAGCGGCCAGGGGGCGCAGCATCGCGGCCTGGGGCGGCAGCTGATCGAGGAGGCGTGCGCCGTATCCGGCGCCGCCGGATACGCGCGCGTCAACGTCATCAGCGCGGTGGGCACGCGCGCCTACTACCGCGCGCTGGGGTTTTTCGACAACGGCCTGTACCAAACCCGCGACCTTGCATCATGAGGCGCAGGCCGGCAAGGCGCCCTCCGCCCGCCGGCCGCGCTGCCCCGCATGCGTCAAGGCGCAGGCGCTGCCGCCCCGCGGTCGAAGGCGAGGAGCGTGCGGTAGCGCTCGCTTGCGCGCGCAAGCTCCGCAGGCGACCCGTCCAACGCCACGCGGCCCTCCTCCAGAAACACCACGCGGTCCATGGCCGACACGCCCTGCAGATGATGCGTGATCATGATGACGGTCCGCCCCTCCAAAACCTCGAAGAGCGTTTCGAGCAGATCGCGCTCGGTCACCGGGTCCAGCCCCACGGTCGGCTCGTCCAAGATGACCACGGGCGCGTCCTGCAGCAGCACGCGCGCAAGCGCCACGCGGTGCCGCTCCCCGCCGGAAAATCGCAGGCCCGCCTCGTCCACCATGGTGTCCAACCCCTCGGGCAGGCGCGAGAGCAGGCCGGACAGGCCCACGCTCGCAAGTGCCGTGCGGATGTCGTCGTCGCTTGCGTCCGCGCGCCCTATGCGCAGGTTCTCGCGCAGCGTCATGTTGAACAGGTAGGTGCGCTGCTGGATGACCCCCACGTAGGAGGGCATGGCCTCGCCGAACCGCACGGTGGGAACCCCCGCCAGCGTCACGCTCCCGCAAACCGGGGCGGCGTCCCCGCGCACCAGCGCGGCGAGCGTGGACTTGCCCGCCCCGCTGCGGCCGAGCACGGCCACCTTCTGCCCCTGCGGCACGAACAGGTCAAGCCCGTCGAGCACCATCTTGTCGCTGCCGGGATAGCGGTAGGCCGCGCCCTCGATCCGCACGTCGAAAGGCCCCGAGGGAACGGGCGGCTTTTCCGCATGGTCGTCAACTTCGGGCAGCGCGTTGAGCCGCTGCACCGAGTCGCTGAAGGAAAACGCGTCCACCGCCGCCGACGAGAGCGGCGCGAACGCGTCGATGAGCGGGAAGAAGCCCAGCACGAACGCCGCAATCCAGTTGGCCGCGTCCGTCCCCTGCCCGCCGAAGCGCCCCGCCGCCCACATGAGCACAACGACGGCCGTCGCCCCGAAAAGCACCTGCAAAGCCACGTCCCGCCTGCGCGAAAACCGCTGCTCAGCGCGCACAAGCTCCTTCATGGCGGCCTCGGAGGCGCGGTAGCGCTCCAGATACGCCCCGCAGCGCTGCGAGAACACCCAGTCAGACACGCCCAGCACGTTGTCGGTCAGCTCGGCGTACAGCTCGTTTCTGCACGCCTTGATGCGCATGCGCCGCGCCCCGCACGCGATCACGGATACGAGCGGCGCGAGCACGACCACCGCCCCCAGCGTCAGGAAAAGCGCCGCCAGCAGGGCTAAAGAGAGAAAGCCCGCAATGGCCAGCAGCGCGAACCACACAAGCAGGGCCACCACCGAGGGGAACACCGTGCGCAGGTAGAGGTTTTGCAGATGCCCGATGTCCTCGGACAAAAGCCCCAACGCGTCTCCCGTGCGACGCGCCGTGCGGAACACGACGGCGTCCTTCTCCATGGCGCGGTAGAGCGCAAGGCGCAGGCCCGAGGTCATCCGCAGCACCCAGTCGTGGCTGGCCAGGCGCTCGAAGTAGTGCAGGACCGGCTTTCCTATGCCGAATATGCGCACGAAGATGAGCGGAAGGTTGAGCGCCAAGACGGACTCCGGCACGGCCGCGGCGGCGCTGATGAGATAACCCGAGGTCACCATGAGCCCGGCCGCGAAGGCGAACGTCGCCGCGCCCAGCAGCAGCGCGAACGCGAGCGTTTTGCGATAGCGCTTGAAGAAGGGGCGCACCCAGCGGTCCTGGCGCCACGTGCGCGCGAACTCCGCCGTCCTCATGCGGCCTCGCCCCCCATCTGCAGGGCGAGCCGCGCGTAGGCACCCCCGGCGCCTGCCAGCTCGGCGGGATCGCCCGCCTCCACCACGCGCCCGTCCTCCACCACTAGCACCGTGTCCATGTCGACCATCCAGTGCAGCCGATGCGTGGCGAAGAACACGAGCCTGCCCCTCATAAGCGGCAGCATACGCTCTTTGAGCTCCAGCTCCGTCTCTATGTCCAGATGCGCCGTCGGCTCGTCGAACAGCAAAACGCGGCGCTCCCCGTCCAGAAACGCGCGCGCCAACGCCACCCGCTGCGCCTGGCCGCCCGAAAGCGCGCGGGCGCCCTCGCCCACCAGCGTGTCAAGGCCCTGGGGCAGTTCGGCCACCAGGGCGTCCAGGCCCATCGCGGCCACAGCGCGCTCCACGTCGGCCTCGGATGCGTCCGGGCAGTAAAACGCCACGTTGTCGCGCAGGGTGGCGTGGAAGATGTAGGGGTTTTGCGGGATGTAGGCGATCTGACGCTGCCAGTCGCTCCGATGCAAATCGCCCACCTCGACGCCCCCCAGGACAAACAAGCCCGCCTCGGGGCGCGAGAATCCGGCCACAAGCCCCACAAGCGTGCTCTTGCCCGCCCCGCTCGCGCCCACGATGCCCACCCGCGCGTTGCCCCGCACCGAGAACCGGACGTCGTCGAGCACCCGATGGTCGGCGTAGGAGAAGCCCACGCCCCGCGCCTCGAACGTCGCCCGCTCGCTCCACAGGGGAAGGGCGGCCGCGCCCCGGAGCGCCGCGTCGTCCGCCGCCGGCTCCTCCTCGACGATCTCCAGCACCGACCTCAACGCGTTCTTGCCGTCGAGCGAGGCGTGGTAGTCGGCGGCGAACTCGCGCACCGGCTTGAAGTACTCCGGCACCATGATCAGCACCGCGAGCGCCGGGAAGAACGGCAGCGCCCCGTCCACCAGCCGAAAGCCCAGCATGATGGCCACGGCCGCCAGCGCGCCGGTGGCGAACAGGTCAAGCACCGAGCTTGACAAAGTGGCGACGCGCAGCGTCTTCATGGTGGCCTCGCGGAAGCGCTCGCTCGCCTCGTAGATGCTCGCCCCGAACGAGCGGCCCCGGCCGAACAGCTTGAGCGTGTCGATGCCGCGCAATGCGTCGACGAAGGTGTTGGACAGCGCCTGGAAGGTCGCGTGCTGCTTGGCCGCCTCGTCTTGGGCCGTGTGCCCGAGGATCACCATGTACAAAACGATGAAGGGAAACATCGCAAGCGCGATGACGCCCGACACCCAGTCAAGCGGAAAGATCCACAGCAGGAGCACCAGAGGAACCGCCACCACGCCCACCGCCTTGGGGAGGATGAGGCGGATGTAGGTTTCCACCTGGTCGATCCCCTCCACGACAAGCGTGGCCACGTTGCCGGTGCCGCGCGCCTGCACCACGCCCGCGCCCCCTTCGAACACCCGCAAAAGCAGCCGCCGGCGCAGCTCGTCTGCGCGCTCGGAGGCATAGCGCTCCAGATGCGCCTCCTGCACCGACGCGAGGAGCTGGCGTCCGACAAAGCAGGCCAAAAACACCGCGACACGCGCCGCCTGGTCGGCCAGCGCGCCGCCCTCCCACAAGCCGACGACGGCGCTCGCCAGGGCAAGCGCCTGGCCGGCCACGAGCAAGGCCCGCGCCGTCGACGACGCGGCGAGCGCGGCAAGGACGCGCCGCACGCCCGGCAGCGCAAAGATGGATCGGTCAATCACGGGCCCTCGCCTTCCTCCTCCGCCACGTGCGACCCTCTCCAAACGGCTCGCGCGCGTTCGAAAAATGCTATTCTAGATATAACATATCACGACGAAAGGCACAAGGGCCGCGGCGGACGGAAGGACCCGCTCACTCGCCCTCGTCCTCGAAGCCCCACATGCGCACCTCCGGCTCCAAAAGCACGCCTGCGCTCGCCAGCACGCGCTCTTGCACCTCGTCGATCAGCCGGCGCACGTCCTTGGCCGTGGCGCCGCCCGCGTTCACCACGAAGCCGCAGTGCTTCTCCGACACCTGCGCGCCCCCCACGCGGAATCCGCGCAGGCCGGCCTCCTCTATGAGCTTTCCCGCGAAGCATCCCTCAGGGCGCTTGAAGGTGCTCCCCGCACTCGGCAGCTCAAGGGGCTGCTTTTCGGCGCGACGGCGCGCCAGGTCCTCCATGCGCGCCCGGACGGCCTCCGGGTCGTCGGGCTCAAGGACCAGCTGCGCCGAGAGCACCAGGTAGCCGCGATCGTCCATCATGCTGTGCCGGTAGGACCACGCCGCCTCCTTTGCGGTCACCTCCACCGCGCGCCCCTCCGGCGTCAGGCAGCGCACGCTTCGCGCCACCTGCCCGAACTCCCCGCCGTAGGCGCCCGCGTTCATGATGGCCGCGCCGCCGACGGTCCCCGGTATGCCGCTCGCGAACTCGTAGCCGGCAAGCCCCGCCCGCTGCGCGGCCTCGGCCACCTGGGCGTTCGACGCCCCCGCCTGGGCCTTTACCGTCCGCCCCTCCACAGACACTCCCGAAAAGCCGCCGGCCAGGATCATCACGACGCCGCGCAGCCCCGCGTCGCTCACCAAAAGGTCGCTTCCCAAGCCCATCGCCCGCAGAGAAACGCCGAAGGAGCGGCACGCCTCCCAAACCGCGCGCACCTGCCCCTCGGTGCGCGGAAAGACCGCGCACTCCGCCGGACCGCCCACCGCGAAGGTGGTGTGCGCCGCCATGGGCTCGCCAAGCCGCAGCCCCTCCTCGCCCACCGCGCGCGCAAGCGCGGCCCGAAGCCCTTCGCAGACCATGATCCCCCTCATTTCCCGCCCAGGCGGCGCACGGTGCGCTCGCCCAGGTCGATGAGCTCTTGGCGTCCATGCGTGCCCGTCTTCGCGTAGATGCGGCGCAGATGCGTGTCCACCGTGCTCTTGGATATGAACAGCTCGCCCGCTATGCGCTCGCCGGTGCGGCCGCGCAGGGCGAGCGGCAGTATCTCGGACTCGCGCTTGGACAGGCCGTGCTCGGAGGAGATGACCCGGCACGCGTCGTCGAACCGGTCCGCGTCGCGCACGATGACCGACAAGGCGCCGAAGTCCCTCTCCGTGAACAGGAACAGGTACGCGTAAAGCGCCGCCAGGCCGGCGAAGGCCGCCACGGCGTAGGGCGCCTCCCCTGCGGGTTCGAGCGACTCAATGACGTTGCCCAAGACGATGCCCGCCATCTCCCCCAGGTAAAGCGCCGCGAACCCCCCGGCGAACGCCGCAGCCGCGTCCTGGCCGGTCAGCTTGGCCATGAGGAGGAACAGCGAGATCAAAACGGATATGAGCCCCAGATACCCCGCCAGGACCACGGCCTCGCCCGTGACGCCGAACGAACCCAGCACCGGCACGAACAGAAAGCCCGCCATCATCACGAGCACGGCCAGCCGGTACACGCCGTCCAGGGGGCTTTGCGCGCCGCGACCGTCCTGCGAAGCCCTCGCGTCGCCCGCCATCAGCTGCAGGGCCGCCGTGCAGAACAGCACGAGCACGAGCAGGGTCGCCCCTATGGCCGGGTTCGACGCCATGCCGGGCTCGGACGAGAACGTCTCCATGAAGCCGGCAGCCAGCCCGAACAAAACGGTGCCCGTCAACATCTTCCTGGACAGGCGCGCGGTCTCAACACGCTGCTCCTTGGTGGCAACCAAATCGCCGAAGGTTATCGGGGAGGGCGCGGAGCCTCCCTTGCAGCTTTGGCGGGCGCCCTCCTCCGAAAACGGCGCGAGCCCCTTCAAGGCGAAGGCGCTGCCCAGGGCAAGCAGCTTGAGCGCGAGCGGGGCGCCTTCCCAGGGAAGCGCCCAGAACGCCAGGCAGACGGCGGCGGCCAGGGCGGACGAGACGAACACCTCAGGCAGGCAGCGCTCCGAAGGCCTCCTGCCGAACGCGCGGCCCCACGCGGCCAGCATAAGGCCGGCGGACGCGCCCACGAGCAGCCCTTCGGCCAGCACGGTGCCCGGCGCCGGACCCACCAGGACGGGAAGGGCCGACCCCACCACCAGCAAAAGCGCGTAGCACCACAGAAGCGCGCGAGAGAGCAGCGCGTCGCGCGCCCGGGGGGCGGCCGCGCGCAGAAGCGCGAAGGAAAGCACCATGAAAGCGAGGGTAGCGAACAGATCGGCGCGTTCGAACAAGACGGGGCCGGCGTCCAGGGCCCTGTTCGGACCCAGGTAGAACAGGGAGAACACGAACCCCTGGTTGCAGGCGAACCCCAACGTGGACCGCAGAGCGGACGGCTCGACGGGCCGCATTCCGCGCAAACCGGACTGCACGGACCCTCCTTCCCGATAGACGGCTGACGACCAACCATGATAGCAGGACACGGGGGCGCGCCGGCACGGCAGCCCGAAGTCCCCACGACTTGCCCCGGAATGCGCAGCGCCCCGCGGCACGGATGCGGCGGGGCGCTGCGGGCGCGAGGGAGGGAGGGATCGCGCCTTGAAAATAGAGAGTGGTCTGGATTACGCGGTGGCCTTCTTGGCCTTCACCGTCTTCTTTGCCGGCCGGGCGGCCTCCTCGGACTCATCGTCCTCGACGGCCAGCTCCATGCCGTCGGCGTCCTCTTCCTTGCCGTCGCTCATGCCCTCGCGCAGGTTCTTCACCGTCTTGCCGAGGGAGGCCCCCAGCTTGGGAAGGTTCTTCGGCCCGAAGATGAGCAGGACGACGGCCAGAATGATAACCAGCTCGGGAACGCCCATGCCAAGGATTTTCATATCAAGCGCCTCCTCCAGCGTTTTCAGCGGCGGCGCGCTCGGTTCGGTCGCGCCGGTTTCGTCGGGGACCACTATCGCCTAAAAGCCAAGGGGCCGTCTATCGTGCAAACCGCTGATTTCGTACTCAATCGGCCTGTTCCGCTTGTCATGCAAACGGAGTACGAATGCAAAAACGCCTGTTCAAATAATTGCTGATTCTAAAGATCCTCTATAACCTTGGCGGAGACGACGTTGCTTGGGGAAATGAGGATGGCGCCCACCTTGCCCTTCTCCGGAGCGTCCACGTAGAAGGTGGACCCCACGGTCTCGCCCATCACGAGCGGGTCCTCGTCCTGCGTGGCCACCACGATGTCCACGCCCTCCGCATCCTCGAGCAGCTCCCTGTCGTCCGTCACGACCACGACGAAGTCCACCTCGTGCTCCGCGAAGTAAGCGACCTGCCCCTCTATCCGCCGCGCCGCAAAGCCCTCGTCGGCGCTGACGGACAACACGCCGAAGCGGTGAGCGCCCCTTTTGAGGATGACCCCCTCGGAATAGCGGCTGGGGTCGACGGTGTCCAGCTCGAACACCGCGGCGTCCTTGTCCTCGTAGCTCTCGCGGACCTCGGCCACCGAGAGGGGCTGCGCGCCCGCCCTCGCCGTGGCGCCTGCAAAGGAGGCGGACGTGTCCTTTTCGGAATCGGAGGCGTTGCTGCTTGAGGGCGCATCCTCCTGGGAATCGGGGGCGTCGTCGCTTGAGGGCGCGTCCTTTTGGGAATCGGGGGCGTCGTCGCTTGAGGGCGCGTCCTCCGCCGCCGGATCCAAGACGGGCTGCGAAGCGCCTTCGGCGTCCCGCTCCTCGGCGTCTTCGGAGGAAGACCCCTTCTCTGGGGACGAGGGCTTCCCGGCGCCGGAAGCGCCGGCCGCCGAAGAAGGCTCCGGCTCGGCCGTTCCTGCGTAGACGATGGCGGTGTAGCCCTCCATGCTGCCGAAGGTGTCGTCGATGTTCGAGGCCGCCACGTTCCAAGAATGGCCGGCGACCAGGTACCAACCCAGGCCGGCGAGGCTGAGCACGATCAGGGCGGCGAACACCGCCAAGGCGACTTTTTCCCGTGATTGAGGTGACATGGTGCGGCAATTATACCCCTCCCGCCGTTTGCGAGAAGCGCCGAGGCCGAGCGGACAGAGAATTTCGACAGGCGCCGGGACGGGGCGGCAGGGGCGGCCGCCGGCCTCAGCCGCGCAGGAGGCGCTCGTAGGCGACGCGGCGCTTCTCGCGGCCGAGCACGTCTTTGATCGCGATCTGGCCGCAACGCGCGTAACCGTGCTTCTCCAGCAGCCGTTGCATGGGGGCGTTTTCCGGGTAGACGTCGGCGCGGATGCTCGCGCGTCCGCCCGCCCGGGCTATCCGATCCGCCTTGTCAAGGATGAACATGCCCACTCCGCGACGCCTGGCCGGCTCATCCACGGACACCCAGTGCAGCTCGGCATAGGGTTGCGGCTCGGCGAGCGTGTCGGTGAGCCACGCGCCCTCTATGCCGCGGGCGTAGTTCTTGTCGGGCGAAAACGACACGGCGAACACCGCGATGAGGCGGCCCTGCCCGTCCTCCACCACGTGCGTCGTACCGTTTTTGATGCTGCGCATGAGGCGGCGGGCCGAGGGGTATTTCTTGTTGCGTCCCTCGTCTATGCCGAGGGCGGCGAACGTCTCGTGGCCGACGTCGAGCAGCGCCGCCACGCGGGCGAAGTCCTCGCGCGCGGCGGGGCGGCTTGCGTAGTAGCCGAGCACCGAGGCGCGTCCGGCGAACAGCGGCGGATCATCGGGGAGCCGGTCGGTGGCAGGCGCCGTGCCGACCTGGGAGGCGGGCGCGGCGGCGGGCTTCTGCTCGCGCTCGGTGACAAGGAAGATCATGGCAACGATGAGCGCGCACCCGATCAAGTCCCACATCGACACGGGCGTTCGCAGCCACACGAGCGCGAGCACCGTGGCGGACACCGGCTCGACGCAGCACAGAAGGCTCGCCTTCACCGGGCCGGCGTCGGCGACGCCCTGCAGGTAGAGCAGGTAGGCGCCGAACGTGCCCACCACCACGATGGCCACGAACGCGGCCACGCCCCCAACGGGCAGCTGCACGCCCATGGCCCAGGGTTGCACGATGACCGACGCCGTGGAGCCGCCGAACAGCATGGCCAGCCCCGTCACCACCATCGAGCCCCACTTCGCCAGCACGCGCACGGGCATGAGCGTGTAGAAGGCGAGCGCCACCGCCGAAACGAACCCCCAGGCCAAGCCTTCGGCCGGGATGGCCAAACGGCTCGGATCGCCCTGGGTGGCGATGACCGCCATGCCCGCAAGCGCGAGCACGAGGCCTGCAGCCTCGCGTGCGCGGGGAAGGCGGCGTGCGCGCAGGCACACGTAGAGCATGATGAACACAAGCCCCACCTGCTCGATGGTGGTACCCACGCCGGCGGAGGTGTAGCCGATGGTGTTGAGGTAGCTCAGCTGCGTGAGCAGCACGCCGAACACGGCGAACGCGGCGATTTGGACGAGCGAGCGCCAGTCGCGCAGCGCCGCCGCAAGGTCGCGCCAGTTGCGCGCGGCGGCAAGGAGCAGGAAGAACGCAGCCGCTATCACCATGCGCACGCAGGTGATCCACGTGGCAGGCGCGCCGTAGTCGGCCATGAGCAGCTGCGCGCACGTCCCCGAGAACCCCCAGCACACGCCGCCCGCGAGCGCGCACACCACGCCCCGCGCCACATGGCGGCCCCCGGCCGCCGCCCCCGCCTTCGCCACGAACGCCTCCCCGTCCTTCTTGCTCCCGCCGATTCTCGCCGACTGCGCAGCGCATTGTCGCACAGCCGCCCTCGACGCGAAACCCCGCCACCGTTTCTTCACGCACGCGACAAGCGGCGAACGCGCTCCGCCCCCCTCCCGGCGGCGCTCCAGAGCGGGCTGCCGCCCAATGGGGCCTACATCGGCCGCAGAGGAGGTCCCTACGGTAAACGAAAACTTCCGGATTCCTTACCGCAACCGTAACGCGGCATGTTCGTTCCGCACGCCTCAGCGCCCGAGCGGTGCGGCGCAGCCGCAAGCGCCCGGGCCGCAGTCCGCGCCCTACAGGCGGCCGTCCTCCAGCATGCGCTTCACGAACGCGCCCGTGTAGCTGCCCTCCACCTGGGCCACCTCCTCGGGCGTGCCTTGGGCCACGATGCGCCCGCCGCGCTCGCCGCCCTCGGGGCCAAGGTCGATAATGCGGTCAGCGCACTTGATGACGTCCAGGTTATGCTCGATGACGAGCACGGTGTTGCCCGCGTCCACCAAACGCTGCAGCACCACGAGCAGCTGGCGCACGTCCTCGAAGTGCAGGCCCGTGGTGGGCTCGTCTAAGATGTAGAACGTTTTTCCGGTTTGACGGCGCTGTAACTCGCTTGCTAGCTTCACGCGCTGCGCTTCGCCGCCAGAAAGCGTGGTGGCCGGCTGTCCCAGGCGGATATAACCCAACCCCACGTCGAAAAGCGTCTGCAACTTGCGCTTGATGCCGGGGATATTCTCAAAGAACGCAAGTGCGTCCTCCACCGTCATGTCCAGCACGTCCGAGATGTTCTTGCCCCGGTAGGTGACTTGCAGCGTCTCGCGGTTGTAGCGCGCGCCGCCGCACACCTCGCAGGGCACGTAGATGTCGGGCAAAAAGTGCATCTCTATCTTGATCTGGCCGTCGCCTTTGCACGCCTCGCAGCGCCCGCCGTTCACGTTGAAGCTGAAGCGCCCCGGCCCGTAACCGCGCGCCTTGGACTCCTGCGTGCTGGCAAAAAGCGCGCGGATGTCGTCCCACAGGCCGATGTAGGTGGCCGGGTTGCTGCGGGGCGTGCGCCCGATGGGGCTTTGGTCTATGTTGATGACCTTGTCGATCTTCTCCAAGCCGGTGATCTTCTTGTACGCGCCCGTGCGACGGTGCGCATGGTTCACGCGGTTCGCAAGCGCCGGCGCCAGCGTGTCGGTGACAAGCGAGCTTTTGCCCGAGCCCGACACGCCCGTGACCACGGTGAGCGTGCCGAAGGGCACCTCCAACGTGACGTTTCGCAGGTTGTTCTCGGCGGCGCCCGTCAGTTTGAGCGAGCCGCGACGCGGCTTGCGCCGCGCGCTCGGCACCTCGATTGCGCGCCGGCCCGACAGGTAGTCGGCCGTGAGGGACCCTGCGGCGCGCGCCACCTCCTCGGGCGTGCCGAGGGCCACCACCTCACCGCCGTGCTCGCCGGCGCCCGGCCCCATGTCCACCACGAAGTCGGCGCTTCTGATGGTGTCCTCGTCGTGCTCCACCACGATGACCGTGTTGCCCAAGTCGCGCAGGCGCTCCAGCGTGGCGATGAGCCGCTCGTTGTCGCGCTGGTGCAGCCCGATGGACGGCTCGTCCAAGATGTAGAGCACGCCCATGAGCCCCGCGCCAATCTGGGTGGCCAGGCGGATGCGCTGCGCCTCGCCGCCGGAGAGCGTCGCCGTGGCGCGCTCGAGCGTGAGATAGTCAAGCCCCACGTCCACCAAAAACCTGAGGCGCGCCCGAATCTCCTTCACAATGGGTCCGGCGATATGCTCCTCGGCCCCGTGAAATTCAAGCCCTTCGAAAAACGCCAGCGAATCGGCCGCGCTCATCTCGGTGACGTCGTGGATGGACTTGCCGTTCACCGTGACGGCGAGGATCTCCGGCTTCAAGCGCTTGCCGCCGCAGGTGGCGCACGGCACCACGGCGAAATAGCTTTGCAGCTTCTCGCGCTGCGCGTCGGACTGCGCCTCCTGGTAGCGGCGCTGCACCGCGGCAAGCGCCCCCTCCCACTCGATGTACCAGTACGTCTCGCGCCCGTCCACGGTCACGTAGTCCACGCGCACCTTCTGATTGCCCAACCCGTGCAAAAGCGCGTCCTGGGCCTTTTTGGGCATGTCCTCCCACGGCGTGTCCTCGTCCACGCCCATGTGCTTCGCCACGGCGCGCAGCACCTGCGGGTAGTAGTTGCCGGTCTTGAACGGCGCAAGCACCCCCTCCGCAAGCGAAAGCGACGGGTCGGGCACCACAAGCGAGGGGTCCACCTCCTCGCGGCTGCCGATGCCGAGGCAGTCCGGGCACGCGCCGTAGGGGGCGTTGAAGCTGAAGTCGCGCGGTTGCAGCTCGTCCATGGAGTGGCCATGCTCGGGGCAGGCGAGCGCGAGCGAGAACAGGTGCTCCCCCGCCCCCAGGCCGCCCGTCGCGCCCGAGGAGCGCCCGCCGCCCTGCCCGAGCGGCTTGCCGTCCGGTCCCAGCACCTGCACGAGCACGCGCCCTTCGGCGAGCTTCGTGGCAAGCTCCACCGCCTCGGCGATGCGGCTCGTGGCGCTCTCTTTGAGCTGCACGCGGTCCACTACCACGTCGATGAAGTGCTTGATCTTCTTGTTGAGCGTGCGCGGCTCGCCGTCAAGCTTCACGATCTCGCCGTCGATGCGCACGCGGGAGAAGCCCTCGCGCGCCAGATCGGCGAACAGCTTCGTGAACTCGCCCTTGCGGCCGGCCACCACCGGCGCCATGACGATGGCCTTCGCGTCGGGGGCGAGCGCCAGTATCTCGTCGGTCACCTGGTCGGTGGTCTGCTTCATGATGGGCCGCCCGCATTCCGGGCAGTGCGGCACGCCCACGCGCGCGAACAAAAGGCGCAGGTAGTCGTAGATTTCAGTGGTGGTGCCCACCGTGGAGCGGGGGTTTTTGCTCGTGGTCTTCTGGTCGATGGACACCGCGGGCGACAGTCCGTCGATGCTGTCCAAGTCGGGCTTGCTCATCTGCCCGAGGAACATGCGCGCGTAGCTGGAGAGGCTCTCCACGTAGCGGCGCTGGCCCTCGGCGTACATCGTGTCGAACGCCAGCGACGACTTGCCGCTGCCCGACAGGCCCGTGATCACCACGAGCTTGTCGCGGGGGATCGTCAGATCGACGTTTTTGAGGTTGTGCTCGCGGGCGCCCTTGATGACGATGGCGTTCTGTCCCATGCGCTTCTCTCTCTATTCGCCGCCGCAGGGTTGCTGCTGGCGGAAAAGGCCGGTTTCGTGCAGCCGCTAATTGTAGCGCAGGGGACGCGGAAGTTTCCCAAAGAACATCCGTTCTCATAGAAGCGTTCAAGGTTTGCGCACATTTCGTTCGAGGAATCCGTCCACCGCAAGCAAGGAGCCTCAAGGCATCCGAAGCCCCGACAACGGCCCGCCTGCGAGCGAGGATCCCCCGCGCGAGGCCGACCATCGCTCCGCAGGCACATCACCTCAAACAGCAAGCCGCCCAACAGTCCACGTCATCACGCCAGCCAGTAGAGTCCCAACGCCTCCCAATACGGCACCGACACCGCAAGCCCTACCAGGCAGGCAAGCGTGTACGCACCGCAGAACAACGCACAGTCCGCATGTCGCGTCAGGGTGGCATCAACCGAGAAACGGGCCGCCAAATACACCGGATTTTGGTACAGGGTGAACCACGGATTGACCGTGGCATATGCGGCAAAGCCCACCACCCACGGATTGATGCCAAGCCCCAATACCATAGGCACTGCAAAGGCCATAAACACGTTGATATAGGCAAGCTCTGACACAATAACGAACCGAGACAGGGTCGTGACCACCGCAACGCCCAGAACAAACAGGAGGGGAGAACCCGCAAGTCCCTGCAACGCAGGACCCACAACACCAACGAGCCAGGTATCAATACCGACTGCCCGAAACACCTCCGACAGCCCCAAAACAACGCCGGTGAACACAAGGGTGTCCCAGGTGATGGCCGATCGGAACTGCTCCCGACCAATCAGTCCGCACGCTGCACAGGCGCACAGCCCCACCACCCCCACCAGTGCTGCCGACACCCCGTGCACAGGTTCAGCTGCCCACAGCGCAAACGTCGCACACACAATGACAGCCATACGCTTTTCATCGCGCGAAAGAGGGCCACGCGACCTCGCGCTCGCCCGAGCAGTCACCTCCCCACATGCAGCCGTCTTCGCTCCCCTCCCATATAGCACAACAAGGCTACCGTAACTCAAAACACTCACCGTCACAAACCAGGGGAGCGCCGCACAAAACCAGTCAAGCATAGTGAACCGCTGCTGAATATCGGCAGGATATAGGCCCACCAGCGCAAAACCAATGACCGATGCACTGATGACCGCAGGCCCTACATTGCGCACTCCCACCAGCACTGCAAGAAAGAGCCCCGTCATCCCTTTAGACTGCGACCGATACCCAAGGCGATCCCCGATCTGCCCCGCCAAAGGCGCTAACATGGCAGCCTTTGCGCTCATGCTGGGAACGAAGGGGCCTATCAAGGTACCCGCTGCCATAAGCGCCATCACCTGGGCGCCAAGCCTCGGCGGAAACAGCCGCACCACACAGTGCGCTATACGCGCAAGCAGGCCGCTTTCGCGCAAGGCCACGCCCAAGGCAAAAGCGGCCAACAGGGTCCACCACGCAGAACCGGCGAAGGCAGAAAACACCACCTCGGATTCAATTCCCCCCACCACCACAAGCGCAACCGCCATGAGCAGAGCGGTGACGTACTCGGGCAGCACCGAGCACACCCACCAGACAACCGCCCAAACTAAAATGCCCAGAGCGACGCGCCCCTGCTCATCAAGCCCTGCAAGGGGTGCGAGCGCAACGACAATACCCGCCACAACACCTGCGGCAGCGCCCACACCCCTTCCCCATCGTTTCAGGATCGCTGTCACAACGCGCGCGCCCTCGCGTCAGCAAACCGAGAGAGGGTACGAACCAGGTAGCGGTGATCCTCCACGTGCGGCATCCCCGACACTGCCGCAACGCCTCGAAACTCCCCATCGACTACCAGGGGAAACGCGCCTCCGTACAACGCGTAGGCCTGCTCGTCTCCCTGCCAGGGCTCACGCGCGCCGCCCTCCTCGGCCTGCACCCGGGCATAAAGAGAGCTGTGATGCGTGCGCCGCACCGTCGCGCACTTGCGGTCGAGCCAATCGCAATTCGCCTGCCCGGTGCCCGGCATGAGCGCTTGGAACACGACGACACCGTCAAACTCAACACGCACCGCAAACACGCAGCCATCGGCCATACCACGCTCGTACAACAACGTACCCACGTTATACGCATCCCGCTCATCGAACGTTGCGAAGGCAAGCCCCTTCTCTTCTCGCAGCAGTTCTTCGGCTGTCTGCACGTTCTCCATACCGCACATCCTCCCTCTGCGCCATCTCTTCACAAAGCCGCACCTGCACGACAACCCCATTTGCGCGACAATCCTGCACGTCACCTCGCGCAGGCGCGGCATCTCCGCCCTCCGTCACCGCCGGCTCTCGATACCGCACGATTCGTAGCTGGTGAGCGCCCAGTCCTTGCCGCGACGCGGGCCAATGACCTCGTGCGCCATCAAAAGCGTGACAAGAAAACCCACAGCCAGCGAAGCGCACATCACGCCAAGGCAGACGTTGTAACCCACGGGCGATTCGAAACCGCCGCCCGCGCCAATGATCGCGCCCATCAGGTACGGGAACAAGCCGCCGATGATCATGGAGAAGTTGCAGCAGCTGATGGCGGTGGCCAACTGGTCTTTCCTCACCGACGCCCCTGCCAGCGTGTAAAGCACCGGAAACGACGCGTTCATGCAAAATCCCATGATCAGCTGGATAGCCACCAACACGCCAACACCTAAGCTCATAAGGGGCAGAAGCATGAACGTGACGAACAGCCACGCCGAGCAGATGAGGATGGTCCGTTTCGCCCCGATCTTGTCGGACATGGCGCCCCAGAACAGCTGCCCCGCGCCGGAGGTGATGGTGAACACAATGGAGAACGCCGCCGCCGTGGAGTTCTCCATATGAAGCTGGTAGGTGAGATACGGCGTGAGCCAGTAATTGAAGGCGAAGTACGCACCCACGATGAACGCGTAGGCAACGAACGCGGCCAGCACGTTTCTGTTCTTGAACAGCTCGTAAAACGGCACGTGCTCCCCGTTTTGCGAACCCGTCGCGTCAGCGGCTCCGCCCTTCGAGCGCTCCACCTGCTCGACCGTCGCATGAGGGGTAAGTCCCATAGCCTCGATGGCCTTGTTGTTGGCTACGAAGCGCTTTTTGGTGCTGTAGAGCAGATAGACCGCCCACAGCAGCACCGGGCACAACGGTATGATGAGAAACGGCATGCGCCAATCGCCCGTCTGGGCCAAGATGAACGCCACGAGCAAACTCACCAGAGCCGACCCCCAGGGATACCCGGTATGGTGCGCGGATATGATGAACCCCTGATGCTCCTCGGGAAACCACTCCGCGCACGCCGAGGCGTCGATGGCCTCGCCGCCTGCGGCAAAGCCGAAACGCACGAACTGCAAAACGAACACCGCCGTCAGCACGCCCACAAACGGCAGCCCGATGAGAAACGTGCACAGCAGATAGACTGTCGCGATTTTCGCCTGCGATCTGCCTCGAAACCAGCCGATGCCCCGCTTGTCCGCCCACGCGCCAATGACCAGGGCAAGCGCGCCGCCGCCCACCGTGCCCACCGTGCTGAGCAGCCCGGAGGTGGCAGCGCTCATGCCGAAATACTCCACCATGGACGGCATGACCTTGTTCATGATCTCCCGGCATCCCGTGTTGAACGCGTACACGAGCCATACCATGATCAAGATGGTCCATGACCCAGCGGGTGCATGCGGCAAAAAACCCTGCTTCTTTCCTTCCATGTCCTTCCCCTCTCCCTGCCCTCGACAATGTCTACTCGTAGAAGTCGGGGATTTTCCTCAAGCTGTTGAACTGGTCGATGTCGTGGCCGAACCACACCCAAGCGTCGTTTGCCTGCTCGATCCGCTTGATCTTCTTAGCGCTGGCGCGGTACGCCGCTGTGTCGTCGCATATGCCGGGGAGGCGCCCGTGATAGTTCACAATGCTGTTTAAAGCATCGGAGACAAGCAAGACGTCCTTCTCTTTCTCCAGATGCAGCAACAAACCGAGCACGCCCGGCGTGTGCCCCGGCAGAAGGTAGGCGTCAATACCAGGAAATAGCCCCACGGTGTCCTCCTCCACGTAGGTGAGGCTCTTGCGCGGACACAGCACGTCGTCGCGGTTGTAGAATCCGTGCCCAGCAGGATCCGGCGTGGCCATGACCGTGCAGAACGCGTGCTCGGCCTCGGCGCGCGACACGTAGAAGTCGGCGGTGTCGGCGAACAGCCGCATGTTGCCGATGTGGTCCATGTGCATGTGGGACAGCACGCACACGGCGATGTCGGCCGGCTTCAAACCGAGCGCGGCCAGCCCCTCCTCCATGGTCTCGCCCTCGACGGGGGTCCAGAAGCACTCGTTGGCGATGGCCTCGGGCCACAGCTCGTCGCTTCGGGGGTCGCTGCCTAGATCGTACAGAATCCACCCGACGGTTGGGTGGTCGATCAGCACCGCATAGCTGGGTCCTTGGTACCACGCCGTTTCCGGCGCGGGGTTGTCGCGCGTTCCCAACGTCCAGAGCGACTGGCTCAGGTTGTAGTCGTTGTTGAGCCTGCCGGTCCCTATGACGTACACCTTCATTCCCACGAGAAGCCTCCTTCCCTCGGCGCGGCCCGCCGCCAAGCTCCTGGGCGGCGGGCCGCTCTCGTTCGCCGTTAATCCTCGCTGATGGAAAACACGATCTTGTAGCCTTCGTGCGTGTCGAAGTAATCGAAGGCCGCCTGCCAGTCATCCAACTTGAACTCGGTGGCAAGCGGCGCCAGGTCAACCAGACCCCGGTCGAGCAGGCGGACCGCCTGGCGCCAGTTGTGCGGGTTGGTGGACATCGACCCGCGCAGCTGCACCTCGCGGTAGATGACGTTCGACATGTTGACCTGCGCCGTGGCCGCGCCGATGGCGAACTCGGTGACGTAGCCGTCCTTGCGCACCTCATCAAGGCAGGTGTTGAGGCCGGCGTCGGTGCCGGAGCACTCGATGGCGGCATCCGCGCCATAGCCGTTCGTGAGCTTCCCGATGAGCGCGTGCAGGTCCTCCTCCTCGACGTTCACCGCGTAGTCGATGCCGAGGCTCTTTGCCATCTCCAGGCGCGCCGCGCCGGTCGCAACGTCGGTGATAACCACGGTGGCCCCGTTCGCTTTGGCAACCTGCGCGTTCATCAGCCCCATGGGGCCCGCGCCCGCGACGAGCACCACATCGCCCGCGTGCATGGGGGTGACATCGAAGCAGCAACGGCAACAGCACGCCAAAGGCTCGATCATAGCGCCCACCAGATCATCGATGCCCTCGGCCACGGGCACCAGGTAGCGGGCCGGCACCGTGATGTACTCGGCGAAGCAGCCGTCGATCACATACCCGATGGAGCGGCGATGGACGCACATGTTCGTGAGGCCGTCCTGGCAGTGCTCGCAGGTTTGGTCCACGCCCACGCCGATCTCCGAGGTGACCTTCTGCCCCAGCTCGTAGCCCTCAACGCCCGCACCCAGCTTGTCGATGCGGCCGACGAACTCATGCCCCATGACCACCGGCGGCTTCAAGCTCAGCTGCGAATCGTAATGGTACACATGCATGTCGCTGCCGCAGATGCCCGCTTTCAGCACCTTGATGCGCACCTCGCCCGCGCCAGGCTCGGGCACGGGCAGCTCGCGCAGCTCGGCGTTGCCGGGGCCGAAATCGTACTTGACAAGACCCTTCATGATACTCTCCTCTCATCGGGGCGCGCGACGCCGCGCAGGGCGGGCGCGCCCATTCGAAACAGACCGAAACCGCAGGCAAGCGCTGCGAAACGCTCACTGGTGGCGATAGAAGCCGTCGTAGCCGTCGAAGATCTCAGGGATATAGGCGTCCCAGCGCTTCATGACGTACTCCTCGCCGCACATGGAGAAGAACTTGTCCAGGAAGTGCTTGCAGTCATCCTGGATCTCCTTCATCGCGCCAGGGCGGCTGAAGTGCGCGAAGCGGAACGCGTCGACGCTCCAGTAGTCCAGGATGCACATGCCGTTCCACGCCACGTCGTTGGGCACGAGCGTGTTGTGGAAATGCTGCTGGCCGTAGAACCCGGCGCCGATGTGGGTGTGCAGGGCAAGGGGAGCGTGCACGAACTCCCAGTAGTCGTGGAAATCGCGCGGGTTCTCGTCCTCGCGGCACTTGCACAATCCGATGCGCTTGATCCAGGGCGACTTCGCCCCGACCTCCCATTGGGCAAGCGTCGGACGGACCACCACTTCGTCGGTGTCGTAGGCGCCAAGGACCTTCACCTGCTCGTCGTCCTCGTAGAGCGTCATGAAGTCGAAGCCGTCCTCGCACCACAGCTCGTCCATGGCGAAAATGCCGCTCTCGTCGTAGCCGCCCCAGCCCCAGCCAGCGTCGACAAGCTCCTGAGATGGAACGACGATCTTGTTCGCGTAGTACTGGAGCACTTCGGGACGCTCGACGATCTTCGGGGTGTGCTCGTTGAGGTAGAGCATATGGAACCTCTCGCGCGCCGCATCGTCGAGGGCTCCGTCGGGCGCACCCAAAAACACGATCTTCTTGTTCATTTTGAGCATTGCAGATACCACCTTTCTGAGTTTCCGCACTTTGAAATCGGGGGCTTGCCGAAGCGCCCCCGTTCTTCACGCCTTGACGTCCAAAGAAGGCCGCCTTCGCCTAAAGGCGCTGACCGCCGCGCCCTTTGAGGACCTTCGAAATGACCAGGACGATCACGAACGCGAACGCCGCGATGCAGGCGGCTATGGTGAAGCTGAGCGAATAGGCGCCCGTGGATTCAAAGCACACCGAGGCGAGCGTGGGGCCGATGATCGCCGAGAGCGTGTAGCCGATGTAGAGAAGCGACCAGTTGCTGCCGACGTGCTTGCTCCCCCACAAATCGCCGCACGAGGAGTTCATGACCGTGTTGGTGCCGCCGAAGCAGAACTGGATGAGAAGCAGCGACGCGATGACGAGCGCGCCGGAAACCTGGCTCGACACCAGGCACATCACGCACGTTGCAACCGTGATGAACACGAGGGGCTTGATGCGACCCACCTTGTCGCCCACCGCCCCCAGGCCGATGCGGCCGAGGAAGCTCGCCACGCTCAAAACGCCCACCATGGTGGCTGCGGCCATGGCGTCCAAGCCGCCCATCGCCTGGCAGATGGTCGACGCATGGCCCATGATCATGCTGCCAGCCGAAGCGGCGCAGGTGAACACGATGAGCATCAGCCAAAACACCGGGTCTTTGAGCACCTGGCCAGGCTTTTTCCCTTCGAGCGCGGCAGTCTGCGCAACCCCGGAGGCGCCATTCATCGACGCCGGCGCCCAGCCCTCCTCCGGACGCTTCATCAAAATGAGCGCCAAGGCGATGATGACGGCGAAGGCGACGCCCAAGAAGCACAGGCCCGTGCTGGGGCCGAGCGCGCTCAAAAGCGCCTGGCCAAGGGGAGCCCACAAAAGCGGCGCGATGCCCGCGGTGCCAATGACGCAGCCCGAGGCGAATCCGCGCTTGTCGGGGAACCACTTCTGGCTCACGCTGGTCGCCGTGATGTACAGGGCGCCGTTGCCGATGCCGGCCACCACGCTGTAGGCGAACACGAGCATCTCGGCCGATGTCGCGCACCCGGCAAGAAACCAGCCCCCGCCGAACAGCACCAAGCCGATCAGATAGGTGATGCGCGGGTTCGCCCTGTCGACGACGCGGCCGAAAATCAAAGACGAAATCTGGGCGAAGATCTGGTTGAACGAATATCCTGCGGCGATGAAGCCAAGGTTCCATCCGTACTCCTGGATCAATGGGTTCGTGAACACGCTCCAGATGTAGAACGCCGACGTCACAAAGGGGCCGGCACAGCACGCAACAAGGCGCCAGTACCTACTCACGTTCATTCCCTCTCCTCTCGCTCCATGCAATCAAAACTGTCCGAACGCACCGCGCATACGGCGCGCGCCGCCTAGATGGCCATGCCCACATCGCGGCCATCGCGGAACGCATGCTTGAAGAAAGCGTTCTCACCTCCTCGCGCCGAACCGATCTCGTACACCTCGGGAGCCAGGTCCTTCACCGACTCATAGAACGCAGGGTCGCGACGCTCCGGCAGCATGATCATCACGCAGTCGCCGTCGATGTGGCGCGTGCTGCCGTCCTTGACGTTGCGAACGACGGCGCCCTTCTTGTCGACCTCGACAAGCTCTGAGTTGCGCGCGATCTCTATCCCCTCGCGATCGAACCACCATTCGAGGCGCTCCTTGAAACGCGCGGTGATCATGCCACCCAGATCCTCGTCCTCCGCCACCACCACGACGTCTTTGCCAAGCTTCTTCATGAACTCGGCGCATTGGGCGCCCTCGGCCCCGGCGCCCACGACGACCAGCCGCTTGCCCACCGGGAAGAACTTCTGCGCCATGGACGCGAGTTTCTGGGGGCCGAACATCTTCATGGGGATCTTGGAGAGCTTGGTCATCTGGGGAATGGTGAGCACGTTTTTGCGATCGATGCCGGCAACGTCGGGGACGTAGTAGGGCGAGGAGACGGCCACCACCACGACGTCGGGCCGCTCGCGCTTGATCAGGGCAGGCGTGACCTCCGTGTTCGTTTTCACGGTGATGTTCGGCTGCTTGGCCACGGCGTTGACCAGATAGTCGTGGATGGGCATGACGTCTTCGATCTTGTCCCCCTTGATCATGGACGCCAGCTTCGTCTTGCCGCCAAGCTCCGCCGTCTTCTCGTAGAGGGCGACCTTGTGGCCGCGCTTGGCGGCGGTGACGGCGCATTCCATGCCCGCCGGGCCGCCTCCGATGACCATGACGTTTTTCACCTTTTCGGCCGGATGCTCCTCAGGCCAGCAATCGCGCCGCCCAAGCCCGGGGTTGACGCGGCAGAAGCGGGGCTGGGTCACCGGGTCCTCGCAGCTTGCGCAGTGGGTGCAGCGCATGATGTCCTCCACGCGGCCCTCCTGGAGCTTGATGGGAAACTCCGGATCGGCCCACATCTGGCGCCCGCACGCCCAACCGTCGGCCATGTCCTTGGAAAGCACCTCCATCATGCGGTCTTCGTCACGCACGCCGGCGACGAAGACCTTCGCATCCTTCACAGCCGCGTGGACGGCTGCCGCGCCCTTGACGAAAAGTCCGATGCCCTGGGCGTCGGCCACATAATCCTTCATGAACGGCTCGGGGTCCGGATAGGCGAAGTAATCCGGATCGTAGCGGAAGGACATGGCGCCGTAGCCATACCCGCACACATCGAAGTACTGGATGCCCGCCTCTTCAAGCAGCTTCGCGCTCTCGGCCGCGTCGGAAGGTTGCGTGCCCACGTAGCGGTCCGACCACTCCTGGCCGTTGAAGCGGCAGCCGATCACGAAGTCGTCGTCCACGCGCTCGCGGATGGCGGCCACGATCTCCCGGAGCATGCGCGTGCGGTTCACGGGGTCCTTCCAGCCGTACTCGTCGGTGCGGTGGTTCCAGATGGGCGAGAGCCACGCGTTCAGGAAGTAGCCGTTGCCCGCATGAAGCTCTACGCCGTCGAACCCGCCCTTCCACAGCCTCACGGCCGCGTCCACGATCATCTGCTGCTTCTCGTGGATCTGATCGACGCTCAGCTCGCGGACCTCGCGTCCGAACGGCGGCGGCGTGGGGATGTCCGCCTCGGCAATGTGGGACGGCCCCGGAGGAAGCTGGCCGTCGTAGGTGTCCCACGCGGACGGGCCCATGTGGTGCAGCTGGCCGAAGGTCTTCGTGCCGTGCTGATGGATGACCTCGTTGAAGCGCTGCATGCCGGGGATGAACTTGTCGTCGGTGGCAAACGCGTAGTTGCCGAACTTAAGCGGCTCCCAGAGCATTGCCGCCACCGTCACCGCGCCCACGCCGCCTTTCGCCATGCTCTCGTACATGTCCTGGGCCCGGCTGTCGCCCATGCTGCCATCCTCGTTCCACAGCCACGAGGATTGCGGCGCCTTGATGATGCGGTTTTTGAGGACGCAGCTCTTGCCAAGGGTAACCGGCTCGAATATTTTGTCGTACTTGCCCATACACCTCTCCTGTTCTCGTCTACGGAATGCGATGCATCCAGAACACGGCACATTAAACACCCCGGCGCAGCGCCGGGCATGAAGCCTGGGATTCAGCGAGAATGCCCCGATGAATCCAGGGATTCACCACGCAAGACTAACAGCGGCGACCGGCGTGGTACCCCTCGTGCACCGCGTCGATCAGCTTGCGCGCAGCCACAGCGTCGCCCACAATCTCAACGGGAAAGCCCTGCGCTTTCAGGTCGTAGGCAAGGCGATTGACCGAACGCATGCCCAGCGCGCAGACCACGGCATCGCCCTCAAACGCACGCTCCCCTCCGTCATAGGGGCCCGAGAAGTCGTAGGGCCGCTCGGTCCCCTTCCCGGTGTTGGGGTTGTGGGGCCGGCAGGTGCGCTTGGTCAGGCAGACGACGGAATGCGAATCCAGGTAGATGATCTTCTTGTCCAGCTGAACGTCCACGCCGTCCACCGCAAGACGCGCGTTGATGTTCCAGTCCACGCCGTAGAGGTTGGCGGGATTGCTGTTGGGCACGATATCGACCATGGTCACCTTCTTGCCAAGCTCCGCAAGGTGCAGCGCAACTTCGCAGCCCACCAGGCCCGCACCCGCTACCACGAAGCTCTCCACGTTGGGAAAATCCCCCGCGAGGACGTCGAGGGGACTGAGTATGCCCGGGTCGTCCGCGCCGTCTATGCGGGGCTTGAACCACTCGGAACCGGTGGCGGCGATGATGCGGTCATAGCCTTCCTCTTGCGCGATCTCGCGTGTGAACGCGGTGTTCAGACGCACCTCGACGCCCAGCTTGCGCACTTGGCGCACCAGGTAGTCGGTGTAGCGGCGGTAATCTTCTTTGAACGTTGGCGCACCCACATAGCGCATGAGGCCGCCAAGGCAATCACGCTGTTCGTAGAGCACCACGGCATGACCCCGTTCGGCGGCGGCGATGGCCGCGTTCAACCCCGCCGGGCCGCTGCCCACCACCGCAACCCGCTTCGCGCTCGCAGCCAACCGCACCCGCGCGCTTGGTTGCTCGTCGCGACCCAGGCTGGGGTTCACGGCGCAGTGCAAGGTTCGGTTCTTATTGCCTCCGCCCAAGCATTCGTTGCACCGCAAGCACTGGCGCATATCCTCCGCACGTCCTTCGAATAGCTTGGTAGGATAGTCGGGATCGGCCAATATCTGGCGACCGAGCGCGGCGAAATCCGCCTCTCCCTTCGCAAGCATGTCCTCGGCCTTTTCCGGGCGCACTCCGCATACGGTGATGACGGGAATGCTCACGGCTTTTTTGATGGCCGCCGCGTTGTCGGCGTACAAGGCGCGCTGGCAGTACGTGGAGGGAATCCAGGTGGCCGTGGAGATTCCACGGTCGAATCCCATGTCGGAAACCGCCTTCTTCGTGCCGGCCATCACGTCGAAAAAGTCAGGGATGCGCGATTCCAGCGTACCGCCCGACACCATGATGGCATCCACCCCTGCTTCTTCGAGGTAGCCGCATATCTCGATGGACTGATCCAAGGTGATGCCGTCAGGCACGTAATCTTCTGACGAGATCTTGTAAATGATGGGGAAATCACCGCAGTGCTCGCGGATCGCGCGCACGATCTCCAAAGAGAGGCGGGCGCGGTTGTACACGCTGCCGCCGTACTCGTCGGTACGCCGGTTGTAGTACGCGCTCAAAAACTCAACGAGCAGGTACCCGTGACCGCCGTGCAGCTCCACGCCGTCGAACCCGATGGCCTTCGCACGCAGGGCAGCCTTGGCATAGTCCTCCACCACCTGGCGAATGTCCTCTTCGGTCATCGTTTTGAGCGCGGCTCCCGGCAAGCTGAACGTGCCCACCCCCGAAGGCGTGAACGCCGGCTGATCGCTCGCATTGTCATGAGCGAACACGCCGCCGTGGTCCAACTGCACAAACGCAGCCGCGCCCCCGGCATGAACGGCATCGGCTATCTTGCTCATGCCCGGCATGTACCGGTCCTCGCTCAATTCAAGCTCACCGGGAAAGCACCTGCACCCGGGTGTCGGATTGGTCATCTCGGTGATGACAAGCCCTACCCCGCCTTCCGCACGCCGCGCGTAATGCGCGATCGTGCTTTCGGTGACGGTTCCGTCGGGTCCCGCCGACCACGTTTCCATGGCAGGTTGCACCAAGCGGTTTTTAAGCGTGAGCGTACCGATTTTTCCCGGTTGGTTCAGGTGCGAGAAATCCATCGTCCTCTCCTTTCGCCGATTCTCGTCGCAGGTGACGCTACACCCGAACGCCGGCGCATCGGTGAAGCCTGGGATCCAGCGCGGACGCCGCATCTGAATCCGAGGATTCAGATGCATGGCCCCCGGGTTTCTTCCGCGCTATAATGCTTGTTTGGACGGTCGCATCGAGTGCAAGGACGAGCAATGGAAGACCTCACCCCCCCCCCATCCAACCGCGGTTCTATTTCGGGAACGAGTTTTCTGAGTTCAGATCGGTGTTCGCCGATTACCCCCACAAGGTCGTCTACGCCAACCCGGGCACCCACCTCAAGCCTGTCGGGGAGTACATGGACGGCAACTTCTACCTTGCCGAGGGCGTGTGCCAAGTGACGGTGCACCACGACTCCGGAGCCAACAGGCTCATAGGATTTTGGGGAGCGGACAGCATCTACCCCATCATCGCCTCCGACCAGCACTTCAACCTCGAACGAACCATCGCCCAATGCGCCATAACGGAGACGCGGGCTTGGAAATTCAGCTTCGAGACAACCAGAAGGATCATGAAGGAGCACCCGGAGGTCTCCTATGCCATGATCGACCATTACGGCCGCTACACGAACGCCTTGAAGTTCCTGGCCACCGCGCAGACTTACGAGAGCCTGCGCACAAGAATCTGCAACGCCTTCTACATCCGCGACATCTACGGCAGCGTCGGACCCGCCATGACCCAGTCCGAACTGGCCTCCATCATAGGGGCGCGGCGCGAGAGCGTAGTCAAAGTGCTCGCTCAGCTGAAAAGCGACGGCATCGTGGAATCCGACGGGCGCAAAATCTGGGTGACGGACCGGGAAGCGCTCGAGAGGGAATGCTCGGCGCTTCTGAAATGAGTCGCGCCCGCTTGGACCGGCAAGGGCGCGACGCGGGAAACGGCCGAATCGCACCCTTGCGCCAGCAGAAGTTGTGGTAAGCTAACTCGCTATGGAAGACACCCCGAAAACCGCACGGCGCCGCGAGCGCGAGAAGCGCACCGTCTCGCAGATGATCGCTTTGTACTGCGCCGGCAACCACGACGCCTCCGCGCGCACCGAGCGGGCGCTTTGCGGCGAACCGGTGTGCCCCGCCTGCGCCGAGCTGGACGCCTACGCCGCGCTGCGCACCGAGCGTTGCCGCAAGATGGACGTCAAAACCTCGTGCGACGAGTGCGAGAACCACTGCTACAAGCCCGAGATGCGCGAGCACGTGCGCGCCGTCATGCGCTACGCCGGCCCCCGCATGCTCGCAAAGCACCCCGTGGCCGCCATCCGCCACCTTCTGGGAAAGTGACGCCGCACACGCGGAAAACCGCTCCGAATCAAGAACGTCCGAAGAACTCGCAATGCCGAGCCGCACGCCGAGCACAGTCGTCCTGCGGAGTTTGCCCCCGGCCTGAAAGCACGTTACACTAAACCCGGCAGAAGAATGCGAGCATGCCTCTTTTTCGCAAGCGCGATTCCGAAAGGCCCTCTCATGCTGGTTTACCATGGAAGCAACATGTCCGTCGAGCAACCGCGGATCCTCCGGAGAAATCGCTACCTCGACTTCGGCTTCGGGTTCTACACGACCACGAACAAGGAGCAAGCCGCCGATTTTTCAAAGAAAGTCGTGCGAAGAGAGCGTTCGGGAACACCGATCGTGAGCGTGTACAAGGTGAACGAGAGCGCTATCGCCCACAACCTGCGATTCGCGGGAACCGTCGAGGATGGAAGGTGAGAGCCATGCGGCAAGGCGGCATCAAAAGCATGCTCATGACCATCGTCCCCCAGCTCATCGAACTTGTTGAGAAAAATCGGAGCGTCGACGAGCAGGAGGCCACAAGGATCGTGTTCCAATCGCGTCTTTACGATTTGCTGGAGGACGAGGAAACCGCGCTCTGGCATCTGAGTCCGCTCGCCCTCTACGACATACTTGACACCGAACTCAGAACCGGACGGCTCGAGTTCCCGGAGGAGGTGTGACATGAGCAGAGAAGGCGCCTTCCTCGTCTATTGCATCGAAGCGTACAAGGAGGCGAAGGAGGCCACGGGCAGGCAGGTGTACGACCTGTTCGAGCAATACGGCGTCATTGCCTACGTGCTCGATTGCTACGAGGCGCTCCACACCGTGGGCGAACGCTACCTTGTGGACGACATCGACCGCTTCATACTCAACCGCAAACGGGAGGCGCTCGCCTAACGCGCGTGGCGAGCGCCTCGGTCGCCCCTACCCCAGAAGCCTCCTGCCGAGCGAGGCGCGCACGATAGAGCGGCTCGCGAAGTACGTGACCAGAAGGTAGCTGCCGTACACCAGCGCCGTGAAGGCCGCCGTCATGAGGGCGGGTCCCTCCACCGACACGCCCACCTGCTCAAGCACGTCGCGCGCGATCACGCCCACGGCGCACGACGCATGGCAGGCCGCCACGGCAAGCGGCGCAAGGAAGTACACCGTCACCTGGATGGCCAGCGAACGCAGCACCATGCGGCGGTCGCACCCCAGCTCGGCCAGCATCCGATAGCGCGGCAGCGAGTCGCTGGCCTCGGAGAGCTGCTGGACGGCCAGAAGCGCCGCCGTGGTGATGAGGAACACGAAGCCTATGTAGAGCGCCAGGTACGTGATCATCATGCGCATGCCGCCGGATTGCTCGACCACCTCCGCGGCGGTGAACGCGACGGTGGCGGGCCAAGGGCTCGTCGCGAATCCGTAGCCGCGCGCCAAACTCTGCTCGTCGGGCGGCAAGGCGTGTGCGAGCGCCTCGGAAAGCAGCCGGTCACCCTCGGCGCCATCCACGCGGTAGGCCAGGTCAAGATAACTCGCGTAGGGCGTCGCGCCGGCGGCGCGCAGAGCCTCCACCACCTCGTCGGGCACGACGAGCATGGCGGCGTCGGAGACGAAAGTGGAGGTGGACAGCGCCTGCTCCACGTAGACGCCCGACGACGCGAGCGTCTGCCCGCCCACCTTGACCTTCACGCCCTCCTCGGCCATGGCACGCGAGAGGTCCTCGGTCAGATCGACGGCGTTGTTCACGGCGTAAGTTCCCGCGGAAAGCTCCACAGGCTCATGCCCCGCCAGCGCGCGCACGGCGTTGAACTGGGAAAGCCCCACCACTCCCACGCTCTGGGGCGCCAACCCCTCCTCCTGCGACTCGCTGCTCAAACCCACGCCCAAACGCTCCATGAGGCCCCCGTAGGTGTCCGTGTCCTCCGCCGGTTGGTAGAGGTCCACCTGCGCGGCTTCCTCCACGAAGCCCTCCCACTCCGGCGCGGCGTCGGCGAAGAACGCCTCCATGTCCCAATCCCACGAGCCGGCCCGCGCAAGCGCCTGCTCGCCGCCGTCGGCCGACGCAGGTGCCCGCCAGACATCGGCCGCCACCGACGCGTCGAACTGCGTGCCCTCCTCGATGTTGCCGGTGAACACCTGCACGAAGCTCGATCCGGTGGAGAACACGGTGAGCGAGAAGAACAGCATGACGCACACGACGGACAGCGAGAGGAACGCCGTGTTCACCTTGCTGGCCACCTGGCGCGTCGTGAACATGGCAAGCCCCTTGAAGTACGCGCCCCGCCACCGCTCGACAACGGCGATGGCAAAACCCGCCGCCGACCAGAACAGCAAGAACGTGCCTGCCACCATGAGCGCCGTGGCCTTCCAGAACCCGAACCCGAACTCGGTGAGGCCGCTGTCCACAAGCGTCGTGTACGCCCAGGCCAGAAGCGCGATGGCAACAACGAACCCGATCAGTCCCGCCCAGGGGCCGCGCACACCGAAGCGCTCGTTGCGCGCATGGGCGCCCAGAAGGTCGATGAGCCGGCAGCGGCGGACGGACAGCGTGTTGAACAGCGCCACCACCACGAAGATGAGCGCGAAGCACAGAAGCGTCTGGGAGAGGGCCGCGCCGGAGAACACGAAGCGGTAGCGCTGCATGGGAATGCTGAACAGCCCCGCCGTGAAAAACGACAGCCCCTGCGAGAGCGCGAACCCCAGCGCCAGCCCCACCGCCAAGGACGCCGCGCCCACAAGAGCCGTCTCCATGAGCACAATGGCCGACACCTGGCCGGGACGCATGCCGAGAAGCAGGTAGGTGCCGAACTCGCGCTTGCGCCGCCTGATGAGGAAGCGGTTCGCGTAGACGACGAGAAATCCCAGCACGCACGCGATGAGCACCGAGAACATCTCCAGGAACTGCCCGGTGAGTTCGAACACGCCCTCCGAGGCGACGCCCTCCAGATCGAACAGGACGGACTGCCCCTGCACGGAGTTGAAAGCGTAGAACACCGCCACGCCGAACACAAGCGTGACGAAGTACACGGCGTAGTCGCGCACCGAGCGGCGCACGTTGCGCACCGCGAGTTTAGCCAGCATCGCGCACGTCACCGCCTAAAAACGTCACCACTTCCATGATGCGGCCGAAAAACTCCGCCCGGCTCGCATCGCCTTTGCGGATCTCGTTGAACACGGCGCCGTCTTTGACGAACAGGATGCGGCCGGCAAACGACGCGGCGAACGAATCGTGGGTGACCATCATGATGGTGGCGCCCATCCGCTCGTTCATCATCGCCAGCGTGTCGAGCATGACGGCCGCGCTGCGCGAATCGAGCGCGCCGGTGGGCTCGTCGGCCAGCACCAGCTTCGGATCGGACACCATGGCGCGCGCCGCAGCGACGCGCTGGCGCTGGCCGCCCGACATCTGGTAGGGGTGCTTGCCCAGCACCTCCGCCACGCCGAGCGCGGCGGCCATCTGTTCGACCTTCGGGCGCACGGAGGCGGGAGGCTCTCCTTTGATGGTGAGCGCGAGCGCTATGTTCTCGAATCCCGTGAGCGTGTCCAGCAGGTTCGCGTCTTGGAAGATGAAGCCCAGATCGTCGCGGCGAAACTTCGCCAGCGAGCGGGCGCGCAGGCCCGTGATGTCGCGACCGTCCACGAAGATGTGGCCGCTCGTCACCGTGTCGATGGTGGCCACGCAGTTCAAAAGCGTGGTCTTGCCGGATCCCGACGGTCCCATGACGCCCACGAACTCGCCGGGCATCACGTCAAAGCTGATGTCGTCGATGGCCCGCGTGACCTGGTCCCGGTTGCCGTAGACCTTCTCTATCTGGCGGACCGACAAGATGGGCCGCATCGCGTCGGCGGACGCGCGCGGGGTTGCGAACACTTCGCCCATGGCTTTCTCCTCCTTCTTCACCGGGTGCGAGAAGATGGTACGGCCCCGCAAGTCCGCATGCCATCGAACGGGCTTACCCTGGCCTTACGGTTTCGTAAGGCGCGCGGCGGCCTTAGCCGGGATCCCCGCCTCGGCGCGGCGCCTGTCGTGCGGGAAGGAGAGCATGACGCGCGTGCCCCTCCCCTCCTCCGAGGCCAGCTCCACGCCCAGGCCCATCTTCGCGCACAGCTCCGCCACCAGGTAAAGCCCCATGCCGGTGGAGGATCCCACCGCGCGGCCGTTCGCGCCGGTGAAGCCGCGCTCGAACACCCGCGGCACGTCGGCGGCGGGGATGCCGGGGCCGTCGTCGGAAACCTCGAGGACGGTGCGCGCGCAGGACGTGCCCGCGCCCTCCTCGCTCGCGGCGAAGCGCAGGCTTCGGGCGCCGTACTTCGCCGCGTTCGTCACCACCTGCCCCACGATGAACGAGAGCCACTTCGCGTCGGCCCACACGCGCGTTTCGGGCCCAACGCCTATCTCCGGAGTCGTTCCGCATCCGATGAGGTAGCGGGCGTGCCGTTTCAGCGCGTCGCGCACCACGTCGGCGAGCGCCACCTCGCGGATGGAGAAGTCGCGCACAAGGGAGGCGGAGCGCGCGTAGTAAAGCACCTGCTCCACGTAGTCCTCTATGCGGTCGAGCTCGCCTTTGAGCTTTGCGGCCTGGGGGCCGTGCAAATCCGACGCCATGAGCTTCGCGGCGGCGATGGGCGTTTTGATCTCGTGGATCCACAGGTCTATGTACTCGCGGTACGCCTCCGCCTGACGCTTGCGCGCGGCCACCTCGTCGCCGGCGGCCCTGCCCGCCGCCTCGAGCGCCTCCCACGCCAGGCGCCCCTCCAGAAAGCCGGGCTCTTCGAGCAGCGCCGCCATGCGCCAGGCGCGGTCCAGGCCGCAGGCGGCGCGCTCGAGGTCGCGGTAGAAGCGCCGGCCGCGCAAATAGCCGTGCGAAAGCGCCGCCGCGCCGCAGAGGCAGACGGCGCCTGCGGCCAGCGCGGCAGCCTGGACGCCCTGCCCGAGCACGGCCAGGACCCCTCCCGCCGCAAGCGCCGCGGTAAGCCACATCGCAACGGAGAAGGCGCGATCGCGCAGATAAGGGCCCGGCCGCATGGGCTACACCAGATAGCCCTGCCCGCGCCGCGTGGCGACAAAGCCCTCGGGCACGCCGATGGAGGCCAGGCTCGCGCGCAGGCGGTTGACGTTGACGGTGAGGGTGTTGTCGTCGATGAACGCGTCGGAGTTCCACAGCTCCACCATAAGCTCTTGGCGCGAGACGATGGCGCCGCGGTTGGCCATGAGCATATGGAGGATCTTGATCTCGTTGCGGGTAAGCTCCGCCGAACGGCCCTCGTGCTCCACGGTGCCGCGCGCCATGTCGAGCACGACGCCCTTGTGCGCGATGCGCGCGGCCGGGCCCTGCCGCTGCGCCCGGCGCAGCACCGAGGAGAGGCGCGCCAGGAGCACGGCGGGGTTGCAGGGCTTCGTCACGTAGTCGTCGGCGCCCAGGTTCATGCCCATCACCTCGTCGAACTCGCTGTCGGACGACGTGAGCATGATGAGGGGCACATCGCTTTCCCGGCGGATGTCGCGGCAGACGGCGTGGCCGTCTGTGCCGGGCAGCCTCAGATCGAGCAGGACGCAGTCGGGCGCGGCGGCTAGAGCCTCGTCCGCCGCGCGCTCAAACGATGCGCAGACGACCGCCTCATGGCCGTGAAGCTCCAGCAGCCGCACAACCTCGCCGCGCAGCGCCGCGTCGTCCTCGATGACGAATATCCGTGCCATGGGCGTCCCTTTCCTCGTCGCCGCCGAACGGATGGTCCCCGCGTCTTGAACCGGCGGCGCCGACCATGGTAGAGCAGGGCGCGCGAAGCACGGGCGAGCCGTAACCGTTTCGTTGCCTTGCCGCTAGCGATCCTTGCGACGGGCGTAGGTTTTGGGCAGCGCCGGGCAGGGGGCCTTCGCGCTTCTGAAGTAGCGCAGCATGAAGCTCGCCCCCGCCACGGCCAAGGCAAGCCCCAATCCCGTGTAGAAGAAGGCGACGAACCACTCCGGGACGATGCCCGAAGCGCGCAGCGCCATGCCGCCGCCCATCATGACGGCCATCACCACATAGCCCTTCTTGTCGAAGAACTTGAGCACATGCGTCCGATCCTCCTCGTAGCCCCTGATGCGCTGGGCGTGCCTGCCCACCATCTTCGTGAACACGAAGATGTGGAACAGCACGAAGACGGCGAGCGTGCCCGCCACCAGGACCCAGAGGATCCACCCCGCCTCATGCAGGTAGGCCGTGATCCCGATGATCGCGACGTTCGCGCCCGCGACGAGCCATACGATGCCCGCCACCAGCAAAAGCTTGTCGGTCGACACCTTCAGCACGACCGCTCCTTTCCGAAAAGGCGCCGTTGACGGCGCTTCGCCATTATAGGACTCCTCGGCCCGCATGCAAGGAACCCCGCCAAAACCCCTCCAAGCCCCGCCCCAGGGCCGGATGCGGGCGCGCCCGGCACGGGGGCGGGGCGGCCTCAGCCGCGCGGATGGGCGCGTTCGTGCACGTCCTTGAGGCGCCCGGGGGTCAGGTGCGTGTACACCTGGGTGGTGGACAGGCTCGCATGGCCGAGCATCTCCTGGACGGTGCGCAGGTCGGCCCCGCCGTTGAGCAAGTCGGTGGCGAAGGTGTGGCGCATGTCGTGGGGCGAGAGCGACTCGTCGAGGCCCGCGCGGCGCACGGCCTCCTTGAACATCTTGCGCATGGCGTCGGTGCCCATCTGGTTCCCGCGCGTCGACACGAAGAAGTGCGCGCACGACCTTTCGCGGAGAAGCTGCGGGCGGGCCAGGGACGCGTAGGTGCGCATGGACAACGCCGCCATCTCGTGGATGGGCACGATGCGCTCCTTGGCGCCCTTCCCGAACACCTTGACCTGGCCGAGCGCGAAATCGACGTCGGCGGCGAGCAGCCCCGACGCCTCCGACACGCGCGCCCCGCACGCGTAGAGGAACTCGAGGAGCGCCTGGTTGCGCATGTCGGAGGCCGACTGCTCGCGGGGTGCGCCCGCCGCGTCGCGACCGCTGTAGACCGAAAGCAGCCTGGCCATGTCGGCCGGCCGGATGACGTGCGGAAGGCTCTTGCGCTGCTTGGGCCCTTGAAGGATGCTCGCCGGATCCCCCTCGGCCGCGCCCGTCACGTTGAGCCAGCGGTAGAAGCTGCGCAGGGCCGACAGGCGGCGGTTGACGGTCGTGCGCGAGTACTGCGCGCGGTCAAGCTCGCCCAGGTACCTTCTGACCTGGCGATGCGTGGCCGACAAAGGATCGACCCCCGAGCGCAGCGCCCAGCGCGCGTAGTCGGTCAGGTCCACCCGGTAGGCGCGCACGGTGTGGGGGGAGGCGTTGCGCTCCACGCGCAAGGCCTCGCAGAAGGCCCCCACCAGGGCCTCGGCGGCCGGATCGCACCCAAGGGAGGCCTCTGCGTCGGATGGTTCCCGCAGCTCAGAGGACATCGGAGGGCTCCTTCCATTCCGCCCCGCCCGCATCAAGGGCAAGCCCGAGGGCCCTCAGCTCCTCCGCGTACGCCCCCAGCGCCCGCGCGCCGCGCTCGGCGTAGGCCGCGTAACGGTCGCGCTTGTTGCGCACGCGCCGCTCAAGGGGCGGCATGATGCCGAAGTTCACGTGCATGGGCTGGTAGTCCTTCACAGCCGGGTCGGTCGCGTAGGCGACAAGGGCCCCGAACGCCGTCTCCTCGGGAAGGCGGGGAGCCACACGCCCCGAAAGGAGAGCGGCTGCCGAAACGGCCGCGTGCAGGCCCGACCGAATGGCCTCGCAGTACCCCTCCGTTCCGGAAAGCTGCCCGGCCGCAAACGTCGGGACGCCCGTCGCGGCCTCGGCCGCCGCGAAACGAAGGTCCGCCCCCAGCAGCCGCGGCGCGTCCAGGAAGGTGTTTCTGTGCATCACGCCGTAGCGTGCGAACTCCGCGCGCTCAAGGCCGGGGATCATGCGGAACACGCGCCTTTGCTCCGGGAACGTGAGGTTGGTCTGGAACCCCACCAGGTTGTAGCTTTCGCCCCGCGCGTCCTCGGCGCGCAGCTGCAAGGCGGCCCAGGGGCGCCTGCCCGTGCGGGGGTCGGTCAGCCCCACGGGCTTGAGCGCGCCGAAGCGGGGGGCGTCGCGCCCCTTGCGCGCTATCTCCTCGATGGGCTGGCACGCTTGGAACAGGTCGCGCGTTTCGAAATCCTTCTTGACCACGCGCTCGGCCGACACCAAGGCGTCCACGAACGCGTCGTACTCCGCCCGGTCGAACGGCGCGTTCAGGTAATCGCCCGCGCCGGCATCCTCGTAGCGGCTCTGGCGGAACAGCTTCCCCTCGTCAAGGGAGTCCGCCATGACGATGGGCGCCGCCGCATCGTAGAAGGCGAGGTGGTCCCCGCCGGCCACGCGCGCGAGGTCGGCGGCCAGGGCGTCGGAGGTGAGCGGGCCTGTGGCCACGACGAGCGCGTCGGCCCCCCGCGCGGCGTCGGCGAGGCTTTGGACCTCGCCGCGTGCAAGCTCGACGAGCGGATGGGCCTCCACAAGCCCCGTCACGTCGGCCGAGAACGCCGCGCGGTCCACCGCCAGCGCGCCCCCGGCGGCCACGCGGTGGCGCAGGGCCGCCGCGTACACGAACGAGCCCAGCTCCTCAAGCTCGCGCTTGAGCATGCCGGCGGCGCTGTCGGGCTTGACGCTTTTGAGCGAGTTCGAGCACACAAGCTCCGCGCAGGCGTCGGTCACGTGCACGGGCGTCGGCGTCTGCGGGCGCATCTCGAAAAGCCGCACGCGGACGCCGCGCGCGGCCAGCTGGAGCGCCGCCTCGCTTCCCGCGAGGCCGGCGCCGAGTATGACCACTGATGGTGACATGCCGCCTAGCATAGCAAAATCCCGCCATCCGCAGAAGCCGTCCCACGAAACCTCCGGGGAGCGCTCCTGTCGCCGCAGCCTTCATCGCCGCTCCACCGCAAACCCTCATCGACGCCCGCCCAGGGCGGGTCCCCAGCGGCCGTCCGGCTGGCGCGCCACAAGCCCTGCGCGCTCGGCCTCCACAAGCCGCTCCATGAGCCACGAGCGCGCGTCGGCCCCGCCGCAGCTGGCGGCGGCGATCTCGTAGAGCCGCTCCATCCCCAACGGCTCGGCGCGCAGCGCGGCCACCACGGGGTCATCTGCCCACGCTTCGTCCCGCTCATCGGGAGCCGACGGGCTTTTCAAGCATCCGAACAGCGAGAACAGGGCATCCTCGAACGAGTCGTCGTCCACGATGGGCGTCGCCCCCTGGCGCAGCAAGCGGTTCGCGCCGCGCGAGGAGGGCGCGGTGATGGCCCCGGGCACCACGAGCACCTCCCGCCCTGCGGCAAGGGCCTCGTCGGCCGTGGAGAACGTGCCCGACGGCAGCCCCGCCTCCACGATGAGGGTGGCGCGGGCAAGCCCGGCGATGAGGCGGTTGCGCGCGCGGAACCTATACGGCAGGGGCGGCTCGCCCCACGCGTGCTCGGACACCACCGCGCCGCCCGCGTCCACGATGCGCTGGAAAAGCCCGGCGTGCTCGGCCGGATAAGGCCGGTCGCAACCGCCGCCGAGAAACGCCGCCGTGATGCCGCCCGCTTCGAGGGCGGCGCAGTGCGCGGCGGCGTCGCAGCCGCGCGCGCCTCCCGAAACAACCGAGACGCCCCGCTCGGCCGCGATCCGCGCGAACCTCCGCGCGCAGCCGACGCCGTAGGGCGTCGCCTTGCGCGCGCCCACGATGGCGACGCCCTCGGCGAGCGCGGCGGGATCCCCCACCACGTAAAGCCGATCCGGAGGATGCGCGACGCGCTCGAGCGAAGCCGGGTAGTCAGCCGACCCGCGCTCGATCACCGTGCGGGGCCCTTCGATCCGCGCACGGGCGCCTTGGACCTCGGCGCTCATGCCTCCACCTCCCTCAACCGGAACCCGACCGCCTCGCACAGGTGCGCGCGCCCCACCCGCGCCCGCTCCTCCATGTCGGCGATCGTGCGGGCAAGCGCCAGCGTGCGCATGATGGCGCGCCCGCTCATGCGGCCCGCGCGCGCCATGTCCTCCAGAAACGCCTCGTCCTCGTCCGCCAGCCCGCACGCGCGCACAAGGCCCTCGGGAGATCCCCCCTCCGCGCCGCCCACCCGCGCCCGCCGCCACGAAGCGAACTCCCGCGCCCGCAGCACGTCGCGCCTCAACTCCTCGGAACTCGCGCCGCCGCCTGTGGCCAGCACCTCCCCCGGCGGTATGCGGCGCACGTCGATGTGCACGTCGATGCGGTCCATCACCGGCCCGCCCACGCGCCCCTGGTACGCCCTGATCTGGCGCTCCGTGCACGTGCACGGCTCCTCCTCGTCGCCGAAGTACCCGCAGGGGCACGGATTCGAAGCCGCCACCAGCATGAAGCGCGCCGGAAACTCCACGTTGCCGTCGGCCCTCGTCACCACCACGCGCCCCGCCTCGAGCGGCTGGCGGATGCCCTGCAGCACAGACGGCGCGAACTCGGCCAGCTCGTCGAGGAAGAGCACGCCGTTGTGCGCGAGCGAGATCTCGCCCGGACGCGGCGGCGAGCCGCCTCCCACAAGCCCCGCGAGGCTCGCCGAGTGGTGAGGGCTGCGAAACGGCCGCACCCCGCCAAGCACCCCCTTGAGATCCTCCCCCGCCACCGAGTGCACCACCGCCGCCTCGAGCCTCTCCGCCTCCGTGAGCGGCGGCAAGATGGAGGGCAGTCGCGAGGCGAGCATCGTCTTGCCCGACCCGGGCGGCCCCGTCATGAGCACGCCGTGGCCGCCCGCCGCGGCCACCTGCAGCGCGCGCTTCGCCATGTCGTGCCCCGCTATGTCGCGGAAGTCCGGCGCGCAGGCCGATTGCGTCCCGCGCACGGGACGCGCCTCGGGAAACGGGGGCGTGCGCAGGCCCGAGAGGCTCCTCAGGCAACGGGCCTCAAGCCCTTCAACCCGCACAAGCCCCTCGCCCGACGACGCGCTCACCAGCGCGCACCCCTGCCTGCTCGCGCACAGGGCGTAGGCAAGAAGCCCCGCGGCCGGACGCACCTCGCCTTCGAGCGAAAGCTCACCCACAAACAACGGCCCCTGCACAACCGCAGGATCCACCTGCCCCGTCGCGCACAGGATGCCCGCCGCGATGGGCAGGTCGAAACCCGACCCCGTCTTGCGCAACGCGCCCGGCGCGAGGTTCACCACCACCTTGCGCGCGGGCACCGTGAAACCGCATGATCTGAGCGCCGCCCGCACGCGCTCCCGCGACTCCTGCACGGAGGCGTCGGCCATGCCCACGATGGAGAACCCGGGCACGCCCGGACCCACCGCCACCTCCACGTCCACCGGCACGGCCTCCACCCCGCGCAGCGTGGCGGCGCGCACCCTGCATCGCCCCTCCATGTCAGCCCTTGCCGAACGCGTTGATGTAATGGCGGATCATGGCGCGGCCTCCCGGCACCACCAGAATGGAGACGATGTCGAAGCGCATCGGCACGTCCACCACGTCGTACCCCTGCAGGAAAAGCGCCGCTATGCGTTCGTAGCGATCGCGTTTTTTGGCGTCCACCGCATCCGACGGAAGGCCGCAATCGCAGCTCGAACGCGTTTTGACCTCCACGAACACGAGCGCCCCGTCCGCATCGCGCGCCACGATGTCGGCCTCGCCCGCAGCGCACGTCCAATTCCGCTCCACGATGTCGTAGCCGCGACGCTCGAGGAACCGCGCGGCCGCGTCCTCGCCGCGCCTTCCAAGCTCGGCCCTCCACGTCGCCGAGGCCCCTTCCTTCGGGGCGCCCTCCTCGCACGCGCCGCCACGCCCCTTCCCCGTCGCTTCATCTTTTCCCATGGTCACCGCTCCCTTCTTCTCCGGTTCCCATGGTAACCTCGCCATCCAGCGGATCCATGGCGCGCATCCAGCGGATAGCCGCCCCGATCCCACGCGGATCCAACGCGAATCTAGCGCGCCTCCAGCCGAAACCTCGCAAGTATGCGACGCGCGTCCGACATGTTTTTAGCGCCCCTGGTCAAAAGCGCGCGAACACCCCGCCTTTCTATCTGGCGAATACGGATGAGCGATGCGGGCGGCGCGTCAGAACAGCGTCGGCTGCGTGAAGGCGGTGCAGAACGACGCACGGTGGATGGGGGTGAGGCCGTGGCGCCTGATGGCCTCGATATGCGCGGGGCTCGCGTACCCCTTGCACGAGTCGAACCCGTACTCGGGATACTCCTCGGCATAGCGGAGCATGACCGCGTCGCGCTCGACCTTCGCCACGATGGAGGCCGCCGCGATGGAGGCGCAGCGCGCGTCGCCTTTGACGACGTTCACCTCGCGCGCGTCCATGCGCAGCGGGTTCCCGTCCACCAAGACGACGTCGACGGCTATCCCGGCCGCCTCCTCCACGCGGGCCAGGGCACGTCGGAAGGCCGTGACGAGCGACGCCGCCATGCCGCACGCGTCGATGTCGCACGCCTCCACGTACTCGACCGCCCAAGCCACGGCCTGCTCCTTCACCCGCTCGGCAACGCGTTCGCGCTCGGCGGGCGCAAGACGCTTGGAGTCATCGAGGCCCTCTATGCGAGGCTCGGCGGGCAGGATGACCGCGCCCACCGCAAGCGGACCCGCCAAGGGGCCACGACCTGCCTCGTCAAGGCCTGCGATCGACCGCCCGCCATGCGATGCGGCCAGATCGTGCTCGAAGGCGTAAAGCCCTTCGAGCCGCGCCCGCTCGGCTGCTTCGGCCTCAAGGCGGCGCCGGGCCGCCTCCACCGCGTCCCGAACGCCCTTGCGCGTGTCCGCCACAAGCGAGCGCTCAAGCACCTCGAAGGCGTCCTCGTCCGCGCTCTGCAGACGCCGCTTGATGTCGGCCACCGTCGTTCCCATGACCCGCTCCTCCTCCCGCCGCTGTCCGAACGCCTATGATACCAGAACGGGCGCCCCGATGATCAGCGCCGTGTCGCCTGGCCGCGCCCCCGCTGCCGGGCGCGCCCGGGAGCCTCGCCCGCTAGAGGCGCCGCAGACCGCGTCCGACATGCAGAAAGGCCCCGCATCCGTCGAAGATGCGGGGCCTTCGAAAGCGCTTGCCGAAAACACGGCCTAGCGGAACGCCTTCTCCTTGATCTTGGCGGCCTTGCCCACCTTGTCGCGCAGGTAGTACAGCTTCGCGCGACGCACGGCGCCACGGCGGACGACCTCGATCTTCTCGATCTTGGGGGAATGCACGGGGAAGGTGCGCTCCACGCCCACGGAGAAGCTGATCTTGCGGACCGTGAACGTCTCGCGGCTCGAAGCGCCCTGACGACGGATGACGTCGCCCTGGAACACCTGGATGCGCTCGCGGTTGCCCTCGGTGATGCGGTAGTGGACCTTCACGTTGTCGCCCACGTTGAACTCGGGGAGGTCCTGCTTGATCTGCTGCTGCTCGATGGCGCGAATGATGTCCATGATCCGTTCCTTCTTATATGTTCAGTGTGACTCTGTGCGGCGTTGTCTCATAAAGACACGATTTGACAGTATACCGCCTGCCCACGCCCTTCGCAAGGGATAATCTTCCAACCTTTACAAAAACCCGCAGCCCCCAGCCAGCCCCAGCCCCAGCCCCAGCCGCAATCCCGGCCCGGCCCGAAACCGAAGCCGAAGCGGCCCGCGCCCGCGGCGCTTCGGCAAAGCGCCGAGCGCAAGGAGGATCAGATCAGCATGAGCAGCGCGTAGGACGCCACGCCCGAAACGGCGCACCACAGAAGCGACCTGGTCCGCCACGCCACCAGCGCCACCACGCCCGCCGCCGCAAGCGGCGCGGCCGCAGGCCACAGGCCGGCGTCGAACATGCCGGGCGCCAGCAGGTCGTTCGCCACCAAGGCCGCGAACGCGGCCGGCGGGATGAAGCCGAGCGCCCGCTCGACCCCTTCGGGAAGGTTGCGCCCCTTCAGCACGAACAACGGGACCGTGCGGCACACAAGCATCGTGACGGCGCAGCACGCGAACACGATCAGGAAATCGCCCCAGCCCATGGATTCCATCAGCCCCTCCCCCGCGCCCAGGAGAACAGCAGGGCGGCCGCCACCCCGGCAAGCGCCCCCACGAGGATGGCGGGACCGGCAAGCCCGGCCGCCTTGCAAGCGAACACGCCGACAATGGCCACGCCCGCCGCAACAAGGTTTTCCGGCGTGACCTTCTGCGTGACCAGCAGGCAGATGAAGATGGACGTCATGGCGAACGACGCGATGGCCAAAGGCACGCCCACCGCGTTGCCCACAAGCGCGCCCACCACGTTGGAGAGCGCCCATGAGCTTTGCGAGAGCACGTTCACGAGCAAAGCGCGCCTCACCGACCACGCGCCCTCGGCGAACTTGGACACGTTCACCCCGTAGCTCTCGTCGGTGACGGTGGCGGCGAACAGAAACGACAGGCGCTTTTTCGCCCCGCGGCAGGCCGGGGCGAAGGCAGCCGAGTACAGCATCTGGCGCGTGTTCACAAGGGACACGCTGGCCACGATGGAAGCGATGGGCGCGCCCGCCAACCACATGTTGGGGATCATGAACTGCCCGGCTCCGGAGTAGAACAGGGCAGACAGCAAAAACACCTGCAAGGGGCCAAGCCCTATGGAGTCGCACAGGATGCCGCACGGCACGCCGATGGCGACGTACCCCAGCATGATGGGCAACGCCGCCTGCAACGATGGCCGTATGTCCTCCTTGATGCGCATGGCCCAACGATTATACCGGTTTTGAGCACGTGCGCAATATGGAACCGACCGCGCTCGGCACCGCCCTTCGCCGCACGCCGCGCGCCTCAGCCGTGCACCGAGTTCGGGATGAACAGCCGTTGGTAGAGGTTTTTCGCGTAGCGGTCGGTCATGCCGGCCACGAAGTCGGTGACCGCGCGCAGATCGTCGCCTTCGGAGATGGCGCGGTACTCCTGCGGCACCTCGCCCACATGCTCCACGTAGTAGTCGAACAGGTCCTCCACCAGGTGCATCGCTTTCGCCACCTCGGCCATCACCGCCTCGGAGGTGTACACGCGCTCGAACAGAAACGCGCGCAGCTCCATCATGGCGCCCCACACCGCATCGCTCATGCGGACATCGTCGCAGGCGGCCGACGTCTCCACCATGTCGGTGACCAGCCGCTCTATGCGCGAGGAATGGTCGGGGCCGAGCACCGCGTGCGTGGAGGCGGGCAGGTCGGCCTCGGAGAGGACGCCCGCGCGGATGGCGTCGTCTATGTCGTGGTTCACATACGCGATGCGGTCCGCAACGGCCACGATGCGCCCCTCCAGCGTCTCGGCGCGCAGATCGCCCGTATGGTTCAGAATGCCGTCGCGCACCTCGGGCGTGAGGTTGAGCCCCTTGCCGCCGTTCTCGATGCGCTCCACCACGCGCAGGCTCTGCTCGTTATGGCGGTAGAGCGCGCGGGCGGCAGAAGCGGCGGGGTCGATGCCCGCATGCCGCGCAAGCGAGCGGGAAAGCGCCTCCTCGCCGGTGTGGCCGAAGGGCGTGTGGCCCAGGTCATGCCCGAGGGAGATGGCCTCGGTCAGATCCTCGTTGAGGCCCAGCGCCCGCGCGATGGTGCGCGCGATCTGCGCCACCTCCAAGGTGTGCGTGAGGCGCGTGCGGAAGTGGTCCCCCTCGGCGGCCAGAAACACCTGCGTCTTGTGCGACAAGCGCCGAAACGACTTCGTGTGCAGGATCTTGTCGCGATCTCGCTGGTAGTCGGTGCGCAGAAGGTCGGGTTCGGTCGAGCGGTCGCGGCCCTCGCTCTCGTCGGCAAACGCAGCATCCGATGACAGCGAAACGTGCTCGCGCTGCTCTTGGTCTTCGCGGCGAATGACGAACATGGCGCTGCTCCTCTCCCTGGGATGCTCGTCAGTATACCAGCTCGGATGGGGCAAACGTGCCGCGTTCCGTGATGATGCGCGTGACAAGGGCCGCAGGCGTCACGTCGAACGCGGGGTTCCACACCTCCACGCCGGGCAGGGGTTCGGCCACCTCGGCCGGATCGCGCTCCTCGATGGGGATGCGCGAGCCGTCGGGAAGGGAGCGATCGATGGTCGATTCGGGCGCGGCCACGTAGAACGGGATGCCGTGGTGCGCGGCGAGCACGGCCACGCCGTACGTGCCCACCTTGTTGGCTGTGTCCCCGTTGGCCGCGATGCGATCCGCGCCCACCACCACGGCGTCCACCTCGCCGCGCGCCATGAGGCTCGCGGCCATGTTGTCGCACAGAAGCGTCACGGAAACGCCCGCCCGCGCCAGCTCCCAGCACGTGAGGCGCGCGCCTTGGCCCACCGGGCGCGTCTCGTCGGCGTACACGCGCTCGATCCCTCCCTTGGCCGCCGCCGCGTACACCACGCCGAGCGCCGTGCCGTAGAACACGGTTGCCAGGCTGCCGGCGTTGCAGTGCGTGAGCACGCGGGCACCCCGGGGCAGAAGCGCCGCCCCATGCGCGCCGATGGCGCGGTTGGCGGCCTCGTCGGCAGCCTCAAGCTCCTTCACGGCGCTGAAGAGCGCGCCAGCGATGGCATCCGGCCCCTCGCCCGCCGCCGCGCAATCGCAGGCGGCGCGCTCCATGCGCCCCACCCCCCACGCGAGGTTCACCGCCGTGGGGCGCGCGCCGGCCACGAGCGCGCACGCTTCGGAAAGAGCGGCCAGGTAAGACTCCCCCGCCTTCCCGCCCGCCCGCGCGCGCTCCTGCGCCCACAGCGCCACGGCCGCCGCACCCGCCGCGCCGATGGCCGGCGCGCCGCGCACCGCGAGCGACTTCACGGCGCCCACCACCTCGCGCCAGTCGGACGTGCGCGCGAAGACCAGTTCGCGCGGCAGCCTCCTCTGGTCCACGTAAACCAGCTCGGCCGCCCCGTTGGCGGCGCGGACAAGCTCGACCGTCCGCGGCAGGTTCTCCATATGCGGCGCAGCCCCCATCGGCATCCTTTCTCTTGCTCGGAAACGCCATTGTACCGCCCTTGCCCGCCCTCCCGTTCTGCGTTAGGCGCAAAATAGCTTGATTTTTTTCTGTACTAGACACATAATCGCTCAAAATCGTTCTGTTCTGGACACATCATGCGAGGTGATCATGCTTAAAAGAAAAATGTACCGAATGCTTGAAGCATGGAAGCGCGACCCCAAGAAAAAGGTTTTGCTTTTGACCGGCGCCCGCCAAACCGGAAAGACGTTCATCGTCCGGGAATTCGCGCGCAACAACTACAATGACTTTTTGGAAGTGAACTTTTTGGAAAACGAAGACGATGGCCGATTGCTTGCCGGCGCAATCGGCGCCAGCGAACTTGTTTCACGTCTTTCCCTCATTGCGGGACACGCCCTCAAGCCAGGCACCCTCGTGTTCTTGGACGAGGTTCAACACCTAGGACGCGAGATAGTGACCCTCTCCAAGTTCCTGCTGGACGACGGACGCTTCGACCTTGTGTTGTCAGGATCGCTCCTCGGCATTGCGCTCGAAGGAGTAACGTCTTTTCCTGTTGGTTATGCGCGCGTCCTGCGCATGTTCCCCCTCGACTTCGAGGAATTCTGCTGGGCAACAGGTGTGCCCGATTCGGTGCTTGCGAAGATAAGGGAACACTACCAGAGCAAAGAACCGCTCGATCGCTCGCTCCACGACCGGATGACAACGATGTATCGCCATTACATAGCAGTCGGCGGAATGCCGGAGGCCGTGCAGAAATTCGTTGACAACAAAAGGGACCTTGGCGCTGCGCGCGAGACGGATGGGGACATAGCGGAACAATACCGCTACGACATCACCCAGTACGCCGACAAACGCAAACTCCCCATCCTTGCGATATTCGACAACATACCAGCCCAACTTGCCAAAGAAAATAAGCGTTTTGTAATGAAAACGATAAGACAAGGCACCACCTACGACCGGCTGAAAGACGATTTCTTCTGGCTCACGAAGGCAGGCGTCGCACTGCCGACCTATCTTGCAAGCGAACCGAAGTACCCGCTTCTACGCACGAAGGTGAAAGAGAAGTTCAAACTGTACTCATCCGACTGCGGCGTCCTGCTCGCCCAATACCCTCCGGCAGCCGCAATGAAGGTGGTATCGGGCAACGGGGACGCAAACTTCGGCGCCGTGTATGAAAACGTCGTTGCGCAAGAAATCGCTGCAGCAGGATTTCCTCTTTACTACTACCATAACAATCGCAAAGGAGAACTGGACTTTCTGCTTGAAACGGGTGAAGGCTGCGTGCTGCCCGTTGAAGTGAAGTCAGGAAAAGATTACAAACTGCACACCGCCCTGAACAACTTGCTCCAAACGGAGGAGTACGGAATCAGGCACGCATATGTCTTCTCCGAACATAACGTGTCCGTGGAGCAACGAGCCGGCAAGCCGGTGTACTACCTTCCCCTCTACATGACGATGTGCCTTGTCATGGAGAAGGGAGGCAATCTGAAGGGCGCGATGCTGGACGAGGTGTCGTTCGCAGATTGGGACGATGGGCGCGCTTAGGTTTTAACCGGAAGTGGTCATTTGAAGAAGGTACACCTCCTCGCGCAGCTTGCGGGCTGCTTCGCGATCGAGGACACCTTCCTCGCGCAAACGTTGAATCTCGTCGAGTTCCAGACGCAGAGCCTCGGCCTCCACCTCGGCCACTTCCGTTTTCGCACGCCCCGCAGCCGCTGCCGTGACGGCAGGCACATCTGCCTCGCCTGCATCTTCGCGCAAGCCCAAAACCTCAAGCGCAGCGCGGCATTCGGCGGCAAGGGCTGCGGCGGCGCTGGCGGTTTCGGCATCTGCGCTCGTCGCCTGCGTTTCGAAAAACTCCAACGCGCAGCGCTCAAATCCAATGCGAAACTCCAGCGATCCCTCGTTGGCTTGCTTCGCGCCACGCAGGCGCCTGATCACACGGCCAAAGCTGTGCGCAAGACGCGCCACCGACACCTTGAACCGTCCAACCGCCCCATCTGCACCGCCGCGATGCACCCCGCGCCGCAGAACTTTGGCCGAACGATCGATCTGATCGAGGTAGCGCCGCCCCTCCGCGTGGGTCACACTCCCCTCGTCAACACACCCCTGCACGTAGGCGCGCTGACACGCAAGCGATTCCGCGCGAAGCTCCACCAGGCGCGCCGCAGGCGCATCCTGCAGCTGCAAACGCTTGATGCGCTCCTCGTACTGGCGGGCAACCAAGCGCGCCGCCGCTTCCGACCCCGCCACCTCCCGCTCGCGCAACTGCCGCAACACGCCCTCAAGCACTCGGATGCTTGCCGCACCCTCGCCAGCGCTCGATTCCGCATCCTTGCCTCGCGGCGCAAGCAACGGAACGGCGAAGTTCGCCAGCAAAAGCGTGCACAGGATAACGCCCGATGCTAAAAAGATGAGCAGATCGCGGTTGGGAAACACCTCGCCGCTGGCCAAGCTCATCGGAATCGTGAACATGATGGAGAGCGTGACGGCGCCCTTGGGGCCGGCAAGCGTGGTCACGAGCGCACCCCTCGCCACCGCGCGCCCAGAAACGCCGCGCTGCGCAAGGCGCTCCATAACGAACACCCACGCAAAACGCACGCCTACGACCATCACGGTGAGCAGCAGCACCAACCCCACCAAAAGCCCCGCGTCCGACGGACCGTTCCACGTGGGCATGATAGCCTGCGGCAACTGCATGCCCAACAGCACGAACACCACGCCGTTGACCACGAACACGAGCGTTTCCCACACACTGTCGGAGGCTATTTTGAGCCGCGCGGACGCCGGCGTGAGCTCCTTCGGCAAAAGCGCCATCAAAAGGCCTGCAGCCACCACGGCCAAAATGCCGCTCACATCCGCATGCTCGGCCAGCAAAAACACGATGAACGGCGTGAACACTTCGAACACCACGTGTACGGTGACGCTCTCAAAACCCTGACTGCGGATAAGCCGCAAAGCAAGTGCCGCCACAAGCCCGAGCGCTAAGCCAAACGCAATGCCGCCGAAGAAGCTCACCGCGAACGAAGCCGCCGCATCCGCAAGCGAAAAGGCACCCGTGACGGCGGCTGCGATGGCGAACTGAAACGACACCACACCCGATGCGTCGTTGATGAGCGCCTCTCCTGAAAGAAGCGCGTGTTGGCGCTGAGAGAGCCTCACATCTTTGCCAAGCGCCGTCACCGCCACCGCATCGGTGGGCCCAAGCGCCGCGCCCAGCGCAAACGCCGCCGCAAGGGAAACGGAGGGTTCGATCCAGTGCAGCACGAACCCTGTCGCCAACACCGTGGCCAGCACCAGCCCCACGGCCAACGACACGATGGCCCCCTTGTTGTCCCAGAGCGCCCGCTTTTCAGCATGGCGAGCCTCGTCGAACAGAAGCGGCGCAATGAACAGCACCAAGAACAACTCCGGATCAACCTCGACCTGGATAGGAGCACCTGAAAGCGCCATGATGGCCGCCCCCAGCCCTATCTGCACAAGCGGCAGCGACACGCGCGGCACCATCTGATCGAGCACCGTCGAAACAAGCACCGCGCCCAACAAGAGCAAAACAAGCTCAAACAATTCCACGAACGGACTCCTTCCCTCAACGTTCCGACGGCGCAGCTTCGGCCATATAGGAGGCGAGCCTCTTCTGAATACGCACGTACGCAGCGGCGTCTTCCGGCCCCAAACGCGAAAGCAGATCGGCGATGCGACCAAGAGCCTGATCCCAGCGCTCCCGAATGCGATCAGCCCCTTGCTCGGTGAGCGTCACCACCGTCTGGCGGTTGTCGGTCGGGTCGGGAGAGCGCACCAGAAGTCCTTGCCCTTCCAAGCGCACGAGCAGGGCGGCCACCCGCGCCGTGCTCACCCCCAAGCGCTCGCTGAGCTCCTTCGGGTGCGCCCCATCGTCGTTTTGCAGCAGCAGGCGCAGCGCGCCCAACTCCCCCATCGTCATGCGGTCGGCAAGCTCTCCCACGCCCAAGCGCCGCAAAACGCCCCGTGTTTCAACCAGCTCACGCGCCAGAGCTTCGTAGTCGGTCGTCCGCACAGCCTCTCCCTTCTTTTGCTAATACCATTAGGTATTGTACGCAAGCAGAGGCGCTGCGAGAATCTTCCTTGAAAACGACACGGAGACTTGCGTGGTAGCGCGCGCCAGCGGATCCGCGCCCCCGCGCCTCGCTCGCACGGCGGCGTATCCGCGCACAGCCCATCCTGCTCGGCGCGTCACGAAAAAGGGCGTCCCGCAGGACGCCCTTGCCATTGCGTTGCCGGTTCGCGGGCTTACTTGTCCTGCACGTGGCCCGTCTTCTCGGCCAGCGCCGCCTGGGCGGCGGCGAGGCGCGCGAGCGGCACGCGGTAGGGCGAACAGCTCACGTAGTCCAGGCCGATCGCGTGGAACGTGCGAATGGAGTCCGGATCGCCGCCGTGCTCGCCGCACACGCCGCACACGAGGTCGGGGTTGCCCTTATGCCCCAGCTCAACGCCCATCTGCACCAGCTTGGCCACGCCCGGATCGATGGTGGCGAAGGGGTTGTAGGGCAGCAGGCGCTCGGCCAGGTACTGCGGGACGAACTCCGCCTCCACGTCGTCGCGGCTGAAGCCGAACGTCGTCTGGGTGAGATCGTTCGTGCCGAAGCTGAAGAAGTCGGCCTGCGTGGCCACCTCGTCGGCGGTGAGGGCCGCGCGCGGCAGCTCGATCATGGTGCCCACGGGGATGTCCAGCTCAACGCCCTGCTCAGCGGCCACCTCGGCGATGGTCTCCTCGGCCACCGCGCGCAGCTTCTCCAGCTCGGGCACCACCGACACAAGCGGGATCATGATCTCGGGCTTGGGGTCAAGCCCGCGCTTCTTGAGCTCCGCGCACGCCGCGGCGATGGCGCGCACCTGCATCTTGGGCAGGATGGGATACACGATGCCCAGACGGCAGCCGCGCAGGCCGAGCATCGGATTGGCCTCGCTCATGGCGTCGATCTGCTCCATGAGCCGGCGCTTGTCGGCGATCTCGCCCGCATCGCCGCCTGAAACCTCCAAGCGCGCTATCTCCACGTCCAGCGCGCGCGGGCTCTCCAGGAACTCGTGCAGCGGCGGATCGAGCAAGCGCACGATCACCGGCAGGCCGTCCATGGCCTCGAACATCCCCAAAAAGTCGCCCGTCTGGGCTTCAAGAAGGTCGCCCACGGCCTTCTCGCGCACGGCCTCGTCCTCGTTTAAGATGAACGTCTGGATGATCTGCTTGCGCTCGCCCAGGAACATGTGCTCGGTGCGGCACAATCCGATGCCCTCGGCGCCGAACCCGCGGGACAGCCCGGCGTCCTCGGGATTGTCGGCGTTCGCGCGCACGCCGAGCGTGCGGAACTCGTCGGCCCACTCGAGGATGGTGTCCAGATCGCCCGTGAGCTCCGGCAGCACCAGGTCCACCGCGCCCAGCACCACGATGCCCGTCGTGCCGTCGATGGAGATCATGTCGCCTTCGTTGATGACGATGTCGGTGCCGGAGATCTGGGCCTGCTTCTTCTCCGCGTCGATGCGCAGGGCCTCGGCGCCGCACACGCAGGGGGTGCCCATGCCGCGGGCGATGACGGCCGCATGGGAGGTCTTGCCGCCGTGCGAGGTGAGGATGCCCTCCGCCGCTATCATGCCGGCCAAATCGTCGGGGTTAGTCTCCCAGCGCACCAGCACGCACTTGCGGCCGGCCTCGGACACCGCCACGGCGTCGGCGGCCGAGAACACCGCCTCGCCCACGGCGGCGCCGGGGCTGGCGTTCAGGCCGCGCGCCGCCACGTCGTAGGCAGCGTCCTTGTCGAACTGCGGATGCAGCAGCTGGTCAAGCTGGTCGGGGTCCACACGCATGACGGCCTCCTCCTTGGAGATGAGGCCCTCCCTCTCCATCTCGATGGCGATGTGCAGCGCGGCGGCGGCGGTGCGCTTGCCCACACGGGTCTGCAGCATCCAAAGCTTGCCCTGCTCGATGGTGAACTCGATGTCGCACATGTCGCGGAAGTGGTTTTCCAGCGTGACGAACACTTCCTCCAGCTCGCGACCGGCCTCCTCCAAGCCCTCGACGTCTTTGAGCTCGGCGATGGGCGAGGTGTTGCGGATGCCCGCCACCACGTCCTCGCCCTGGGCGTTCACCAGGTAATCGCCGTAGAACTCCTTCTCGCCGTTGGCGGGGTTGCGCGTGAACGCCACGCCCGTGGCCGAGGTGTTGCCCTTGTTGCCGAACACCATGGACTGCACGTTGACGGCGGTGCCCAGATCGTCGGAGATCTTGTTCTTCTTGCGGTAGAGGGTGGCGCGCGGGTTGTTCCAGCTGCCGAACACGGCCTCGATGGCCAGCTTCAGCTGGACCATGGGATCCTGCGGGAACTGCAGGGAGCCGTCGTCGGCCACCAGGCTCGGGTACTTCTCGGCCGAGACGTTCTCGGAGAAGATCCGCTTGAACTCGGCCACAAGCTCCATTAGGTCCTCGGCCGTGAGGTCGGTGTCGGAGGCGACGCCGCGCTCGTTCTTCTTGGCCGTGATGGCGTTCTCGAACAGATCGCCGTCAAGCCCCATGACCACGCCGGAGAACATCTGGATGAAACGGCGGTAGGAGTCCCAGGCGAAGCGGGGGTTGTCGGTCTGCTTGATAAGCCCGTTGATAGACTCGTCGTTCA
>DXCU01000070.1 GCA_019115845.1 Candidatus Rubneribacter avistercoris | reverse complement strand
AGCAAGCGTCAATGGATGTCGCATTCGCCTAAAGGAATGCGGGCTTTCCGCATCCCAAACCAAAAAGGGCTGCAACCCATTGTGAGTTGCAGCCCTTTATTTGCCGGAGGCTTTTGTTACAGCCCCTTTTTCTGCGCCCATTGCGTCCGAGCCTGCGATGGCGATCGCCAACCTCGGCGAATCCGCCAGCGCGCAGCGCCTCGGTCACTGGATGTTTCACGTGAAACATCCAGCCCCTTCCGCGCTCCCCGCCGCCGCGCCCCGCTCTCTCCACGCCGCTCGCCCCGCCGGCCCCGCCCCCTCTGCGTTCCCCGCCATCGCCCGCCTCCGTCGCGTCGCTTCGGCCCCCACTTATGGAAACCTGCGGGTTTCTGCGACCAGCCGACCGACCCGGGGGGAGCGGTGTCGTACGATAGCGAGGCGAATGTCATACAAAGGAGGACCATCCGCAGCCATGCACCCAGCAATCAGCTTGCTTCTTGTTCTGTTTTTCCTGATCATGAATGCCTTTTTCGTCGTTGCTGAGTTCTCGCTCGTGCGCGTGCGAAAGTCCCAGATCGAAATAGCCCTTGACGAGGGCAAAGGCGGCGCCAAGTACGCCAAGCTCATCGCCGACAACGTGAACGCCTATCTTTCGGCGTGCCAGCTGGGCATCACGTTGGCCTCGCTGGCCTTGGGCTGGCTGGGCGAGCCGGCTGTCTCGGCCCTCATCTCGCCCGCTCTTGCAGCCATCGGTTTGCCGGAGGCGGCCATCCACGCCATCGCCGTGGCCGTGGGCTTCATCATCATCACCGCTTTGCACATTGTGGTGGGCGAGCTTATCCCTAAGTCGCTCGCCATCTTCTCCACGGAGCGCTGGGCCCTGCTCACGGCGGGGCTGCTCGTGTGGTTCTACCGCATCACGTACCCCGTCATGTGGCTGTTCAACTCCATCACGAACGGCGTCATGAAGCTTTTGGGCCACGACGTGGCCAACGAGCACGAGGTGTACACCGACGAGGAGATCAAGCTGCTCATCGACGAGAGCACCGAAAGCGGCCTCATCGACCCCGAGCAAAACGAGTACGTGGACAACATCTTCGATCTAGGCGACAAGGACGCCGAGGCCATCATGACCCCGCGCACCGACGTCATCTGCATCGACCTGGAGGATTCGCTCGAAGAGAACCTGCAGCTGGTGCAGTCCTACAAGTTCACGCGCTACCCGGTGTGCCGCGACACGAAGGACCGCATCGTCGGCTTCGTGCATGTGAAGGACCTCTACACGCTGCCGCAAGACGCCACGGTGGACGATCTACGCGTGCGCCCGATCCAGGCGGTCCCCGAGGGCATCCCCATCGCGAAGCTGCTGCAAACCCTGCAGGCCGAGCGCACGAAGATCGCCGTGGTCATAGACGAGCACGGCGGCACGGCGGGCATCGTCACCATGAGCGACATCATGGAGCAGATCGTCGGGCGCATAGACGACGAGTACCTGCACGGCGAGACGGACGAAGTGGTGAAGCTGGACGACGGCAGCTACCTCATCGACGGCTCGCTGCCCATTGACGACACGGTGGAGCTTATCGGCTTCGAGCCGGAGGAGTCGGAGGAGTGCGAGACGGCGGGCGGTTTGCTGCTCACGCTGTTCGACCGCATCCCCAACGAGGGCGATGCCGTTTCCGTAGAGGACGGCGGCAAGAAGGCGTCGTTCACCGTGATGGACATGGACCGCCACCGCATCGACAAGATCCGCGTGGTGCTGGAGTCCGCCTCCGAAGAGGCCGAGGAGGCGTAAAGCCCCGCGCCCGCCGCCGCGCTTTGCGGCGCGCGGGGGTGCGGCCGTGTTGCGGCGCCCCTCAGTCCACCTTCACGCCGACGAAGCGCTCGGCATTGTGCCACAGCATGTTCTCCAGTTCGTCCTCGCTGAATCCCGCGCTGACGAACTGGTTGTACTCGTCAACCGGATCCCACATGGGGAAGTCGGACCCGAACATCACGCGGTCGGTGCCCCAGAGGCGCGCAAGCTCCCGCGTGCGGCGCGGCCCTAAGAAGAACTGGGAGCTGGACGCGTCGATGAACACGTTGTCCAGGTGGTGCAGTGTGTCGTACCCCACTTCGTAGCACGACCAGAAGCCGAAGTGGGCCGCGTCCACCACCAGGTCGGGGAACGTTTTCAAGATGTGCGCCAGGCGCCGGGGGTGCGAGTAGTCGTAGCGGTAGTCGCCGGTGTGCACCACCAGCGGCATGCGGCCCTCTATCATCTGGTAGATCTCCATGAGCCGAGGATCGTCCATGTTCACCTTCTGCGTGTCCGGATGCAGCTTCATGCCGCGAAGCCCCAAGCTGATGGCGCGCTCTATTTCGGCCTCGGGGTCGGGGTAATCCTGGTGCATGGTCATGAACCCGATGAACTCGGGATGCACGTAGCACTGCGTGGCTATGAAGTCGTTGATGCCCTCCACCGCACGCGCCGAGGTGGCCACCGAATGCACGATGAAATGCGTGATGGGGGAGCGGTCCTTTGCGGAGAGCAGGTGCTCGGCGGTGCCCTTGCCGTACATGTCCACCAGGTAGAACTCTCCGATGGCGTCCACGGCGCGCGCGGCTATCTTGTCGGGGTAGATGTGGGCATGGGCATCGATGACGGCCATGGGCAAGCTCCTTTGCGGTCTGCGGCGTGTTTCGCCCTCGATTGTAGTGCAACGTTCGCGTTTGCGCAGCAGCCAAACGTGTTGCGTTGGGGACGCGGCGGCAGGCGGGGAGCGCGGAGCGGAGCGAAGTAGGCGGGGCGCGGAACCGCACGCGCATTCGGGTTTGGCCCGCGCTCGGATGCCCGACCGGGACTCGGATGCCTGGCCCGCGCTCGGATGCCTGGCCCGCGCTCGGATGCCTGGCCCACGCTTTGAATTCCTTGCGCGAAAGCCCCCGTATGACTAGCACTCAAAGCGAAAGAGTGCTAATTTTTCCCTAGCGACTTTTCTGGCGGCTGCACAAGAACCTGCGCTGCGTTCCTTGGCGGCCGCTCGCTCACCGAAACGGGCGCCTCGCGCCCTGCAAAGCGAGAAAGGAACAGGATCGTGTCCAAGGATATCGCGTTCGACAACGACGCGCGCGCAAAGATGGCTGCGGGCGTGAGCAAACTGGCAGATGCCGTGCGGGTGACCATAGGCCCCAAGGGCCGCTACGTGGCAATGGAAAAGCCCAAGGAGAAGCCCAAAGTCAACGTCTCCAACGACGGTGCCACCGTGGCCGCCAACGTGGATCTTTCGGACCCGATAGAGAACATGGGCATGAAGATAGTGCGCGAGGCCGCCATCGCTGCGAACAACGACGCAGGTGACGGCACCACCACCGCCACCATCTTGGCCGATGCCATCGTGAGCGAGGGCGTGCGCTGCGTGACCGCCGGCTCCGACCCGCTGGCGCTGCGCCGCGGCATCCAACGCGCCGCCACCGCCATCGAGCAAGCGGTGCTCAAAGACGCGGTGGAGGTGTCCACGCGCGACCAGTTCGCGGAAATCGCCACGGTGTCGTCGGGCGATGCCGAGATCGGTGAGAAAATCGCCGACGCCCTGCAGGCCATCGGCAAAGACGGCATCATCTCCGTGGAGAAGTCGCAGAATTTCGGCATAGAGGTGGAGCTTCGCCAGGGCATGATGTTCGAGCACGGCTTCATCTCTCCGCAGATGGCCGACGACATGGGCCGCATGGAAGGCGAGCTGGTGGAGCCCTACATCCTGATGACCGACCAGCGCTTGGCCGACAACTTCAAAGACGTCGTGCCCGTGCTGGAGGAAGTCATGGATTCGGGCCATCCCCTGCTCATTGCCGCCGACGACGTGCGCGGCGAGTCCATGAAGGCGCTGCTTTTGAATCGTGCGCGCGGCACGCTCATCAGCGTGGCGGTGCAGGCACCCGGCCTCATGGACGGTGACCGCCGCAAGACGGAGCTGGAGGACCTGGCCATCCTCACGGGTGGCGAGGTCATCACGCCTGATCGCGGCCTGGCCCTGTCCGACGCCAAGAAGAGCATGCTCGGCCGTGCCGCCTTGGTGCAGATCACCAAGGACACCACCACGGTCATCGGGGGCAAGGGCAAGCCCGAGGCTGTCGAGGAGCGCTGCGCGCAGATCCGCAACGACCTTGAGCGCGAGCACACCGACTACGACCGCGACGTTCTGCGCGAGCGTTTGGCCAAGCTTTCCAACGGCCTTGCCGTGATGAAGGTGGGCGCCGCCACGGAAAGCGAGATGAACGAGATTCGCAGCCGCATCCAGGATGCGCTGCTGGCCACGCGTTCGGCCGCCGAGCAGGGCCTGGTGGCAGGCGGCGGCGTGGCGCTTCTGCAGGCGGCGTCCGCCGTGGACGCGCTGGCGTGCGACAACGCCGACGAGCAGCTGGGAATCGACATCGTCCGCAAGGCCGTGGAGGAGCCGTTGCGCGCGCTGGCGTACGCGTCGGGCTTCGACGGCAACGTGGAAGTGGAAAAGGCCAAGGAGGCCAAGCAGGGCTTCGGCTTGAATTGCGTGACCGGCGAGTACGGCGACATGATCTCCATGGGCGTGGCCGATCCCGCGAAGGTGGCCTGCACGGCGCTGCAAGCTGCGGCGTCGGTGGCCAGCCTCATCCTCATCACCAACGCCTCGGTGACCGAGGCGGCGAAGCAGGCTGCAGGCGAGGACGAGTAAGCTGGTCCGCGCCGTAGGGCGTTCGCTGAAGGCCGAGTGCCTTTTCGGATGATGCGAAGCGAGGGTCCGTGCTTTGAGCGCGGACCCTCGCTCTTTGCGCGCTGAACGCGTTTGGTGCGTTGGACGCGGCGCAGTCAAAGCAGGCGTCCCGCGTGAAACGCGCTGCGCCTCGCCTTTCTATGCCTCGCTCCGTTGCGCCGCGTCCTGTTGCGCCTCGCTCTGTTGCGCCTCGCTCTGTTGCGCCACGTCCTGTTGCGCTGCGTCCCGTTGTGCTTCGCCTTTCTGCGCTTCGCCCTGTTGCGTCCTGTTGCGCTGCTCTTGGCAGAGGAGCTGCGTTCCGCCTGCTCGTGGCAGTCGCTGTTCCTCTTGCTTGCCCATTCTTTTCGATTCCAAGAGCACAGGGCAAACGAATGTTTCACGTGAAACATTCCCGGGTTCCCCGTTGCGCCGCTTGCGACGGAACAGCCACCTTGGCCTGTTCGCAGCAAAAGCAGCTCCCTGTTTGCTTGCCCCGTCCGTTCGCGGCGATACGACGCAAGAATGTTTCACGTGAAACATTCTTGCGTCGTGCACGCCCATTGCGTCAAGGAGGGCGCTACTTGCGCACCACCGAAACGCGCTCGCGCACATGGTTGCCGCTCTCCGCTTCGTCGGCCAGGGCAATAGCGTAGTCGGCGTAGCTGATGACGGATCCCTGAGACCCCGTTATCAGCTCTTCGCCGCCCAGCAGGTATTCGCCCGTGCGCTCACCGTCGGCTTGGAAGTCGGCTGCGGGGCTTATGTAGGTCCACCGCACGTCGTCGCGCGTGCGCAGCTCGGCCAGCGCTTCGGCCATGGCGGAGGCTAGCGGCTTGAACGTGTCGGGGAACTCGGGGGTTTGGTCAAGCGTGACGGTGTGCTCCGGATTGACGAACAGGCTGCCCGCGCCGCCCACCACCAGCAGGCGCGTGTCGGTGCCGGAGAGCAGGTCGGCCAGATGCCGAAGCGAAGTGGAATGCTGGGGCGGCGTCTCGGGCGTCCAAGCGCCGAAGGCGTCCACCACCGCATCGAATCCGGCGAGGTCGGTGGCTTCGAGATCGAACAGGTCCTTGCGCACCGCGTGCTGCGCGGCCGTCCGGTTCTCGCCGCGCACGAACGCGGTCACTTCGCTGCCGCGGTTCACCAGCTCTTCTGTGATGAGCGTGCCCGCTTTGCCGTTCGCGGCGACAACTGCGATCTTCATGAGGGTTCCTTTCTCGTAGGGGCGCTTTGCCCGTTTGCGTTCTGACGAAACGTAGCTTAGAATGCAGAGCACCAAAGGGAAAGTAGGCACAATATTGTGCTGTAGGTACCTTTTGGTAACTATAAAGCAATGCAGGAGGCAGCGTCGAAGCGATGTGCGAGGTGCGCCGCAGCGATGCGAGAGATGCGCCGCGACGATGCAAGGGGTGCGCCGCAGCGATGCGGGGAGTCGCGCCGCAGCAATGCGGGGAGTCGCGCCGCGGCAATGCAAGGGGGACGGTGTGCGGCCGAGGCGCGCCGCAACGATGCGGGGGCGCCGCGGCAATGCGCGAAGTCGTGTTGGATCATGGCAGCCGCAAGGCGCGTTGCCGCAGGAGGGACTTTGCGACGGGGAAAAAAGGCCGCGCGCTGTGTTGCGGCATCGCACGGAGCAAGAAAGGATTCTCATGGATGGAACAAACGGAGCATACGCTGAGTTCAGCAACGAGCACGCGCCGAAACGTGCGGATTTGCCGGCGTGCCCGGTGGAGACATGCGTGCGGCTCATCGGCAGCAAATGGCGACTGCTCATCATGCGCGACCTGCTGCTGAACAAGACGATGCGCTTCAAAGAACTCCAGCGTTCCGTCGGCGGCATCTCGCAGAAGGTGCTCACGTCCAACCTGCGCGATATGGAGGAAGCGGGGCTGGTGATTCGTCGCGTGTATCCCGAGGTGCCGCCGCATGTGGAGTACTCGCTCACGGGCACGGGCGAAAGCCTTCGCCCCATCATCGACGCCATGTGGACCTGGGGCGAGGGCTACCAGGCGAAGGCGCGGTGAGCGCTGCGGACCAGTCCGTCCGTGCAATGGAACCGCCCGCAAGCGAACAGGTAAGTCGGAACGAATGTTTCACGTGAAACATTCTGGCGCGCAAGCGTCCCGCGTCCGCGTCTGGTACGTCGTATGCCCGTGTACCCAAATGTCCAATGCGTCCGAGCGCCTGTACGTCTGCTACGCGTCCAATGTGCCTGGGCGCCGCCCGCGCCTTCGCGTGCTTGGCGTGTCGGACTCGCCCATAGATGCGGTTTAGCGTCCCCAGCAAACCCTTGACGATAGCCTTGCGTCACTACGGTAACGGACGAGAATTTTTCGACGATATTTACCGAAACGGGGTCGCTTGCGTAGCTGCGACGGGCGGATGCGCGTGAAGCTTGTCTGCGCAGCGCTCGTTCGCTATAGTGGTGGCCCGCATTGTCGAGGAGCGTATCATGATCTGGTTCACATCCGACCTTCACCTGGGGCACGCCAAAGCCATCGAATTCACAGGGCGGCCGTTTTCCGACGTCGACGCTATGAACGAAGCGCTCGTCGACCGCATCAACGCGCGCGTCGCTTCCGACGACGTCCTCTACATCCTCGGCGACTTCTCGTTCAAAATCACCCGCGAGCAGGCGGCCGCTTGGCGCCGTCGCATCGCCTGCCGCAACGTGCGTCTGGTGCCGGGCAACCACGACAAGGATTGGACGCAGCCCGATGCGGCCGGCACGTTCGTCATGGAACCGCTCATCTGCACCGTCAAGGTATACGGGGGCCGCAAGCTCATCCTGTCGCACTACCCGCTGATGGACTGGCCGTCGCTGTCCCACGGGTCTATCCATCTGCACGGGCACATTCACGCGAGCCGCGCCTACAACGAATGGTGCCGCGCTCAGCGTTTGCTGCGCTACGACGTGGGGGTGGACGCCAACGGCTACGAGCCCGTTTCGCTCGACCACGTGCTGGCGTGGTTCGAGGGGGTGGAGCACCGTCCCCGGATCCGTCGCGCCGATTGGGAGAGGTCGGTGCTGCAAGGCGCCGACGAGCCTGCCGATTCAGAGGATGAAGAGCGCTGGTAGGCGCTCTGCTGTTCAAGGCGGCGCGGGACTCCCTTCATCGCCTGCCTGCGATGCGGTTGTTGCGGTGTCGTCAAGGCTTCGGCGCGCCTTCCCTGCATGCTCTGGCGTATTTCGAGGCGGAGCATGCGCTCGGTGCCGTTTTCGTGATTGAGCGCCATGCTGGCGACGTTGGAAGAGGGGGGCTGATGGACGCCGCAACCGCCGGGGCAATTTGTCCCCATGGGCAATCCTGCGCAATCGCCCGAACCAGCCCGCTTGATAGTTGCCAGGACGATTCGCCTCAATCTTCATATATCGAGAAAAGCGGGGAGATAGCACGCGTCGTCCGGGGCGTCTACTACGTCCCCGAGAAAAGCAGGTTCCTCGACACCGAGGTCCCCGCGAGCGTGGACGAGGTGGTCCGCGCCATAGCGCGCGCCAACAAGTGGGTGGTCGCGCCAGCCGGCGATGCCGCGCTGGACGCCCTGGGCCTCGACACGCAGGTACTTGTTGTAGGCGTCACCTTTCAGCCTGGGCAGGTTTCCGCGCTCGAGGAAGCCGAACGATCCGGTCTGCTCCGCCAGTAGGTAGGCGAGCTGGGTGCGCATGTAGACCTCGACGCGCTCGACCATCAGTAGGTCGGCTTGCTGCTCGTATGTGAGGAACGGTTTCGTGTACTTCATGGGCAAAGGTCCTTAGAGCGGCAAAAACCCGCCAGTGTGCATGCTCGAAAGCAGAGGCCAGGCGGGCTTACTAACAGCACCGTACCATGCGGATTGCTTTTTTGGTCGAAATACGCTAGAGGAACACGGCCTTCCCGTAGGCGACCGCAAGGCTGAGATGCGTACCATCGACGCTGAGGAGCCGGTCTTCCTGCACGACTACTATGAGAAGCTCAAGAACAACACAGGCAACGTGCTTCTCGGCTTCAGCACCCACGTGGCCATCAAGCAGATGCATCTCCACAAGCCCGCTGACATGGAAAGCGCAGTCAGGTCGTATGTCTCCACCGCGTTCTCGCTGCTCATGTCCGGCGAGCGCAAGATGATAAACGAATGTGATCTCACCACCTACAAATACCACCACACCATCCTGTCCAAAGCCTGGTCCTACTTCGCAGACGGCCTTAGCAAGGAGGAGAGAGTTGGAGCCATTGGCGTGTGCAAGCACTGTCACCGCTTCTTCGAGCAACAACGCAACACGAAGCAATTCTGCAGCGACTCGTGCGGGGTGATGCACCTGCAGTCTTACGGAGATGAGCAGGCCGAGGACGAGCCCTACGAAACTGACGTCATGCGCTGGCGCGCCTGTCGCCCACCTTCGACAAGAAGCAAGAGGACGGCACCACCAAGAAGAAGCACAAGAAGGCCCAGCGCGTCGTTGAGGGCATCAGGGATCGTGCCTGCTGCGAGACAAAAGAAAACAGGCCAGCTACTTGAATCAGTAAGCTGACCTGTGTAAATGCTGGTCGCGGGGGCAGGATTTGAACCTACGACCTCCGGGTTATGAGCCCGGCGAGCTACCAGACTGCTCCACCCCGCATCATTGCGCCTACCCTTCCTGCACGAAGCGCTTCAGGCAGGAAAAGCGGCAAGAACAAATAATACCCATGCTGCGTTGCGGCTTCAAGTGTTAGTTTACCCACCATGAAACGAACACAATTGTGGAGTTGCGGGGTGTGTGGGTTGATTGCAATCGCAGTCTGGACACTGCAATAGCAAGCTGGACATTCGAAGCTTGGCAGCAGGTTATGAATGAAAAAGACCTTCAGGCCGTCCAGCTTGCTTTCAATTTTTGATATAAAGGTAAGTGCA
>DXCU01000069.1 GCA_019115845.1 Candidatus Rubneribacter avistercoris | reverse complement strand
GCCCCTCTGGACAAAACGGCCCCTGATCCACATCCTCGCACGAGGATGGTCAAAAACGCAAGCCGCCCGCCTGGGGCGACGCGCGGCCTTCCCGCGCGTCCCTTCGCGAAGGCCCCGAATCGGGCCGATTTTGGCCGAGGCCATGTGGACCGGGGCCTGTTTTGTCCATGACTCTTTCGCTTTCCGTTGAGCTGCCGGCGGCGCGGGCCGGCCCGGCCCGCCGCGCAGGGTCCCGCCGGGTGCCTCGGAGGGGCCGGCCCGCCGCGCGCGCAGAACCCCTCCGAGGCGCCCGATCAGAGGGGGTTCGGCTTGAATATCAGACGAGCATGAACTTGTGTCGATCCCGGTTTTGACTAGAGCCTTCGGAAAGTTGGCCACAAATGACGCCCTGTGGCACTCCGGAGGGCCAATCCGGCGCGCCGGCGGGCCGTGCGATTCTAGCGACCTGGGGATTCTCCGGACGCGAAGAGCGCGGAAGGTGCGAAACCGGCCCCGCGCGTGCCACAGGGCGTCATTTGTGGCCAACTTGCGGGCGGCCCCTTGCCGGACCGCCTCCGGCGGGGTCCGAGTCGACGCTGGCTTGACAGAGAGCCTGGCAGGGCGTCTCTCCCTGCGGCATCCGCAGCCGGCACGCCGGCTTCCCCTCCTCTGTGACGTCTGCGTATGTGACCCATTGAGCTGCGTAAACGCAAAATTCGCACGTTTTATGTGACACGTGTGAAACCCTGCGGTGACACAATGGGACGCGCCCGCCGGACACGGGCGGGCACAGGACGAGAGAAAAAACAGAGGGAGGGACCCATGACGAAGTCGATGGATCAAGGCGTTTCTCGCCGCACGTTCGTCAAAGGCTCGGCGCTCGCCGGTCTGGGCGCGGCCGCAATGGGCAGCGGCGCGCTGTTCGGCTGCTCGCCGAACCAGCAAGCGACGCAGGAGGAAGCGGCCGATGCCGGCGCCAAGACAGGCGCGAGCACGGTGGGTGCCGAGGAAACCACCACCTGGGGCCACTGCGCCATCAACTGCCCCGGGCGCTGCAGCCTGAAGTTCCACGTGCAGGACGACGAAGTGGTGTGGGTGGACACCTTCACCAGCTCGGATGCCGGCTTCGACGACCCGCAGCCGCGTGCGTGCCTGCGTGGACGCAGTTATCGCCGCTGGATGAACAGCCCGGACCGCATCAACTACCCCATGAAGCGCGTGGGCAAGCGCGGCGAGGGAACCTATGAGCAGATCAGCTGGGACGAGGCCATCGAAACGGCAACGTCCAAGCTCAAAGAGGTCATTGAGAAGTACGGCAACGAGGCGGTGTACATTCCCTACGCCACCGGCGTGTCGGCCACCACGTCCCGTCCGTTCAACCGCCTGATGAACCTGATGGGCGGTTATCTGAACTACTACAACAGCTACTCCACGGCGCAGATCAGCTGCATCACGCCGTACATGTACGGCTCCAAGGGCAACGGCGGCAGCTCGTTCAGCGCGGCCGAGGATGCGAAGCTCGTCCTCATTTTCGGCTCCAGCCCCACCGAGACGCGCCAGGGCGGTTTGACCACGCACTACGACTGGGTGCATCTGCGTGAGCGCACGGGCGCCAAGATCTACATGATCGACTACCGCATGAACGACTCCATCATGGGCCATTCGGATCAGTGGCTGCCCATCAACCCGGGCACCGATGCGGCGCTTGTGGCCGGCATCGCGCATGAGCTGATTGCGAACGGCCAGGTTGACCTTGACTTCCTGCACACCTACTGCGTCGGTTACGACGAGGAGACCATGCCCGAGGCGTACCGGGGCAAGAACATGTCCTACCGCGCCTACATCATGGGCGAAGGCTACGACATGGTGGAGAAGACCCCCGAGTGGGCCGCCGCCATCACCGGCATCCCGGCTGATCGCATCCGCAGCTTGGCCGAGGAGATCGCCACGACGGCGCCCCTGTACGTGAACCAGGGCTGGGGTCCGCAGCGCCGCAGCAACGGCGAATGGACTTCGTGGGCCATCATGGCGCTGCCGTGCCTGGTCGGCCAGATTGGTTTGCCGGGCACGAACAACGGCACGCGCGAGGCGCGCAACAGCCCCGCGTTGGAGTCGTTCTCCGCAGGCGAGAACCCGGTGGAGGCATCCATCCCCTGCTTCCTGTTCACCGACGCCATCGACCATGGCACGGAAATGACCTCGAAGAACGCGGGCGTTAAGGGCGTGGACAAGCTTCCGACCAACATCAAGTACATGATCAACTACGCCGGAAACTGCCTGACCAACCAGCACTCCGACATCAACAAGGCCCACGAGATCCTGGCTGACGACAGCAAGTGCGAGTTCATCCTGGGTATCGACACGGTCATGTGCGATTCCATGAACTACTCCGACATCGTGCTGCCCGACCTGTTCCGCTTCGAGCAGACGTCGCAGATCTCCACCGGCTCCGACTGGGGCTACATCATCACGGGCACCGCGTGCACCACGCCCAAGTTCGAGCGCAAGACGGCCTACGAGATGGCGTCCATGATGGCTGAAAAGCTGGGCGTGAAGGACGAGTTCACGGAGGGCAAGACCGAGGAAGAGTGGATCAAGGAGCTCTACGAGGCGTCCCGCGCAGAGGACGACAAGCTGCCCGAGTGGGACGAGATGGTGGAGCAGGGCGTGTACACGCGCGCCTACGATCCGGTTGTCTCCATGAAGAAGTTCCGCGACGATCCGGTGGCGAACGCGCTGACCACTCCCTCCGGCAAGATCGAGATCTTCTCCGAGAAGCTGCTGCAGTTCACGGAGGGTTGGGAGCTGACCGAAGGCGACACGTTGCCCGGCATGGAAACCCTGCCTCCCATCCCCGTCTACATTCCCGAGTGGTATGGCGTGGAGACGACCACCGACGAGTACCCGCTGGCGCTTTCCGGCTTCCACTATCGCGGCCGCATTCACTCCTCGTGGGGCTTCCTCCCCGAGCTCAAAGAAGTCAACCCGCAGGAAGCGTGGATCAATCCGGCCGACGCCGAGCCGCGCGGCATCAAGCAGGGCGACACGGTGCATGTGAAGAACGAGTTCGGTGAGATAGAGCTTCTGGCCAAGGTGACGCCGCGCGTGGTTCCCGGCGTGGTGGCCGTGTCGCAGGGCGCATGGTTCGATGCCGACGAGAAGGGCGTCGATGTGGGCGGCAGCATCAACACGCTGACCACCCAGCGTCCCTCGCCTCTGTCGAAGGGCAACCCCCAGCATACGAACATCTGCGAAGTGACCAAGGCGTAGGGCGGCGAGCTTCAGGAAGGATGACTTATCATGTCTCAATATGCATTCTACTTTGACGGCACGCGCTGCACTGGTTGCAAAACCTGCGAGATGTCGTGCAAGGATTTCAACGACCTGAGCGTGGGCATGGCGTTTCGCAAGGTGGCGGAAGCCACGCTCGGGCAAACCGTGCGTGACGAGGCCGGCGCTATCTCCACCACATGCGTGAGCTATCCGGTGTCGGTCGCATGCAACCATTGCGACAATCCGCTCTGCATGGCGGAATGCCCCCAGGCCGCCATCTCGAAGGATACCGAGACGGGGTTTGTGACCTCCGACCCCGAGAAATGCATCGGTTGCGGGACCTGCGTGCTCACGTGCCCGTACGGCGCTCCGAAGGTGGACGAGGAAGCGAAGAAGTCCGTGAAGTGCCACGGGTGCGCCGATCGCGTGGCGGCGGGCATGAAGCCGGTGTGCGTGGAGGCGTGCCCGGCCCGCGCGCTGGATTTTGGAACGGTGGAGGAGATGGAGCAGCTGGGCGAGCGCGCCAACATCGCGCCTCTGCCCGATGTTTCGGAGACCATGCCGAACTTCTTCATCAAGGCATCGGCCGACGCGCAGCCGGTTGGCAGCGTTGAGGTGGCCAATCCGCTCGAGGTTGCCTAAAGGTTAGGACCGGCGAGGGAATCGGGGCTTCGGCGATGGCGTCGAAGCCCCGTCGCGCATCGAGCGGCGAGCGCGAGGACCCGGAAAAGCCGCAGGCAAGGCGAGCTTGGCGTTCGGTCGGGCGGGGTGCGCTAAAATAGGCGTGCCCCGCTTTTCGAATAGGCGGGGCGGCATGCGCGGCGGGCGGCGAAGGGAGGAGCGAGCTTATGGTCCAGCAGGCGTTTTACTTTGACGCATCGCGTTGCAGCGGCTGCAAGACCTGCGAGTTCGCTTGCAAGGACGCCTATGACCTGGATGCGGGGACGGCGTATCGCAAGGTGTACGAGTACACCGGCGGGCAGACGCTGCGGACCGGAGACGGTTTCTCCACAACGTGCTTTTCCTATGCGGTGTCGGTGGCGTGCTGCCATTGCGGCGACCCCGCCTGCGTGCAGGTGTGCCCGACCGAGGCGATGCGCAAAGAGGCCGACACGGGTTTGGTGCGGGTGGATGTGCGCCATTGCGTTGGCTGCGGGTACTGCCATCTTGCGTGCCCTTACAACGCTCCGAAGGTTGATAGGGCGAAGGGGCATTCGGTGAAGTGCGATGGCTGCGCCGATCGCGTGGCGGCGGGCATGAAGCCGGTGTGCGTGGAGGCATGCCCGGCCCGCGCGCTGGATTTTGGGACGGCGGAGGAGATGGAGCGGCTGGGCGGCCGCGCAGACCTGGCTCCGCTGCCCGATCCGGCGGCAACCGTCCCTCATCTGTACGTGAAACCGCCTGCAGATGTGCGACCTGCGGGTTCGAAGGACGGGTGCGTTGCAAACCCGTTGGAAGTTCTGTAGCGCCTCGGCCGAGGTGGAGAGGGGGCCTTTGAGCCATGACGGAGGAATCGAAAGAGGAGTGCGGAAGGCGGGCTGTTCCGGTCGATGACGCAGGCGGGGCGCAGGATGCCGTTTTTGATGCCGTGGCGTTTGTCGGGGAGGCGCTCGCGCCGTTTTTCCTGCAGGATCCCGTGAAAGGGGATGCGGGGGCGGCGTTTGAGGCCGTAGCGGCGCTTGATCCTGCGGCCGCGGCCGCGGAGTGGCCGTTCGTTGGCGAGGACGAGGCGCGCGCGGCGCTCTCGCTCATGGTGGAGGGCTTGGCGGCCGGCGTTGACGACGACGCGCTGGTGTGGGAGTACCGCCGCCTGTTCGTGGGGCCGGGCCGCAAGCCCGCGCCGCCGTGGGGATCGGTGTACACGGACCGCGAGTGCGTGGTGTTCGGCGCGTCCACGCTGGAGCTGCGCGCATGGATGCGCGCGCACGGCATCGCGCGCACGACCGACGAGAAGACGCCGGAGGACCACATCGGCCTTATGCTGGCGCTCATGGCGTGGATCGCCCGCAATCAGCCGGCCGATCTGGACGACTATCTGCGCCTGCATCTGCTCACCTGGGCAGGGCACTACCTGGACGAGCTTGAGGAGGCTGCCGAGCACCCCTTCTACAAGGGCCTTGCGCGCCTGACGCGCGTCACGCTCGAGGGCATCCGCGCCGAGCGGGGCCTTGACGTGGCGTATCCGCGGTTCTACCGCTAGGCCGAGGTGGGGCGATCGCATGGTTTCGGGGTTGGACACCGCGCTTGGGGAGATCACGCTCGTGCTGTTCACCACGCTCGCGCCGTCGGGCGTGGTGGCGTATGCGTGCATGGCCCTGCCGGTGCTCGCGCGTTTTACCGCCGACGCCGTCCGGCAGAGGATCAACCTGTTTCTGAACATTCCCCTGGCCGTGTCCATGGTGGGGCTGGTGGCTTCGGCCACGCACCTCGGCAACCCTGCCAACGTGCTCTACGTTTTCCTGGGCGTGGGGCGCAGCCCGCTTTCCACCGAGGTGTTCTGCGCGGTGCTGTTCTTGGCGCTGGCGGGATTGTACTGGCTCTATGGGTTCGCCGAGCATCCCAGGCGGTGGCTGCAGCGCGTTTGGCTGGTTGCGGTCATGGTGGCGGGAGCGGTGTTTGTGGCGGCGGTGGCGTTCGCGTATGCGGCCGATACCATCGTGTCGTGGTCAACGCCGTACGTGCCGGTGGCCCTCTGCCTTAACGCCCTGGTGGGAGGGCCTGTTCTGGCCGTTGTTGGCCTGCGTGCCGCAGGGTACCATCCGGTGTGCGGACGCTTTGGGCGCGTGCTCGCGTTTGTCTCGCTGGCGGCGCTTGTCGCCAATGTGGCGGTGTACACGTTGCAGGGGGCCTCGCTTCCCGCTATGGAGAACTCGTTCGCGTCGGCCGCCGACCTGGTGCCGCATTACGGCGCGATGGTGGCGGCGTTCGCGCTGCTTGGTGTGGCGGGCATCGGATGGGATGCGATTGCGCTGTTCGGTTTCGCGCGCTTCACGGTGCCGCGCGCCGTTCTGGCCGCCGTGGTGGTGCTTGCGGGCATCTTCGTGATGCGCTTCGCGTTCTACATGATGCACCTGACGGTGGGCCTGGGCGTGTGAGGGGCGCGGAGCGGGAAGCAAGGAGCGGGGGCGGTAAGCGAAGGGTGAGGGACGAAGGTGAAGGACGGGGACTGCGGCCGTGACCGGGGCCGGGCGCCAGTCACGGCAGGCGGGAGTGCGCCTGGCCCCCGCCTGGCCGCATGCGTGCTAATACAGCAGGAACACGGAGTAGCCCAGTTGGTAGATCAGCACCCTGAACAGGATGGAGGCAATCACGGCAGCCGCAACGGCCGCAACCAGGTAGGGTAGGGACGCCCCCGCTTTTTTGCGCGCGAGCGCCGCGCACGCGATCACGATTGCGATGCACACGAGCGACACCCAGAAGCTCACCGCGCCCTCGCCCGTGAGCATGATGCCTATGAGGCTGTCGAGATGCGTGGGAGCCGTCGTCATCGACGTCGGGTCGGCGTAGTGCCCGTAGTTGGCGAACGAGGCCGTCGCGCACGCCGCTGCGTACACGAGGTCGGCCACCAGCGAGGCCGCAGCGCCAATGAGGCTCATGCCGATGGCGGCTTTCTCAGTCTCCTGATCGCGCTTGATAGCCGCGATGGCCCACAGCGCCACAGGCCCCATCATGAGCGCATTGCCCAGGTAGAACGCCACCAGCGCCCAGCTCCAAGCGGGGATGGCGGCCATCAGGTAGGAGTGCGCGGTGGCGCACACCATGGCCACGGCGGCCACGAGGGTGACAGCGCTCAGCCCTGCGGGCAGCTTCTTGCCGCCGCGCAGCATGACGAACCACACCACGATGAGCACGGCCAGCACCACGCAGCCGATCAGTTCCTGGGTGATGCCGGACGTGATGTGCCCGAACCCGTTGAAGATGCGCTCCCAATGCTGCAGGTGCAAGAAGGACCCGATGCCGCCGATCACCAGCGACGCCGCAGAGGCGACGAGCGCCGGCATCTGCACGCCCCGACCCTTGTCCCGCAAGGCCAAAAGCGACATGCTGCCCAAAAGGCCGCAGGTCACGCACACGAAAAACGTGAAGATAACGAGAGGCCACTGCGTCTCCATCACTCATCGCCTCCTTCCCAATGCTGCCCGCGCAAGATGTAGGCGAACGAGGGTTTGTTGCCCACGTCGGGCAGGTGGTAGATGTCGGACTCCTCGAACGGCTCCAAGAACTCGGTCATCTTGCGCTGCTCGCCAGCCGAGTCGAACGATCCCACGAAGGAGTCAAGCCCTTCGTCGGTGTCGCCCACCCAGCGCGCGTTGCCGCCGCACTGGCTCACGCACTGGGGCAGCTCGCCTTGGAGCAGCTTCTGTTCGCACAGCGTGCACTTCTCGACGACCTTCTCCTCCTCGTTGAGGTAGCGAACGCCGTAAGGGCAGGCCATGACGCAGAACTGGCAGCCGATGCACTTCTCCTTGTCGATCTGGATGGTGCCGTCCTCGGCCACGTGCGAAGCCTCGGTGGGGCACACGTGCACGCACTCGGGGTTCTCGCAGTGCTGGCAGCTGATGGGCAGGAAGTACATGTACACGTCGGGGTACTGGCCCGATCCACCGGGGATGGGGTTGGGTCCCACGCGCACGACCTTGTTCCAGTAGTTGCCGATGGGCACGCTGTTGACGGCCTTGCAGGCGACCGAGCACGCAAGGCAGCCCACGCAGCGGTTGACATCGGTAAAGATGGCTTTCGTCATGGTTTACTCCCTCCCTTCGTAGGTGGGCAGCCATTCCTTCAGACGCGGGTCGTCGGAGGTGTGGATGATGGGCGTGCCGTTGCTGTCGCAGGGCACGGGGTTGCCGAACGGCGAGTTCTCAGGCGTGGCTTTGTAGATCTTCACCTGGTAGGCGCGCAGGTTGGAGCTGCCGGCGTGCGGGTCTTGCGCGTTGTGGTCGATCAGCTGGTTGACCTGCGAGTGCTGCCAACCGTGGCCGGCGTCCTGCACCTCGGGGTACCACCAGGTGTGCTCGAGGTTGATGACGTCTTCCTTCACGCCGTAGTACAGGTCGGCCACCTCGCGGATCTTGCCCCACTCGGTTTCGATCCATACCCAGTCGCCCTGCTCGATGCCGTACTCGGCCGCCGTCTTGGGGTTGATCTCCACGCGCGGCACGGGCCACAGCTCGCGGCACCAGGGAAGCTGACGGTGCTCGGAGTGGAAGTACACGGGGATGCGGCGCCCGGTGGTGGCGGTCAGCGGGTACTCCTTGATGCGGTCGCCGTCCTTGGGGCCGTGCGGCGGCTCGCAGTAGGAGGGCAGGAACCACTCGGGGTTGTCGGGATGGTGCGACTCCATGACGGTGGACCAGATCTCCTGCTTCATGGTCGGCGTGAAGAAGCCCGGCTTCCAGTTGCCGATTCCCTTGCCGGCCGTGTAGTCGAGGCGCGCCCACACACGGTCGCGTGCGCGCAGGGCGCCCGTCTGGTAGCGGCGGTAGGTGCCCCAGTTGCGCGGCTCAATGTCTTTGGCTTGCCACCAGCCGTGCTCTTGGAAGGCGGCCACGTACTCGTCCCAGGTCTTGTACTTGGGCGTGACCTCGGCCATTGGAACGCCGTGGCGTTCGAAGGTGGGCACGCCGTTTTCCACATGCCAGGTGGTGTAGGTGAGCTCGTCGTCGGTGAGCAGCTTGATGGGGTCGTCCAGCTGCCAGTTGATGTCGGGCCATTCGTTGCCGGGCTCGGTGGTCCACGGCCAGTTCATGCGGCGTGCCAGGTCCATGACGATCTCGGGGTCGTACTTGGCTTCGGCGGGCGGCTGCACGCACTTGACCGTGGCGCCCATGGCGCCGGAAGCGCCCTGCGAGGCGCGTGGCGAGTTGAGCTCAATCCAGTGCGCCACGGGCAAGATGATGTCCGCCGTGTCGTTTTGCGGCGTGTGCCACAGGTTGAGGTCCACGTAGAAGTCGAGCGAGCAGAGGGCCTCCCATGCGCGGTTCGTGTTCGTCTGGCTCATGAAGTTGCCGGATTCGTTCCACAGGGCGCGCAGCGGATAGGGATCGCTTGTGATGGCGGCGTTCCACACCGAGTGGCTGTCGGCCCAGTATTGCCACCAGCCCAGAAGCGGAAACTTGTCGCGGCCTATTTGCTTGAGGTTCACCTCTGCGGGCGGGGTGGAGGCGCCGGGCGCCCAGGCGCTGAAGCCCTGCAGATCGCCGTCGATGGGCACGATGGTGGGGCCGCGGTTGCCGCCCGGGGTGTCCAGGTTGCCGGTGATGCCCACGAGGTTGTCGAACACGCGGCAGGTTTGGATGCAGTTGCAGAAGTGCTCGATGGCCAGCATGTACTGGATGCCGCCGTTGCCGTAGCCGCTCTCGGGGTCCAGACGCGTGCCGTAGGCCGTGGCCGCGGCCTCGATCTCCTCGGCGGGGATGCCGGTGATCTCGGCGGCCACCTCGGGGGTGTACTCGGCGGCGCGCGCCTTGTAATACTCCCACACCGGCTTCACCTTCACGGTGCGGCCGTCCTTGAGCGTGATCTCGAACTCGCCCTCAAGGGCGGGGTCGATGGCGGGGTCGAAGGGCAGAAGGTCGGGCACCCAGCCCTGCGTCTGACCGGGCAGCAGGTTGTCCTGCGCGGCCTCGCGGCCCTCGCGCGCCTTCTCGGAGTCGTAGTTCTCGCCCTCCCAGAAGCCGCCCGTGTCGTCGATGTTGCCCTCCTGGTCGGCGTTGAACCAGGTGAACGCGCCGTACTGGTGCTCGATGCCCTCGGCCTTGAGCTTTTCCCAGTTGTTGTCGTACACGAGGAACTTGTACGGGCTGCCGCCCTCCTTGATGTCGCTCTCCTTGAGCAGGAGGGTTTTCACGTCCCAGTACGAGCCGTCGGTGCGCACGGTGGGGAAGCCGGAGGGTTCCATGTCCTCGCACACGAGGAACGGGGCGTTCGTCCATTTCTTGGTGTACAGCTCGTCGTAGAGCTTCTTCTCGATGATGACGTTCGTCCAAGCCAAGCCCAGCGCGGCGTCGGTGCCGGGGCGCAGGTGCTGCCAGTAGTCGGCCTCTTTGCCCATGTTGGCCATGCGCGGATCCACGCTGATGTGGACGTCGGCGCGCGATGCGACGTCGACGGTGGTGCGGCACGAGTCGTCGTAGTTGGACAGCTCGGAAGCGCCGCCCCACTGCACGTACACCTTCGGGCGGCAGATCGTCTCCATCCACGACATGGCGAACTGCGACACCATGGTGGTGGCGAAGTGGCGCGGACCCTTGCAGATCTGCCATGCCTCCACGTTGTTGGGCGTCTCCAGCATGTTCTTCAGGATGGACTCCGAGTGCATGCACCAGATACGCGACGTGCCCACTTGGCAGGCGATGGCCTCTCCGCCGTGCTTGGCCTTGATCTCCGTGAAATTGTCCACGATGGTCTGCATGGCCTCGTCCCAGCTGATGCGCTGCCACCCGGGCTCTTCGCCTTTGGGGTTGGTGCGCTTCATGGGATAGTGCAGGCGGTCGGGGTGGTACGCCGCCTGGATGGACGACTGCGACTTCGTGCAGCAGTTGCCCATGGACTGGAACGCGCCCTCGTCGCCTTCCACGCGGATGGCGCGTCCGTTCTGGACGATGACCTTGACGCCGCATTCCATCTTGCCGCAGCCGCGGCAGCACGTCTTCACGGCCACGGTGTCCTGTCCGGAAACCACCGGGTAGGTCTCCTCGGCCAGTGCGGTGCGCGTCGATGCGCCGAACGCCGCAGCCACCGCGCCGGTGATGGCGGCGGTCTTGACGAACGTGCGCCGCGACATGGTCAGGTTGCCCATACTCCTCCTCCTTCTCTCGATTCTCGTCCTGCTCGTCTGCTTTTTCGCGGCCGGGGCGGGGGGCTGCCGCCTGGCGGGCGTTTGGCCTTCGGTGGCGCAAAGACCCCGGATCGCTGGTGCGAACCTTAGGGTTGCGAGGGCCTCAAGAGCATCGCGCAAACGCTGGGAAGGAGGATTCGGCGCATCATAAATAATCATGATTTTGCAATCATGAAAAATTCTGTGTGGCTTTGAACAGGGGTTTTGGTTTATTCTCATCATAAATTATCCTTAAATTAGAATAAATATCCGGAAGAGGGGGAATTGTCTGTTCCGTATAATCGGACATGTCGACAGGGGTCGGCGCAACATCGCTTCGCGCAGACTCAGGGGGGTGTGGAAGCATGGGGAAGATTCGGAGTGCATGGGACGCCGCCTTGGGCGCGAACGTCTCACCTGGACGCGTTGCGGGTGCCACGTTGCAGTGGCTCTGGATGTTCATGATGTTTTACAGCATCGTGCCCTACGGGTTCTCCTCGGACGTGCGCGGCACGCTGTACGCCAATCTGCTCATCTCGCTGGTTGCCATGGTGGTCACCATGCTCTTCGTCGCCGTCATCGTGCGGCGCGAGCGCGTGGGCGCCAACCGTTCCGTCGTCGCCGGCGCGGCCTTCATGATGAGCGCGGGCGCCGTGCTCACCCCGTTCTCCGACCTCGCCACGCCCATGGGCATGCTCGCCCTCAGCTTGAGCGCGGTCATGACGGGCACGGGTTCGGCGGTGCTGTTCCTGTGCTGGATAGAGCTGGAGTCGGGGCTGGGCGGCCGCCTGGCGCTCGTGGAGTTGGCTTCGTCCCTGTGCGCTTCGTTCGTGATAGGGTTCGTGCTCATAGCGGGGCCGTCGGTGGTGGTCATTGGGCTCATCGCGGTCATGCCCGTGGCGTCGGCCGTCCTGTTGCGGCGTTGTTCGGGCGCGACTCCCCAGTTGACGCGCGAACCCGAGCAGCAGCTCTCGCGCCAAACGTCCGCTTTGTTCGCGAAGGCGCTTGCGGGGGCTGCTCTGGTGGGCGTGCTCATGGGGTTTTTCGACGTGATGTCGGGCTGCAAGACCTACGCCGTGCAGGACGCGTTCGGCGCGTACCTGTTTCTGGCTGGTTTCGTCGGGTCGCTCGCCATCAGCTTGATCGCCGTGTTCCAACAGCGCGACAGCGTCTTTTTCTCCTACCGGCTGTCCATGCTCATGCTGTGTTTGGGGTGCTTGTCCACGCCGTTCATGTCCGACAACAACACGTATTCGAGCGCTTTCATCTTCGGCGGGTACCACTGCTTCGTGCTCGTGCTGTGCGTGGTGTGCATCGACGTGTCGTCGAGCTTCAGGGTGAGTCCGGCGCGCGTTATCGGCTTGGGGTTCGTGGCGCTTTACGGCGGCGAGACGGCGGGGTCGTTGTTCGCGCATTCGCTGGAGGCCATCGGCGTGAGCATGTTCGACCTTGCCTTGGTCACGTTGGTGGCGGTGTCGCTTCTGCTGATAGCGCACCTGTTTTTGTTCACGGAGACGGATCTCATCAAGATAGGCATCGGCGAGGTCAGCCTGGTGGGGCCGACGACGTCGGATGAGCCGGCGGGGGAGGGATCGGACGATCCGGCGGACCCATGCGCGCTCATCGCCGAGCGTTACGGGCTGTCGCCGCGCGAGACCGACGTCTTGCCGCTGCTTTTGGAGGGGCGCACCATCTCGCGCATCCAGGAGGCGTTGTTCATATCGGCGGGCACCGTGAGTACGCATATCCGGCACATCTACCAAAAAACGGGCGTAGACAACCGCCAGGAGCTCATCGACCTGGCGCACGAGATGGCCGGGCGGGAGAAGGCGGACTGAGGGCATGGAGACGGCGCATCTGAGCGAGTTCGCGAAAGTGGCCGATTGCGGCAGCTTCACGGCGGCTGCGCGCGAACTGCATCTCACGCAGTCGGCGCTGAGCAAGCACGTCGCCCTGCTCGAGCGCGAGTTCGGAGCCAACCTGTTCGTGCGTGACCGCAACGGCGTGAGCCTGACCGAGGCGGGCGGCGTGCTGTACGCCCAAGCGCGGCAGATGGAGCAGCTGCTGCGCGCCACGGCGGCGCTCGTGCGCGCGGCGGGCGAGGGGCGGGCCGGCGTGCGGATCGCAGATCGCCCGGCCGCGGATGCCGCAGCCGGGCGGACAGGCGACACGGACCTGCGCTGCAAGTGTCGCCTTGCGGCCGAGCGCTTCGGCCTGGATCGTCGCGAGCTGGGCGCGCTCATCCTGTATCTGGAGGAGCGCGGCTTCGATGCCATCAAAGCCGAACTGGGGCTTTCGCGCGACGAGGTGGCCGACGTGCTGGCCGGCGCGTACCGCAAGCTGGGCGCGGATGACAAGCAGGCGGCGCTTGACCTTGTCCATTCCGTTTCGGAATGATGGTGGACGGGCGCGCGCCGATGGGCCATACTCGGAGGCGCTAAGGGCACTGTGAAGCTGGGGGGCTTCAAGCAAAGGGCTTCATCCGAAGACGATGGATGGAGGCCGAACGATGGGTGCTTGTCTTGTCGCGTCCGCAGAGGAGGCGACGCGCAATCTGATTGAACTTCCAGTCGAGGGCGCATGCGCATGCGTGGAGCATGACGCGTCCTACGATATTGCGCCGGCATTGCTGGCGTACGCCCGCCGTGTTGCCGAAGCCGGGCTGCCCGTGCGCATCGTGTGCGCCAACAGTTGGACGGCGGCGCGCTACCGGGCGCTTCTGGCCGCCGATCCGGCCTCGCCGCTCGATGCAATAAGCGCGGTGTCCGTGCGCGATCTGGCTTTGGACATCATGGGCGATGCGCGGGTGAGCGCGGCCGTGAGCCGCGGCGCGCGCGTGCTGGACGGCAACGAGATGGACGTCCTCATGGAGGACGTGAAGGTGAGCGGCCTCAAGCCCGGTCGCTTGCGCGAGATGCTCAAATTCTTCTACAAAAGCATCAGCGAGTGCGCCGACGATGACGAGCGCTGGCTCATCTCCGCCGAGGAGCAAGCCGTCCATGCCGTTCTGATCGAGAACCTTGAGGCGCGCCGCGCGCTTCTGCCGTGCGAGGCGGCGTCGCTTGCGTACCGCGGTCTGGCGGCCGCCGGCATCGAGCGGGAGGGGCTTGTGCTGGTGGTGGACGATTACACGACGATGAGCAGGGCGTCGCAGCGCTTGGTGCGTCATCTGGCCACGCGCGGCTTGGTGGCGGCGGGGCGCACGCTGGCGGCCGCGAGTGCCGAGGAGCCGTATCCGTGCTTCGAGGGATTCCGCGAGCTTGCCGATGCGGCCGAGTGCGTGGTGAAGGTGGAAGACGCGCGTCCGCGCGCTGCGCGGGAGGGCCGCGCGCTTGAGGATCCCGAGGCTGAGCGGGCGTTCGTGGCCGCGTCGGTGGAGGAGCGCTTGGCGGCGGGGACGGCGCCGAAAGACGTGCTGGTGGCGGTGCCGAACGCGGCATGGGGCACGCGCCTGTCCGATGCGCTCGAGGAGCGCGGCGTGCCCGTGGAGCGCGCGTTTTTCGAGGGGAAGATCAAGGGCGACCCCCGCACGGAGGGCCGCTACGCCCAGCTCAAGCTGGCGACGTTCCTTCGGCTTCTCCTCGATCCCGACGATTTCACGTCTTTGCGCTCGTGGATGGGCTTCGGCGACTGGCTTTTGCGCTCCGACGCGTTTCTGGAGCTTTTGGCGTACGCGCGCGAGCGCGGCATCTCCGCCGCCGAGGCTGTGGCGCAGCTGCGCGCGCAGCGCGACGAGGAGCGCGCCTCAACCATCTTCGGGAAGTTCGACGCACCGCTCGACGAGCTTGGCGAGCTGCGCCGCGCGTGCGCGAACGGGCTGACGCGCGAGGAGGCGTGCGCGCTGTTCGAGGCGCACGGCATGCCGCTTTCCGAGCGCCAGGCAGCGCTTCTGGGCGACGATCCTGCGCGCGCGGACGTCGGCCGCCTTGCGCGCGAGGCGTTTCGCCTGCCTATGGAGGACGCGACGCGCGACGCCGTGCGCGTTGCGACGTACGGGCGCTGCCATGGCCACCATGTGCGGGTGGTGTTCGTGACCGGTTTCGTGAACGGGTTTCTTCCCGGCAACGATGCGGTGGACGACAAGTTCACCATTGATCACCGGCGCGTGGCCCTTGAGCGCGAGCGCGCGCTTTTGCTGGACGTGCTGGCCGCAGCGGATGGGCAAGCGGTGTGCACGCGCTTCGAACATGCGGCGTTGGAGGCCACTGCGCGTATGAACGTGCAGATCACGCGCGTGTTCGTACGCGATGGCGAGCGGTTGGCCAGCGTGGCTCCCTCCGCGTTCGCGCCGTTGTCCAACGAAGCGCTGTCGATCGACCCCAGCGTTCCCCGCGAGCTGCCCACGAAGGTGCTCTGCAGCGCTTCGACGGTTTAACGGCCGTCGAAGATGCTCGGCGCTGCGGTTTCGTGCGGCATCGCTCCCGGCTCGATCCCGAAAGCCCGCGTGCCGAAGCGCGCTTCGCCTTCGCGATCCCGCTGATGCCGGGTGCCGCGCGAACCCTCGCTGACTTTGCATGACCTGTGATTTTGCGAAAGGACTGATGGATATGAGCGATGTCGAGGCTTTTGCTATCGATGACGATTTCGACCCTTTGGCCGATCTGGATTTGGACGGGGGCGAGCGGGACGACGCCGAGGCCGACTACCTGCCGCCCATTCCCGATGCCGACAAGAGCGTGGTGCCCCCGCCGGTGGAGCTTTCGCCCGCCGAGCGCATCGAGAAGCTGCTCTCGGGCATGCCGGGGCAGCAGTTCCGCTTGCTGCGCGCCGTGGAGCTGTGCGCGGAGCCGCGCACGCTTGAGGAGGCGGCCGCCGCGCTGGACGAAGCGCATCCCAGCCCCACGAGCGTGTACAGCTCGGTTCAGGTGATCCAGCTGCTCGAGCGCGCCGGTGCGCTGGAGCGGCTTGAGGACGAGGGCGCAGGCGACGCGCCAGCCGAAGGCGAGGATGCCCGCGCGACGGAGGCGATAGGCGAAAGCGCGGACGCGGATGTCGCGCCGTCTGCCGCCGGGGGCGGCGAAGCGCTGGCGGAGGGCGAAGAGTCTGATGACAACTTCATTTCGGTGACGCCCGCGCCTCCGTGCCGCTATCGGGCCACCCAGGCGGGCCTTGATGCCGTGGAGGCGTATGTCAACGAGGATCGCATCGTCCAGAAGATCGTCGAGGAGAAGCGCTATCTGCCCGTCTTCCAGCGCGTGCTGGAGATGGCGGCGCGCGAGGGCGGCTGCCCCACCAAGGAACTTGACGCCGCCGTGGACGACGACCCGCTGTGCGCCGAGCCGCGGCGCTTCTGCGGTTTTTTCCGCGGCAAGCTTGAGGGGACGGGCGCCATCGAGTGGCGCGGCACGTGGGCCATCACCGACCTTGGACGCAGCGTGCTCGCATCCGGCCTGTTCGACGCCGCGTCTTCTGCCGAGGATGCGGCCGATCCGTCTTTGCTCGGAGCCGCCGCGTCCTCCGACGCCGCATCTTCGTCTGTCGCTGCCCCGTCCTCGTCCGTTCGTTAGGAAAGGAGAGCATCCATGTCTCACGATCAGGAAATCGGCCTCGTTGACGTGCTGCGCGGCCGCAGGGCCACCTACCAGTTCCTTTCGCGTCTGTTCCGCACGGAAGTGGATCAGGAGCTGTACGACACGCTCGTGTCGATGCGCTTTCCCGCGAACACGGGAAACCCGCTTGTAGACGAAGGCTATCGGATGATCTGCGGGTATCTGAGCCAAGCGAGCGGAGACGTGCTCACCGAGCTGGCGGTGGACTACGTGCGCGCGTTCATCGGCTCGGGCAACGACGGTTTCTCAGCTGCGTACCCCTACGAGTCGGTGTACACCAGCCCGAAGCGGCTCATGATGCAGGACGCGCGCGACGAGGTGCTCGTGCTGTACCGCGCCGCCGGATTGGCCAAGCAGGAGAGCTGGAAGGAGGGCGAGGACCACATCGCGCTTGAGCTTGAGTTCGAGCAGATCCTGTGCGAGCGCGCCATCGCCGCGTTGGAGGAGGGCGACGAGGACGCGTGCCGCGCCCTTCTGCTGTCGCAGCGCAACTTCCTCGAGGACCATCTGCTGGCGTGGTATCCCATGATGGCGGCCGACCTGCAGAAATTCCCCCGCACCGACTTCTACAAGGGCCTCGGCAAGCTGACTGACGGCTTTCTGCGCAACGATCGGGAGTTCTTGGACGCCGTGCTGTCCGAGGACGAGGCCGATGCAAGCGAGGACGGGGAGAAAGCCGAGGTGGCATGATGTGCGGGCAGGAGGCGAAGCCCAAGCGCGCCGCAGGTCCCCGCGTGTCGCGGCGCACGTTCGCCCTCGGCGCCGTGGGAGCCGCCGCCGTGGTGGGGCTGGGAGGCGTGAAGTACCTTCCCAGCAAAACGCTGTTGCGCCCGCCGGGAGGGCAGGACGAGGAGCAGCTTGTCCGCGGCTGTTTGCACTGCGAGAAGTGCCGCGAGGTGTGTCCGAAGCACGCCATCGCCCCGGCGCATCTGGAGGACGGCATCTTGAACGTGCGCACGCCGCGCATGGACTTCAAAAGCGGTTGGTGCGATTTCTGCGAGATGGAACCGGGCGGGCCGAAATGCGTCGCGGCATGCCCGACGCATGCGCTCGTGTGCCCCGACCCGGCAAGCGTGGTCATCGGCAAGGCGGCGCTCAATCGCGATTGGTGCCTGGCGGCCAAGGGCATGGGTTGCCATGAGTGCGTCGACGTGTGCAACTACGACGCGCTCGAACTGGGCGCGGACAACGTGCCCGTGGTCGACGTGGACGCATGCAACGGATGCGGCGCGTGCGAGTGGGCGTGCATCTCGCTGTCGGCGGGATCGATCTCCGCAGGCGCCACCGATCGCGCCATCGTCGTTCGGCCCGCCGAAGAAGTGGAGGCGTGAGGAAGATGAAGAAGTTCAACAGCGCTCGGCTGCGGTTCCTCATCATGCTGGCGGTGCTCGCGGTGGTGGCCGCAGGGTACTTCACGGCCGGGGGCATCGGCAATTTCTGCGGCATCGGGTTCGACACCATCACGTTTCTGTGCCCTCTGGGCGCGCTTTTGGCGATGATCGCCGAGCGCACGGCCATCCCGATGGCCGTGGTGAGCGTGCTGGCGGTGCTGGCGGTGTGCGTCGTGCTGGGCAAGGTGTTCTGCGCCTGGGCGTGTCCCGTGCACTTCATGGCGCGGGGAAAGAGGAAGGGGAAGCGGGGCGCGTCGCGCGCTTCGGGCTCTTCTGCTGAAGGCGATGCCGGTTCGAGCTCCGTTGCTGCTTCCTCCTGCGGCGCTGCGGACGGTTCCGCTGTCTCCCGCAGCGCTGCGGACGACCCTTCCGCTTCGCCCGCCCTCCATGCGGTGCAAGCAGGGGAATCTGCGGCCCAAGCGGCGGCACCCGCTCCCGACCGTGACAAAAGCCCGGGGATAACGTCACGCCCCGTCTGCTCTGCATGCGCGGCTCCCTGCGGCAAAGCCAAGGGCATCAAGATCGACAGCCGCCACGGCATCTTGGCGGCGGCGCTCGGGTCGACGCTCGTGTTCGGTTTCCCGGTGTTCTGCCTTATCTGCCCCGTCGGCCTCACGTTTGCCACGGTGCTTTTGGTCATGCGGCTGTTCGCGTTCGGCGACACCACCTGGACGGTGCTCGCTTTCCCGGCCATCATCGCGATCGAGGTTTTGCTGCTGCCGAAGTGGTGCCAGCGCTTCTGTCCGTTAGGTGCGCTGCTTTCCCTGTTCAGCGGGTTGAACCGGACGTTCAGGCCGCGCATCGACTCCGAGAAGTGTCTGCTTGAGGGTCGCGGGCTGCCGTGCAACCTGTGCGAGCGGGCGTGTCCCGAGGGCATCAATTTGCACGACGTTGCGGCGGGCGAGACGACGCTCAACGATTGCAGCAAGTGCCGCGCGTGCGCCGACGCGTGCCCCGAGCACGCCATCGCGTTCCCCTTCCTGCCGAGCAAGGGGCGGGGCGCATCCGCTTCCGCGTCCGTTCCCGCGGCTGCAGGCGGCGCAGCGTCTGCGCCTGCGTCCGAGACGCCGGCCGTGTCTGCGGAAGGCGCCGCGGATGGCGGCGGGACTGCGGAGAGGGGGTAGCCATGTCCCTGATCGACGGGGTGCTCGCCCTGCTGAGCGGCATCGGGAGCGATGCCATTGCCGTGCACGAGGAACGCTGCATCTCGGTGCGCAATCGCAACGCCGACTGCTTGCGTTGCGTGGAGGCGTGCACGTCGGGCGCCCTTTCGCTGCGCGGCAACGAGCTGGTCGTGGAGCCGGAGCGCTGCATCGGGTGCGGCACGTGCGCCACGGCGTGCCCCACCTGCGCTATCGAGCTGCGCAACCCCACGGACGAAGAGCTGACGGCGCAGCTCAAGCGCTCCATCGTGGCGACGAAGGGGCATCCGGTCGTCGTGTGCGAGACGGCGCTTGCGGCGGCGGGCGTTGCGGGTGCGGACGCGGCGGACGCCTGCGTGGTGCCGTGCCTGGGCCGGATCGACGAGTCGGCGCTTGTGGGGTTGGCGGCGTATCGCGCGTTCGACGCGACGCTGGCGTGCGGCTCGTGCGAGACGTGCCCGCATGCGCCCGGCGGCGCGCTTGCGCGTAAGGTGGCGGCGAGTGCGAAGAACCTGCTTGCGGCGTTCGGGTCGTCCCTGTCCATCGAGGTGACGGAGCGCGTGCCCGAGCGGGTGCTGGCGTTGCGCTCGGGCGCTTCGGCGCGAGGGCGAGGGCGGGGACGTTCCTGCGAGGTGCGGGATGCGGACGGCGGCATGGGACGGCGGGAGTTCTTCAAGTCGGCCAAGGACGCGTCGGCCCGTGCGGCCGGAGCGGCGGTGGCCGAGGGCTTGGGCGCGGCCGATCCTGCTCCCGAGCCCGTCCATGCGGCGTATCGCAAGGTCGGCCCCGACGGCACGCTGTCGCACTTCGTCCCCACGCGCCGCGTGCGGCTGTACAATTACCTGCGGCATGTGGGCGATGGCCGCCCGGTGGCCGACGAGGTGGAGACGCGCGTGATCGGCGCCGTGTCCATCGATGCCGAAGCGTGCAGTTCGTGCCGCATGTGCGCGGTGTTCTGCCCGACGGGCGCCATCAAGAAGATCGACGAGGACGGCGTGTTCGGCGTCGTGCATCGCCCGAGCGCGTGCATGCAGTGCCGCCTGTGCGAGCGCATCTGTCCGAAGCAGGCCATCACGGTGAGCGGGCTGGTTCCCATCAGGCAGTTCATGGGCAAGGAGGCAGTGTGCTTTCCCATGAAGCGTCCCACGTGGACGCCGAACAAGCCGGAATCGATGTACAACAAGGTGCATTCGGTGCTCGGCGAGGACCTTGAAATGTGCATGTTCTAGGAGGGGTTCCCATGATGACGTACACGCTGCCGGACTTCACGGTGCTGCTCGGCCTCAACCTGTTCTTCGTGCAGCTGCTGGAGCGGCGGCCGGCGCTGTTTCAAGACGGCGTGCGCATCGGCAGCGTGTACGGCAGCTTTCCGGGCTGCGTTCTCAACGGCGGGCGTGCCTACCTGCGTGAACGCACGTCGCCAGCGCAGATGGAGGAGACGTTTTCGCTGCTGGCCGCCCACGGTGTGAAACCGCGTCTCACGCTGACGAACATGCTGGCCACCGAAGACGATCTGCATGACGGCTACCTGAACGAGATGCTTGCCGCCGCTGCTCGCCATGGCGGCGAGGCCATCGTGTACGCCGACTTCGTGGCCGACTACGTGCGCGAGCGCTACGGCTTGCGCTGTGTGCTGTCCACCACGCGCCCTTTGGCCGATGCGGCCGAGGTGAACCGCATGACGAAGCGCTACGACTACGTGGTGCTCGACTACAACCGCCACAAGGACTCGGCGTTTCTTGCGGCTATCGAGGATTGCGGCAAGGCGGAGGTCATGGTGAACGAGTTCTGCCAGCGCGGCTGCCCGCATCGTCAGGAGCACTACCTGCACAACAGCGAGGACCAGCGCGCGGGCGCCCTGCGCCCCTTCGAGTGCGTTGCGAAGCGCCCCGCTTTCTTCGACCATGCGCCGGGCCACCCGGTCATTTTCACTGACCAGGAGGTGCGCGCACTGCGCGATGCTCACGGCATCGAGAACTTCAAAATCGTCGGCCGCGGCGTGCCCTTCCCAACCGTGCTGGAAGCCTACGCCTACTATCTTGTGCGCCCCGAATACCGCGAGGATGTGAAACGCCTGGTCATGCGCTCGACAGGGTAGTGCGCAGGGGCTGTTTCGCGTGTTCCAAGCGTGCGCGGAACGTTGCGAGCGGTTTTCTCGTTTCAAGAAAGAGACTCGTCTGGTCGTTTTACCGGAGCAAGGCCAATGGCTCGGTGGGCGTGGCCCTCACGCGAGTGCCGAGCGCCTCATCGATGATGAGCGCGTTCGTGTCCGACACGTTGCGGAGCTGAAACCTTTCCATGAACCTTACGAGGCCGAAATCGTCGATGAGCTTCCCGAGCAGCTCGTCTGCGTATGAGGAGCTGATGATGCCGGTCCCTTCAAAGTCGAGAATGGCGCGATGGCCCTTTTGAGCTATGGCGTTGAAAACAATATTGCGAAATTGCTTTGCGGCGTGCCTCGTGCCTGTTCCACGAGACTCCTCGCGCACGCTAAATCTAATCGACTGATCGTCGATCTCATGGTCCTCGAGCCAGAGGTCGACGGGGATGTGGCCGTCAAGGGCATTTCCTATATCGATGGGCCGATCGGCGCGTAATCTGAAATCGACCGTCGTCGTCCCTTTGATTTCTGAACCGATTTTCGAGAATACAGGCTTCGCTTCGGCCCCCTCGTCATTGTGCGCCAGGCGATAACGGGCGCTTTCCGAGGAAATCTCGATCATTCCTCTGCTTGAGGACACGATGCTCGACAACATCCACATGCCTCTTCCGGCTCCACGTCCGTTGGTCACGTTTTTCGTCAGGGCCAATTCGATGGCTTGTTTTGCGGTTTCGGGATGGTAGGAGGAGTTGTTGAACGAGTTCAGTATGCCCTGCCCGTTGTCATGAACCGCTATTGCGATCGTCTTGTTCTCCTGATGGCACTGCGCCATGACGTAGCCGATTGGGGTTTCGTTGCCTGCGCTTTCGGGAAGGGAGTGGTTGAGGACGTTGTCCATAATCTCGTGAAGGCAGAGTTCGATGCTCTCTATCACGCCGGGCGCCAACTTCATTCTGCCTCGGATTGAACGCACGATGCCGCTTACGATCTCGAACTCGTCCTCCGACGAGAACCGCCAAACTTTGTCGAGGAAATCGCAGTGGCTCAACTCGTTGTTGTAGGTTTTAGGGTTGAGGAAGGATGTTTTGAAAAGATAGGTGCTGCTTTTCACGCTTTCCGTCGGGAGAAACGTGCAACCCCTTTCGCGTGCAAACTGGTCAAGTGCGCCCGCCAAAGGGACGCACATGCTCGGATAGGCGGGAGGATTTGCTTTTTGCGTTCTAACCTTGAAAGTGGAGAGGCCCGATGAAATGCCGTCTTCGACTGATTTTATGACGTATTGGCGGGCTCCTTTGCGGGCGACGTCAATGGTGATGATCTTGTAGGACCGTTTCTGTCCCTCTTGGCCGTTTGGATTCATGATTGCGTCGTTTCGTTGAAAAGAACTTGCCTTCTGGTGGTGCCGATGGTAGATTGGATATCGAAATCCCCCGTGCCTCTGCGTATGCAAGCAAACTTCGGGGGATATTTTATTCTAACTCGGCATCTTCTCCAGAGGCATAAGGCAAAAAGAGGGAGCCTTCCACATCGGAGGTTGATTGAAAATCTAAGGTTGATTGCAATCGCAGTCTGGACACTGCAATAGCAAGCTGGACATTCGAAGCTTGGCAGCAGGTTATGAATGAAAAAGACCTTCAGGCCGTCCAGCTTGCTTTCAATTTTTGATATAAAGGTAAGTGCA
>DXCU01000068.1 GCA_019115845.1 Candidatus Rubneribacter avistercoris | reverse complement strand
GGGCAAGGGCCTGCGCAAGCTCGGTCTTCCCCGAAGCCGTGGGCCCCACGACGCAGATGACAGGCGAGCCCAGCTCAAGCACCATCCACAACCTCGCCGGAAAGGTACCAGGTCTTCGCCTCGTCCACCCGCACGCGCACGATGCTGCCCGCCAGCTCCTCGGCCGATCGTCCGGCGGGAAGGGGGGCGTGCACAGTCTGGTTCTTGGGGCTTTTGCCGGACAGCAGCAGGGCGTCGCGCTTCGAGGCGCCCTCCACCAGCACGTCGACGATGGACCCCTTGTCGCGCTGGTTCGCCTCGAACGCACGCTTCTGCACCATGTCGACCAGGCGGTCGAACCGGCTCTGGACCACCTCGTGCGGAGTCTGATCCTCCATGGAGGCAGCCGGCGTGCCCTCGCGCTTGGAGTAGATGAACGTGAACACCTGATGGTAGCCCACTTCGTCGATCAAGCGGCACGTGTCCTCGAAGTCCTTGGCCGTCTCACCGGGAAAGCCCACGATGACGTCGGTGGACAGCGCGACATCCGGACACGCCTCGCGCAGCTTCCGCACAAGCCCCAGGTAGTGCGCGCGCGTGTAGCGGCGGTTCATAGCGGCCAGCACCGTGTCGGAACCCGACTGAACAGGCAGGTGCAGCGCCGGCATGAGCGAGCGCAGCGTGCCGAACTTCCCTATCACCTCGTCGGTGAGGTCCTTCGGGTGGCTTGTGGCGAACCGCAAACGCTCGATGCCCGTGGCGTCCAAGGCGTCGAGGACAGCGGCGAAGCGCGGGGCCCCGTACAGATCGCGCCCGTAAGAGTTCACGTTCTGGCCCAAAAGCGTGATCTCCTTCACGCCGGCCGCCACATAACGCTCGGCCTCCGCGACGATGTCCTCAAGCGGCCTCGATTTCTCGCGGCCGCGCACATAGGGCACGATGCAGTAGGAGCAGAAGTTGTTGCAGCCGATGGTGATGGGCAGCCACGCCGCCCAATGATGCTCGCGCGCCGTGGGAAGCTCGGTGGGAAAAGACGAGGCGGCGTCGAGCACCTCCACCTGATGCCCGCCCTCCGCAATGGCCGCCTCCAGCAAACGCGGCAGGGAGGCCAGGTTGTGGGTGCCGAACACCACGTCAAGGTGCCTCAGCTCCTCGACGAGCTTCTCCCCGTCGCGCTGCCCGATGCAGCCGCCCACGGCCACGATGCGCTTCGAAAGGGGCGAACCCGCGCGCAGGGGCACGTTTTTGAGCGAAGCCACCTGGCCGTACAGGCGCGTGTCGGCCGCCTCGCGCACGCAGCAGGTCATGAACGCCACAACGTCGGCGTCCTCTATCGTCTCGACCGGCAGGGCCCCCAGGCCCTCCAGCATGCCGGCGATGCGTTCGGAGTCGTGCTTGTTCATCTGGCATCCGAACGTGCGGATGCAAAACGTCATGTTCGTGAAAGGGGTGTGCATGGTCCTCTGCGTTCTCTAGCGGTCGGTCGGAGCGATGCGGCCGGCGGATTCGGAGACGCTGACGCCGCGCAGGTAGCGGGGATCTATCGTGAACCGGATGGCCGTGCGGTACTCGCCGTCGATGACGATGTCCGCGAACGACGGCACGCAGGCTATTTCGATGCCTATGGGAGACAGGAAGCCGCGCGAGATGGCGATGGCCTTGACGGCCTGGTTCACCGCACCCGCGCCGACGGCCTGTATCTCCACGCAGACGCCGTCTTTCACCATGCCGGCGATGGCGCCCGCCACGGAAGCCGGGGAGGATTTTGACGATACCTTCAGGCAGCCGATGTCCGAAGTGTGCTCAGTTGTGGGCATGCATGTCCTTTTTCGTGTTTCGTTGCATGTGCGTTTGCTTCGACGCCTGTGCGTCCATGGACCGCACCCAGGTGCCCCATCATTCTACCCATTCGCACTATGGCGCGCAACCAGCCTCTATGCAGATGTCGTGAAGGGGCCGGGTGGCAATCCTAGCGCGTTTTGACGACAGGGACGAACACGCGGACGCCGTCTTTGGAAACGCGCACCTCGGGGGCCACGTCGGGTTCCAGGTAATAGGCGCGCGCCAATTCGGCGAACGCCTCCCCCACCCTCCGCGAGAACTCCTCGAGGTCGGCGTCGTCTATCCTGAGTCCGCGCGCGTCGAAGCGGGAGTGCTTGGTCGCGCGCGGCGCAGGCCGCGCCGCCTCGGGGCGCTCGTCCCCCTCTATCCGAATGCGGCTTAAGATGGGTGCGAGGGGCGCGATCTCGCCGTCCATGATGCGCCGGGCGCTCCGCTCCGACAGCTCGAGGCCGAGAGCGGCTGCCTGAGTCGCGAAGGAGGCTGGGTCGGCGCAGACCGACAGGCGCCTGCAGACGGCAAGCTGCTCGGGATCCGTGCAGAAGGCGCGCTCGGCGGCAGTCACCGACGACAGCCCGAAGGCGTAGAGCGTGGCCGCCACGTCGGTGGCCGATCCGAGGTAGACCGAGCACGTCGCGCGGCTTTCGATGGCGAACTCGCAGACCGTCCGCAGGATGTTCTTGGGACCGCGCACCGCGACGCTTCCCGACTCCGAACGTTCGAACGAGGGGAAGCTCGACTGATCGGCCTTCTCTCCCAAAGAGTCCAGGTCGGTCTCGACCAGAAACGCCGAGCCTTTGCCCGCATCGGAGGTGACGACGCGGGCCTCGGTCGCGTTCACCGCGATGGAGTACAGGGCCATTCCGCGACCGTGCACCCCCCACTTGTCCATGCGCATGGTGTCGAGTTTCGAGGTCACGCGCGGCTCGAATATGCGCTCGTGCATAGCCGGAGGGATGCCGTCGCCGTCGTCCACCATGACGATCCGTCGCGTGCGGTCGTCGCGCGTGACGGCCAAAAACACGTTTCCCGCCTGCGCGTCGCGCGCGTTGCGCAGCATCTCGATGACGATGTCCTCGGTCGAGCGGATGTCGTGCGCCGCCTGACGCCGTTCGGCCTCCGCGCTCCTCAGGCGGACGAAGCCGTCTCCGAGGTCGGCTTCGACCCGAAGACGGCTCTCGCCGCACACGCGCTCCACGAAACCCTCAAGCGAGGCGTCGGCCATGCGAGGGCCCGCCTACTTCGCGATGCCGACCGCGCGGCTCTCGCGGATGACCACGACCTTGACCTGGCCGGGGTACTGCATCTCGTTCTCGATGCGCTGCGCGATGTCGTGGGCGAGCACCGTGGTGGCCGCCTCGTCCACCGTGTCGGGCTCCACCATCACGCGCACCTCGCGGCCGGCTTGGATGGCGTAGGTGCGTTCGACCCCTTTGTAGGAGCCTGCTATCTCCTCAAGCTTCTCGAGGCGCTTCACGTAGGCGTCGAGCGTCTCCTTGCGTGCGCCGGGACGCGCGGCGGACACGGCGTCGGCGGCCTGAACGAGCACGGCCAAAACGCTTGCGGGTTCAACGTCGTTGTGATGGGCCTCCACAGCGTGCACGATGTCGGCCTTCTCGCCGAAGCGACGCGCCAGATCGGCCCCGATGACAGCATGGCTGCCCTCCACCTCGTGGTCGACCGCCTTCCCCAGGTCGTGCAAAAGGCCGGCGCGCTTCGCGGGCACAGGATCAAGCCCCAGCTCGGCAGCCATGACACCCGAGAGGTACGCCACCTCGAGCGAGTGGTTCAAGACGTTTTGGCCGTAGGAGGTGCGGTAGCGCAGGCGCCCCAGCGTGCGCACAAGCTCCGGATGCAGATCGTGGATGCCCGTGTCGAAGGCGGCCTGTTCGCCCGCCTCCTGCACGCGCTGGTTCACAAGCGCCTCCGCCTTGCCGAACATCTCCTCGATGCGCGCCGGGTGAATGCGCCCGTCGGCCACGAGGTTCTCCATGGTCACACGGCCTATCTCGCGGCGCACCGGATCGAAGCACGAGATGGTCACGCACTCCGGCGTGTCATCGATGATGAGGTTCGTGCCCGTCAGCTGCTCGAAGGAGCGGATGTTGCGCCCCTCCCGGCCGATGATGCGTCCCTTCAGGTCGTCCGAGGGGATATGGATGGCCGACACGGTGGTCTCGGCGGCGTGATCGGCCGCCACGCGCTGAATGGCCAGGCTCAAGATGGAGCGGGCCTTTTTGTCCGCCTCGGCCTTGGCCCGGGCCTCGGCGTCGCGGATGATGGCCGCCGACTCGTGGGTCACCTCGTCTTTGAGCGTGTCCAGCAGCTCGGCCTTCGCCTCTTCGGGCGTCATGCCGGCCGCACGCTCCAGGCGGCTGGTCACCTCGCGCTCGGCCGCGTTCAAATCGCGCTCGCGGCGCTCGAGCTGGCCTTGCAGCGACGAAATCTGATGCTCGCGCGCATCGAGCGACTCCACGCGCCGGTCGAGCGACTCCTCGCGCTGGGATACGCGGTTCTCCGCAGCCCGCGCCTCGCGCAGGCGCTCCTTGCTCTCGGCCTGAGCCTCCTGCTTCAGCTTGAGGGCCTCGTCCTTGGCTTCCACGATCGCTTCGCGGCGCAGCGTCTCGGCCTGTCGCTTCGCATCCGCCACAACGGATTCCGCCTCCTGCGCCGCACGCTTGGTGGACGCGTTGGCGATGTAGCGCGTGATGACAAAGCCGGCGCCGACGCCGACGACGGCGCCGACGATGAGCCATAAAATCTCGGGCATGGCCTCCCCCTTTCGTTTTCGGTTCCCGCAGTGTCTCAGTTCAGTTCATAGGCATAAAAAATCCCGGCATAACCGGGCATGAGCGAACGCACGCGATACGGGTTGCATCGTATGAATTTGTCTATAAGAAGTACCCTGTCGGATACGTTTCACTCAAGCTTGCGTCTATGATAGAGCTTGAGCGCCGTTTGTGAAAGCGCGGACAAGAAATATTCTGAAATATCGGGCCGATCGGGCCGCCTGAATCGTCGGGCGGCGGCCCTCAGAGGTCGCGTCCTTCGTGCCATATCCGCGCCGCGGCGGTCGAGACCGCGGCGCCGAACCCCTTCTGCATGAGCCTTCGGTAAGCGGCCGCGCGCACGTTCTTGGCGCGCGGGGGCTTGCGCTCGAGCACGCCGAGGGCGCGCTCGACTTCCGAATCGTGGTCGTCGGAAAGCCCCCCGGCGAAGCCGTCCTCGCACGGCGGCTCTATGCCGAGCGAGGCGAGCTCGGCGCGGATGCCCTGGACGCCGCGCCCCTGCGCGAGGCGGCTGCGCACGAGCACGTCGGCGTAGCGCCGGTCGTCCACAAGCCCGCAGGAGACCGCCCGTCCCACCGCCGCCTCCGCAGCCTCCGCCGAGAAGCCGTCCCGCGCAAGCCTCCTGCGCAGCGCCTCGCTCGCCTGCTCGCGCGAGCAGGCGAGGCGCTCTATCTTGCGAAAGGCCCTCTCGGCCTCGTCCGCTCCGCCCGCTTCGCATGCCCCATCAGAAAACGGCTCCGCAGCGGCTCCGGATGAGCCGCGCGGGCCTTCTGCGCCCTCGGCGCGGCCGGCCCGACGGCCCTCGACGTGCCGCGGACCCCGGGCGGAGGCGGAATCCGAGCGGAGGATGGCGTCCATGCGCTCCCGCAGGCGGGCAAGCTCCTCGGCCGAGGCCGTCATGCTACTTCTTCCCCTTGGGCTTGGCTGCCGGCGTCAGGGCCTCGGCCTCCTCGGCCGACCGGGTGATGATGGGGATGTCGAAGGCCTCCCTCACCTTGTTCTCCAGCTCCTCGCGCAGATCGGGGTTCTCCTTGAGCGTCTGCTTGGCCGCCTCGCGCCCTTGGCCGAGGCGCTCCTCGCCGTAGGTGTACCAGGCGCCGCTCTTCTTCGCCACGCCCGCCTCCACGGCCATGTCCACGATGCAGCCCTCGCGCGAGATGCCCTCGCCGTACATGAGGTCGAACTCCGCCTGGCGAAACGGCGGGGCCACCTTGTTCTTGACCACCTTGGCGCGCACGCGGTTGCCCACGATCTCGCCGTCTTTCTTGATGGAGTCGATGCGGCGGATGTCGATGCGCACGCTGGAGAAGAACTTGAGCGCCCGTCCGCCCGTCGTGGTCTCGGGGTTGCCGAACATGACGCCTATCTTCTCGCGCAGCTGGTTGATGAAGATGCAGGTGGTGTTGGACTTGGAAAGCGAGCCGGCCAGCTTGCGCAGCGCCTGGGACATAAGGCGCGCCTGCAGGCCCACCGTGGTGTCGCCTATCTCCCCTTCGATCTCGGCCTTGGGCACGAGCGCCGCCACCGAGTCGATGACGATGCAGTCTATGGCGCCGCTTCGCACCAGCATGTCGCAGATCTCGAGCGCCTGCTCGCCGGTGTCAGGCTGGGAGATGAGCACCTCGTCGATGTCCACCCCCAGCCGCGCCGCGTACACGGGATCGAGCGCGTGCTCCGCGTCGATGAAGGCGACGATGCCCCCGAGCGCCTGGGCCTCGGCGAGGATCTGGAGGGCGAGCGTCGTCTTGCCGCTCGATTCAGGTCCGTACACCTCCACGATGCGGCCGCGCGGCACGCCCCCGATCCCAAGAGCCGCGTCAAGCGGCAGCGATCCTGTGGGTATGGCGCCGATGTTGAGGCCCTGCTCCCCCTCTCCGAACTTCATGATGGAGCCCTTGCCGAACTTCGTCTCTATCTGATCGGTGGTCAGCTTGAGCATCTTCTCTTTTTCTTCGTTCATGCGCTTCCTTCTCTTCCCGGCGACGCTCTGCGGCGCGTGGTTTCCGCTTTTCCCTATTATACGAACATCCGTTTGAACGTCAAGACTTGGTTTCCAACGGATCCGCAGATCCAGTATAGCGGGACCCTCCAGCGCGGACATGGCGCGCATCCAGCGCGACGGCGCCTCGATCCAACGCGTATCCGCCGTCCGCCCAACGCCGATCCAGCGGCCCTCCAGCGCGCTTCCAGCGCGGATCTAGCGCGCCTCCAGCGCGTCGAGGGCAAGCTCCAGGGCCGCGCGCACGGTCTGCCGGCGCACCTGCTCCCGCGTGCCCGAGAACAGCCGATGCTCGGCGCGGCCGCCGCGCTCGTCGCAGCAGGCGAGCCACACCGTGCCCACGGGCTTTCCCGGCTCGGCGCCGCCCGGCCCGGCGATGCCGGTCATGGACACCGCCACGTCGCACCCCAACCGCTCGCGCGCGCCCTTGGCCATGGCGAGCGCGGTCTCGCGGCTCACGGCCCCCTTCGACGCGATGACGGAGGGATCGACGTCCAGCAGGCCGCTTTTGACCGCAGAGGCGTAGCTCACCACGCCTCCGCGCACCGTCTCCGAGCTGCCGGGAACCGCGGTCAGAGCCGCTGCGGCAAGTCCGCCCGTCAAGCTCTCGGCCGTCCCCAGCGTGCGCCCCGCCGCGCGCGCCGCGTCGAGCACGGCCGCGGCCAGCCGGGAGAGCTCCTCGTCGGCGACGCCGGCGACGTCGCCCCCGCCGGCGCGTCCGCCCCTTCCCAAGCCCAGAAGGCGGCGCGCCTTCGCGATGTAGTCCAGCATGGACACCACGGTGAGCACGAGCGCCACCAGCATGACCAGCCAGCTGAGCGTCCACATCCAGTCGGAAAGCGCCGCATGGACGCTTCCCGCCATATGGCTGTCCTTCACGCAGAACAGGACTATCGCCACCATCTGGAACACGGTCTTGGCCTTGCCGTACCAGCTGGCGGCGATCACCACGCCCTCGTTCGCGGCCACCATGCGCACGCCCGACACAATGAACTCGCGCGCCAGGATGACCAGAACCACCCAGCTGGGCAGCGCCCCCAGCTCGATGAGGGCGAGCAGCGCCGCGCAAACGAGTATCTTGTCGGCCAGCGGGTCCATGAACTTGCCGAAGTCCGTCACCTCGCCCCGGCTGCGCGCCAGGTACCCGTCCAGCCAGTCGGTGCAGGATATGAGGATGAAGATACCCGCCGCAACAAGGCTTTTCGCATCGTCGGCCACCTGGGGCAGGCCGAACCATTGCGGCCAGGGGCTCACGAGAGCCGCCACGAACACGGGCACCAAGCAGATGCGCACGAGCGTGACGATGTTCGCGGGCGTCCACAGCCTGCCGGCGGACGTTGGATTCAGCCGCCTGTCCCCGCTCACGACCTCACTCCCCCTCCATCTCGTAGAGGAGCGTGCCCGTTATCGTCACGGAGCGCACCTCGCCTGCGCGCCCTGCGGCCAGGTAGGTGACGCCGTCCACCTCGGGCGCTTGGCACATGGCGCGCCCGAACAGCTGCCCGTCCTCCTCCACGCCCTCCACCAGCACGTCCATCACGCGCCCCGTCCGCTCGGCGATGCGCGGGGCGCATGCCGCGTCGGATGCGTCGCGCAGGCGCTGCGCACGGTCGGCCTTCTCCTCCTCGTCCACCTGGCCCGGCAGATCGAAGGCGCGCGTGCCCTCCTCGCGCGAGTAGGGGAACACGCCCACGTAGTCGAACAGCCCCTCCTCCACGAAGTCGCACAGCTCCTCGAACTGCTCGTCCGTTTCGCCGGGAAAGCCCGCGATGAGGGTGGTGCGCAGCGCCGCGTTCGGGATGCGCTCGCGCACGCGGCGCACAAGCGCCTCGAACTCCCCGCGCGACCCCGGGCGGTTCATGGCGCGCAAGATGGCGGGGTCCACGTGCTGGAGGGGGATGTCGAAGTAGTCGCACACGTTCGCGTGCGAGGCCACGGCGTCCAGAAGCTCGTCGGTCAGCCCCTCGGGCTGCAGATACATGAGGCGAAGCCACGTGTCGGGGAACTCTTCTGCCAAGGCCCCCACAAGCCAGGCGAGCGACGAGGGCTGCGGCAGGTCGGTCCCCCACCGCCCCGTGTCCTGCGCGATGAGGACGATCTCGCGCACGCCCTCCGACACGCGCGCGGCCACCTCGGCGCGCACCTCGTCGTAGGGGAAGCTGCGGTAGCGCCCGCGGATGAAAGGGATGGTGCAGTAGCTGCAGAAGCGGTCGCACCCGTCGGAGATCTTCACGTAGGCCGACACCGCCTCGCCGATCCCCTCCTTGCCTGCGGCGACCGATCCCCGCCCGCCTCCCGGGATGCCGTCAAGGCCCAGGGCGCCCGCGACGACGGCGGCGATGTCGTCCTCCCGGCTGCACGGAACGAAGGCGCGCGCCTCCGTCAGCTCGGCGGACAGCTCCTCGCCGTAGCGCGCCGGCATGCAGCCCGCCACCACAAGCGGCGCGCCGGCTGCCACGTTGGGAAGCCCCGCCGCGTCGAACACGGCCTCCAGGCTCTCCTCGGTGGCGCTCTGTATGAAAGAGCACGTGTTCACCACCACCGCGTGGGCGCGGGCGGGGTCCTCCTCCAGCGCAAAGCCCGCCTGCGCCAGGCGCCTGCGCATATGGGCGGTGTCAACCTCGTTCTTCGCGCAACCAAGGGTGATGAACGCCACGGAAGGGGCGGCATCCGCAAAGGTCTTCGAATTCATGGCACGCGCGCCGCCTCAGCGGTAGTTGACGTACTGGAGCGGCTGGCCGTAGTCTTGGCCCTTCAAAAAGGCGATGACCTCCTGCAGCGTGTCGCGCGACGCCGAGCTCACGCGCAGCTTGTCGCCCTCGATCTGCACCTTCACCTTGAGCTTCGTGCCCCTGATGTCCTTGCTGATGCGCCCGGCGCACTCCTTGTCTATGCCCTCGACGATAGAACCGCGCACCCGGACGCTCTGCCCGGCGGCGGCCTCGGGCTCGCCCCACTTGACGGCGGCCAGGTCGATGCCCCGGCGGATCAGCTTCGAACCCAGCACGTCGATGACCTGCCGGGCCACGAAGTCGGCCGGCGCCGTCACCGTGAAGGCGCCGGCCGCTTTGTCAAGCGCTATCTGGGCGCCGGAGTCCTTCAGATCGTAGCGCTGGGCAAGCTCCTTGCGCGCCTGCTGAAACGCGTTGTCCACCTCTTGCATGTCGACCGTCGACACCACGTCGAAGCTCGATTCCTTGGCCATGTGACCGTCCTTTCCTCAGGCGCGCGCTTTCGCGGGCCGCGCGCATCATCGTCCGAACAGGATACCGCATCCGCGCACGGTGCGGGAGCGCTATTGGGTGGAAGAGCCGGCAGAGGAGCCGCCCGCTCCGGAGGACGACCCGCTGCCGGAGGCTCCGGCCGTGGAGGACCCGGACGTCCCGGCCGGGGAATCCGCCGCGTCCGGATGGTCGGCTTTCCATTGCTCGAGGTAGGCAGCGAAGTCCACCGTGCACATCGGCATACCGCTTGCATCCGTGCCGTCGAAGGCCACCTCCTCGCCGTCCACCGTCACCGTCACCGCGTCGCTCACCCACGTGGCGAAGCTCCAGGTGCCGCTCACCTCCACCGTCTCGGTCACGGGACCGGTTATCATCTGCTCCGCCGCAACCCCGTCGGTGGTGATGACGGCGTAGATGGACTGGTTCGACACCTCGTACTCCACCGTCACGCTCGTCGGCGCGACCTCGGCGGGCGCAGCCTCCTGCGCAGGCGCGCCCTCGGCGCCCGAAGACCCCTCGCCGCTTTGCGTGGTGTCGGTCACGCCGGTGATGGGCACCTTCGGAGCGTCCTGCGACTCTGCGCCCCTGTTGCCGAACGCAAGCGCCAGCACCGCGATGAGCAGCACCAAGATGACGGCGCCCGCGATGATGAAGGGCAGCTTCGACTGCACGGCGCTTGGAGCTTTGGGCCCTGCGTAGAAGTTGGTGTACTGGGAGTTGGGAAGCGCCGCGCGGCGGCTGGGATGGGTCCGCTCCTCCGAGTAGAGCCTCCCCGACCCGCCCGAGCGACCTCCGTAATCGCGCACGTAGTCGCGCCGGTCGTCGTAGAGGGTGCGCCCCAGGGCGTTTTGACGCGGCGGCCGCTCGGCTTCCTGCCGCTCGCCGCCGCGGGCGCGGGAGCGGGACTGAGAGCCTCTGCGGGACGACGCCGGCGCATCGGTGCGGGCGCGCCCCACCTGGTAGGCGTACGCCTCGTCCAGGTACATGCGCGTCATCTCGGTGGGGTTCAGGCCCACCAGGCGCGCGTAAGCGTTCACCATGTTGCGCGCATAGCCGCGCGGCGGCATGCGCGAGAAATCGTTCTCCTCTATCGCGCGCAGGATGTCGGGCCTGATGCGCAGCTTACGGGCGGCCGCCGACAGGTCCAAGCCCTTGCGCTCGCGCGCCTCGCGAAGGATCGTTCCGAAACTCACCTGGGCCATCTGCTCACTCCTCCGGACTCGACTCGTCCCGGGCCTCGAACGCCTTCAACGTCTCCAGCTCCATGGCGTCCACGAGCACGTCGCGGGGCTTGCTGCCGTTCGGCGGGCCCACGACGCCCTTCTCCTCCAACATGTCCATTATACGACCGGCGCGCGAATAGCCCACCTTGAGGCGGCGCTGGATGTTGGACGTCGATCCAAGCCCGCTTGACACCACGATCTCGGCGGCCTCCCAAACGAGCGGATCGTCCGAGGAACCCGACCCGCCGCTGCCGTCAGGCTCCGACGCGCCCAGCGTGATGAGGTTGGTCTGCAGGATCTCGGAATGATACTCCGGCTCGCCCTGCTCTTTGAGCGCGGCCACCACGGCGTTGATCTCGTCCTCGGACACGTAGCAACCCTGGATGCGCTGGGGTTTGGCGAACTCGGGCTTGGACAGCAGCAAATCCCCCAGGCCGATGAGGTTCTCCGCCCCGGGCGTGTCCAGGATGACGCGCGAGTCTATGCCGCTGGCCACGTTGAACGCGATGCGGTTGGTGATGTTGGCCTTGATGAGGCCCGTCACCACGTTGGTGGAGGGGCGCTGGGTGGCCACGATGAGGTGGATGCCCGCCGCGCGCGCCAGCTGCGCGATGCGGCTGATGGAGAACTCCACCTCCTTGCCCACGTTCATCATGAGGTCGGCCAGCTCGTCGATGATGATGACGATGTAGGGCAGCTCCCCGCCCAGCTCGCTTGCGGGAGGCTCCTCGCCCGCCTCCTCGGCGGCGCGAACGGCCTCCTGCTCGGCCTGCACCTTGGCGTTGTACTGCCCGATGTTGCGCGCGCCCACCTTGCTGAACACCTTCAGGCGCCGCTCCATCTCCGCAACGCCCCACGAAAGCGCGCTTGCCGCCTCCTTGGGCTCGGTGACCACGGGCACGTAGAGGTGCGGGATGCCGTTGTAGGGCGTGAACTCCACGCGCTTGGGGTCGACCATGATGAAGCGGACCTCGGAGGGCGTGGCGCGCATGAGGATGGACATGATCATGGCGTTGATGGACACCGACTTGCCCGACCCGGTGGTGCCGCCGATGAGCAGATGCGGCATCTTGGCCAGGTCGGACACGATGCGATGGCCCTCCACGTCCTTGCCGATGGCTATCTGCAGCGGCCCGTCCGGCGCGTCTTTGATGACGTCGCCCAAAAGCACGGTCTGCCGCGTGCGGTTGGGAACCTCGATGCCCACGAAGTTCGTGCCGGGGATGGGCGCGAAGATGCGCACGCCCGGCGCGGCGAGCGCAAGCGCGATGTCGTCTTCGAGCGCGGTGATGCGGCTCACGCGCACGCCGGCCGGGAGGTCCACCTTGAACAGCGTGACCGTGGGGCCGGCCACCCAGCCCACCACCTCGGCGAATATCTGAAAGCTCTCAAGCGACTCCTGCAGGCACGCGGCCGTCTCTTTAAGCTCGGTGTCGGAGGCGCCGTCTTTCTTCGACCCCTTCGAGACGGCCAGAAGGTCCATCGAGGGAAGCTCGAAGCCGTCTGCGGGGCGCGGCGCGGCCAGCGGGACGGTCGAAGCTGCGGACGCGGGCGCTTTCGGCTCGGCGACCTCCTCGCGCTCGCGCCGCCTTCCCAGCTTGCGGGTGAGCATCTGGGGGGCCTCCTGGGCATCTCCCTCCTCGCCCTCGCGGCCAAGCTCCTGGGTCAGCTGCGCCTCGGGGACGCGCTTCGGGCGGGACGCGCGGCCGCGCCTGCGCTCCGCCGGTTTGGGCAACGCGGTCGTCTCGGCCTGCTCGAAATCCTCCCCCATCGTGGGCACCACGGGCACTCGGGCAGCCGAGGGCCTCCTCATGCGGGCGAAGGGGGGCGCCGCCAGGACGTCGTCATCCTCGTCGCGCTCGGCGCGGGCCGCCCGCGCGTCCTGGACGCGTTCGATGAGGCCCGAGAGGGAAAACCCGATGACCGCCAAGCCCGCTAAGACGACGCCGACCATCAGGATGCAGGAAACAACCTGGCCGAACAGGCTCAAACCCACCCAGGCGACCCCGGCGCCCACATACCCGCCGCGCGCCGTCAGCTCGGCCTCCGCGAACAGGCGCTCCGTCACTCCCGACTCGCTTCCAGGCGTGAACAGGGCAAGCAGCACCAGCGCGGCGAAAAAGATCATGACCAGCCCCACCGCGACGCGCGCCGGGACGCGCTCGCGATCGAAGCGGACGAGGAAGCTCGCCCCCAGGGCCACGAGGAGAAACGGCAGCAGGTAGGCGCCCAGCCCCAGCGTGAGGTGCAGCGCGCTCGACATAAACGACGTCACCACCGCATCGGTGGGCAGGACCGCCGCCACGAACAGCACCGCCCCCAGAACGGCCAGCGCCACGCCGGCGATGTCGCGGCGCACGCGATCGTCGAACAGGCGCCGCTCGGGCGCCTCGGTCGGCGCGCCGGCCTTGCGCGCGCGCTTCTCCGCGGGCGAGGCCGCCCGCGCCTTCGGCTTGGAAGAGGCCGACCGGGATTTCGATGTGCTTGATGGGTTCCGGGCCACGCCCTGCTCCTTCGTGCTGCGTTACTACTTCGTTTCGCGGGCCTTCCGCGGCCGGTGAGAGCCGCATGCGCGTCTACGCGCATGCGGCCATTATAGCCTAAACCTCCAGCAGGTTCACAACCACCATCGGGCGCGTCTTGGTGCGTTCCCACAGAAGCGACAGCAGCGCGTCGCGCGCCGCCTTCTTGGCCTCCTTGGCGGTGGCGCCGTTTTTGGACAGCGCGCGCCCAAGGGCGTTCTTCACGGTGCTTTGGGCCTCCCTCACCAGGTAGTCGTCGTCGCCCCCGGTGATGCCGCGCATCTCCACCTGAACGGCTCCGGCCACCCCCTTCTTCTTGGGGGACACGGCCGCCGCCACGGCGGCGAAGCCCTGGGCCGCCAGCGCGCTGCGCTCGTCGAGCACGTCCTGCGACGTGTCGCCCACCGACAGGCCGTCCACGAACACGATGCCCGACTGCACGACCTCCCCGCGCTCCACGCCGCGCGAGGTGAGCTCCAAGCTCTCGCCGTTCTCGCAGATGAACACGTTCTCGGCCGGCACGCCCGTGGCCTCGGCCAGCCGTGCGTGGGCGCGCAGGTGGGTGGCCTCGCCGTGGACGGGCATGAACGCCCGGGGCTTGACGATGGACAGGACCAGCTTCAGCTCCTCCGCGCCGGCGTGGCCCGACACATGGACGCGCGCGCGGCTCTTGTCGTAGACGTCCGCCCCTATCTTGGCCAGGCCGTTGATGACGCGCGTGACCGCCTTCTCGTTGCCCGGCACGGGCGTGGCCGATATGATGACGGTGTCGCCCTCGTCCATGGAGATGGTCTTGTGCTCGCCGTTGGCGATGCGCGCCAGCGCCGAGAGCGGCTCGCCCTGGCTGCCCGTGCACATGATGACCACCTGCTCGGGCGGGATGCCCTTGAGGTCGTAGGCGTCTAAGATGTCGGTGTCGCTGATGTCCAGGTAGCCCAGCTTGCGGGCGATGTCGGTGTTTTGGATCATGGAGCGGCCCGTGACCACCACCTTGCGGCCGTTGGCCACCGCCGCGTCGCATATCTGCTGCATGCGGTGGATATGGCTGGCGAACGAGGCGATGATGACGCGCCCCTTGGCCTGGGCGATGATCTTGGCCAGCTCCTTGCCCACCTCGGCCTCGCTCGGCGTGAACGTGGGGTTCGTGGCGTTGGTGGAGTCGCTCATCATGAGGTCCACGCCCAGCTCGCTGTAGCGCGCGAGCGCGCCGAAGTCGGTGTGGACCCCGTCGATGGGTGTCTGGTCCAGCTTGAAGTCGCCGGTGTGCAGGACGTTTCCGGCGGGGCTTTGGAAGAACACGCCCACGGCCCCGGGGATAGAATGGTTCACGGCGAAGAACTCGGCCGTGATGCAGCCGAGCTTCACCTGGTCGCCCGGCTTGATCTCCACGAGCTTGGCGTTTTTGATCCGATGCTCGGCGAACTTGCCCTCGATGAGCCCCAGCGTGAGCTTGGTGGCGTAGATGGGCACCTGGCGGTCGAGGTCCTTCATGAGGTAGGGCAGCGTGCCGGTGTGGTCCTCGTGCCCGTGCGTGATGATGATGCCGCGCAGCTTGTCGGCGTTTTGCAGCACGTAGGTGTAGTCGGGCAGGATGAGGTCCACGCCCGGGTGGTTGTCGTCCGGGAACATGAGCCCGGCATCGTCCAGGATCATGTCGCCTTTGCACTCGAACACGGTCATGTTCTTGCCGATGGCGTCAAGGCCGCCCAAGGGGATGATCTTGAGCGCGGCGTTCGCGTCCTTCTTCGGCGAGGCGAAGCTGCGCCGCGAGTCGGCCTGCCCCTGCTTGTTGAAGCGGCGGGCGCCGCCGCCCTCCTTGGTCAGCTGCGGGCGCTTGCGCTCCAGCTTGACGTGCTTGTAGGAGCGGGTCTTCTCGCCGCCCTGGGCCGCCTTCTTGGCCTGGCCCGAATCGTTTTTGCGCGCGCGTTCGCTTCCGCGTTGCGCGCGAGGTTTGCTCTCTTCCATGCTCTTCCTTCTCTTCAAACGCGCGTCGCCTATGCGAAAGGAGCCGGAAGCCCCGGCTGCCCATGACGCACGATCCGGCCCTGCCGGCTGCGTCCTCCGCGCGTCGCGGATATATTCTCGCGCCGCCCTGCGGCGGCGCCTCGCTTCTTATCAAAGCCCTCGCCCCCAAGCCGGCCCGGTCGGTCGGCGCGGGGGCGAGGGCGGGCGCGGTTGGCCCTTACGCCTCGAGCACCCCCGTCTCGCGCATGATGCGCGCAAGGCGCTCCGACTGAGCCGGCGTGGCGTCCACCAAAGGCAGGCGCACGCCGCCCACGGGAAAGCCCAGAAGCCGCAGGGCCTCCTTGACCAGGATGGGGTTCGATGTCTCGAACAGCCCGGTCATAAGCGGCATGAGGCGCTCGTTGGCCGCCTCGGCGGCCTCCCACCGGCCCGCAGCCGCCAAATCCACGATCTCCTTCATGCGCGCCGGCGCGACGTTGCCGATGGTGGATATGACGCCGACCCCGCCCCGCCTCATGACGTCCAAGGTGGCCGAGTCGTCCCCCGAGTACACGCAAAAGCCCTCCGGCGCGCCGTCCACGATGGCCTTGACCTGGTCCATCTTGCCCGACGCCTCCTTCACGGCCACGATGTTGGAAAACTCCCTGGCCAAACGCAGCGTGGTTTCCGCCTCCATGTTCACCACGCAGCGCCCCGGAATGTTGTACAGGATGATGGGCAGCTCCACCGCATCGGCGATGGTGGCGAAATGGCGGTAGAGGCCCTCCTGCGGCGGCTTGTTGTAGTAGGGAACCACGCACATAAGCCCGTCCACGCCAAGCTGCGAGACCTCCCGGGCGAAGCTCACCGTGTCGGCCGTGCAGTTGTCGCCCACGTTGGCGATGATGGGCACCCGCCCGTCCACAGCTTCGACCACGGTGCGGAACAGCTGCATCTTCTGCGGGTAGAACACCGTGGGGCTTTCCCCGGTCGTGCCGTTGACGATAAGCGAGTCGCTGCCGCCTTCGACCAGGCGCACGGCAAGCGCCCGCACCTTGTCGAGGTCAAGCTCCAGCTCCTCGTCGAAAGGCGTCACCATGGCCGGGATCATGCGGCCGAAACGGGGCTGCGACATGACTGCTCCTCACCGTCTTGCGGCGCGGGAGGCATCGCCCGCGCCTGCCTTCTCATCTTGTCGAACGTTCATTATGCCACGTGCGCGCACGTCACTTCATGAAGTTCTCCAAACCTACAACGAGGCCCTCGCGCTCGCCTACGCTGCGGATGCCCAGAAGGACGCCCGGCATGTAGGAGGCGCGATCCCACGAGTCGTGGCGGACCGAAAGCGTCTGGCCGAACGACCCGAACACCACCTCCTGGCTGGCCACGTAGCCCATCGAGCGAACGGAGTGCACGGGAACCCCCTCCACAAGTGCTCCGCGCGCGCCCTCGGCGCCGGCGACCTCGGTCTCGCGGCCCGGGGCCTCGCTCGCCCGGCCGCCGCGCGCCTCGGAGATGAGCTGGGCCGTGCGCACCGCCGTGCCGGAGGGCGCGTCCTTCTTGTTGCAGTGATGGAACTCCAGGACCTCCGCCTCGGGGAAGTAGGGGGCCGCCGCCTTGGCGAACTCCATCATGAGCACGGCGCCCGTCGTGAAGTTGGGCGCGTAGAACAGGCAGGTTCCCGCCGGGGCCAGGCTCGCCAGCTCCTCGAGCGCCCCGGTCGAAAGTCCCGTGGTGCCCACCACGCAGTCCACGCCCTCAGGCAGCGCCTCGCGCAGGTTTCCCTCCACGACGTCGGGCTGCGTGAAGTCCACCAGCACGTCGAAATCGGCGCCGTCGAGCGCCTCGCGCACCGAGCGGAACACGGGGAAGGAAACGCCCCCGCCCGCGTGCGGATCCACCCCGCACGCGACCTCCATGTCAGAAGCGGCCTCCACCGCCCCGACGACCGTGCCCCCCATGCGCCCGGCGCATCCTGCGACAGCAACCCGTATCATGACCGTCCGCCTTCCCTCCGCGCGCCTACTGGGCCTCGTGGCGGCGGCGCGGCGTGCGTCCTCCGCGCCCGCTGCGGCCCGGGCGGTTGTCGCGCTCGCCGCGGTCCTCGCGCATCTTGCGCTCTGCGCGCCCCGCGTCATCGCCGCCGGCCGGGGCCTCGGGCTTGTCCAAGCGGTCAAGCGAGATCTTGCCCGTCGCGGGATCCACTTCGAGCACCTTCACCTTCACCACGTCGCCCAAGGACAAGACGTCCTCCACCTTGCCCACGCGCCCGTTCGCCACGCGCGAGATGTGCAGCAGGCCGTCCTTGGCGGCGGTCAGCTTCACGAACGCGCCGAAGTCCTTGATGCCCACGACCTCGCCGTCGTAGATCTCGCCGGCCTCGGGCTCCTTGACGATGGACAGGATCATGGCCTTGGCGGCCTCCCCGGCCGGACCCTCCACCGCGGCGATGTGGATGGTGCCGTCCTCCTGGATGTCGATGTGGGCGCCCGTCTCCTCCTGGATGCCGCGCACCACCTTGCCGCCGCTGCCGATGACGTCGCGGATCTTGTCCACGGGGATGACGATGGTCTCGATACGCGGCGCGAACTGCGAAAGCTCGGGACGCGGCGCGTCGATGGTCTGCAGCATGGCGTCCAGGATGTGGGCGCGGCCCTCGCGGGCCTGCCTGAGCGCGCGGGCCAGGATGTCGACGGACAGGCCGCGGGCCTTGTTGTCCATCTGCAGGGCCGTGATGCCCTTCTCCGTGCCGCACACCTTGAAGTCCATGTCGCCGAGGAAGTCCTCGATGCCCTGGATGTCGGAGAGGATGACCACGTCGTCGCCCTCCTTGATAAGGCCCATGGCTATGCCGGACACGGGAGAGGAGATGGGCACGCCGGCGTCCATGAGGGCGAGCGTCGAGCCGCAGGTGGAAGCCATGGACGACGAGCCGTTGGACTCCAGCACCTCGCTGACCACGCGGATGGCGTAGGGGAACTCGTCCTCGCCCGGAAGCACCGGTAAAAGCGCGCGCTCCGCGAGGGCCCCGTGGCCGATCTCGCGGCGCTTCGGCGCGCCCATGCGGCCGGTCTCGCCCGTGCAGTACGGCGGGAAGTTGTACTGGTGCATGTAGCGCTTGCCCTCGGCGGGGTCGATGGTGTCAAGGCGCTGCCACTCGCTCAGCATGCCGAGCGTGCACACCGAGAGCACCTGCGTCTGGCCGCGTTGGAACAGGCCCGAGCCGTGGACGCGGGGCAGGTAGCCCGGCACGATGTGCAGCGGGCGGATCTCCTCGGGCGCGCGGCCGTCGGCGCGCTCGCCCGTCTCAATGACCATGGCGCGCATGGCGCGTTTCTCAAGCTTCTTGAGCTCGGCGGCGATGTCGGAGCCCCACGCGTCGCGCTCCTCCTCCGAGAAGTCCTCGGACGCCACGCGCTCCTTGAGCGCCTCCACCTTGGCCATGCGGGAGAGCTTGTCGGCATCGCGCAGGGCGGCGGACATCTCGTCCAGGTGAGGGGCGACGCGCTCGGCGATGGAAGGATCGGCCACATGCACCGGCCACTCCACCGGCTCGATGGCGCAGCGGTCGAGGAAGCGCTGCTGGACCTCGCAGAACGCCGCGATGGCCTCCTGGCCGAACGTCATGGCGGCCAGCATGTCCTCCTCGCTGATCTCGTTGGCGCCGGCCTCCACCATGGAGATGTAGTCGGCGGTGCCGGCGATGGTCAGCTCCAAATCGGAGCGCTCGGACTCCTCGAACGTCGGGTTCACGATGAACTCGCCCGTCTCCACGTCGCGGCCGATGCGCACGCAGGCGGCCGGGCCGTCGAACGGGGCCGCGCCCAGCATGAGGGCGGCGGAGGCGCCCATCACGCACACGGTGTCGGGCGGGTTCACGCTGTCCACCACGAGCGTCGTGCACACGATGTGGACCTCGCGCTTGAAGCCGTCCGCGAAGCCGGGGCGGATGGGACGGTCCACCATGCGCGCCGTGAGCGTGCCCTTGTCGGAGGGGCGCGCCTCGCGCTTGAGGTAGCCGCCGGGGATGCGGCCCACGGCGTACATCTTCTCGATGAAATCCACCGTGAGGGGGAAGAAGTCGTAGTCCTTCTCCTGCTTCGAGATGACGGCCGTCACGAGCACCGTGGTGTCGCCCTGCGTGACGAGGACGGCGCCGGTGGCCTGCTTGGCCAGTTCGCCCGTCTCCAAACGGTACTGCTTCCCGTACAGTTCGAAGGATTCGACGATTTTCTCCATGATGCCTTGTTCTTTCTCTTCGCCTTGCCGCCCTAGTGCGGACAAGCTTCTTCGGCTGACGGGGTACTCACCGTTCCCCCGCCGCCGCGAGCGGACGCGCCCTTGCGCCTCCGACCGCTATGCGAAAGCCCGCCGGGGCGGGCTTTCGTTTGGCTGGCTAGATGTTGTCTCGGATGCCCAGCTTCTTGATGAGCGCGCGGTACTCTTCGATGTCGCGGTTCTTGATGTACTTCAGAAGGCCGCGGCGCTTGCCGATGAGCATCATGAGCCCGCGGCGCGTGTGGTTGTCCTTCTTGTGGACCTTCAGATGCTCGGTCAGGTTGCGGATGCGCTCCGAAAGGATGGCAACCTGCACCTCGGGGCTGCCGGAATCGGCCTCGCCCTTGCCAAACTCCTTGATGAGCTCGGCCGTGCGCTCCTTGCTGATGCTAAGCTTGTCAGCCATGCTTCTCCACCTTTCCCGCAGGGCGCCTTGGCCCCGCCCTCGTGCGCGGCGTCAGGCGCCGGCGCTTCTCATGCTCCCCTCTGGGTGGCCATGCGGTGGACGCATGGAAACCAAGCGGGAAGTGCCTGCGGTTTCGCAGCCTGCCCATTGTAGGCGAAGCGGCCATCCCCGGCAAGCGACGCGCGATGCGCGCCACAGCTTGCCCACAAAGGCGCGCCCGCATGCGACGGGAGGCGAAGCGAGAGGGGAAACGCAAGGAGACGGAGCAAGCAAGGCGAGGGCTTGGAGGCGGACGCCCCCTACGCGGCCCGGGAGGGACCCTGGGGAATCCAAACGGTGAACGAGGTGATTCCCGCGTTGCTGGCGGCGTAGATGTCCCCGCCGTGGGCGCGCGCTATCTCACGGGCGATGGCCAGCCCCAGCCCCGCCCCGCCGGCCTGCCCGCCGCGGGCCTCGTCAACCCGGTAGAAGCGCTCGAAGATGCGCTCGAGGTGCTGCGGGGCCAGCTCGCGTCCGCGATCGGTGACGGTAAGCTCCCACCATGCGAAGCCGTCCGCCCCGGTGGCGATCGAGGTGCGCACCGAGACGTCGGTGCCCGGATCGGCGTAGGCCACCGCGTTCTTCATGACGTTGTTGAGCACGCGGGCCACCTTGCCCGCATCCGCGAACACGGAAAGCTCCTGCGGCCCCTCGTAGACAAGGCGCAGGTTCCGCGCCTCGGCGAGCGGGAAGAGCTCGTCGATCACCTGCCCGCAGAACAGCGCGGCGTCGAACCGCGAGCGCTCGATGGGGATGGCGTGCAGGTTGTAGCGCGTGATCTCGAAGAACTCGTCGAGCAGCCCCTCCAGGCGGTACGCCTTCTCCAGCGCGACGCCCGTGTAGCGCGCCCGCGTCCGCTCGGGCAGGTCGGGCGACTCCTCGAGCAGCGTCAGGTAGCCGATCATGGAGGTGAGCGGGGTCTTGACGTCGTGGGCCAGGTAGGCCACCAGCTCGTTTTTGCGCCCCTCGGCCGCTTGCGCGGCGCGGTCGGCGCGCTCGCGCTCCTCCTTGATGGCGCTCAGCGCGGCGGCCGTGGGCGCAAGCTCCACCGGCAGCGAGACAGGGCCTTCGCGCTTTGCGAGCACATCGCCCGCCGAGTCGAGCAAAAGGTCGAAGTAGCGCAGCGCCCGGTTGATGCCCGAGCGCACCACGAGCACGATGCCTCCCACGAATCCCGCCGCGACAAGCGCCAAAAACAGGTTCTCGATGGTCGAATGCAGCCAGTAGCTCTGTCCCACGAGGTTGAACACGGCGTTCGACACGGGGTTTCCAAGCGTTGCCATGAACAGGGAGAACGAGAACAGGTAAACGACGGCGAACGCAACGATGCCCGCCACGGTGCGCCACAGCACGCTGTTCGAAAGCCTGCGGGTCTGATCCTTGCGCGCCTGCGCGAACGCGATCTGATCCATTGCCTCTCCTCCTTCGGCGGCCCGGCCGCCCGTCGCGTCATCCCAACCGGTAGCCCACGCCCCACACCGTCTCGACGAACTCCTGGGACGAGTCCACAGCGGCCAGCTTCTTGCGCAGATGGCGGATGTGCACCATCACCGTGTTGTTGCTCTGGACGTTCGCCTCCTCGCCCCACACCTCCTCGAACAAATCGCGCGAGGCCACCGGCCTGCCCTTCGACCTCATGAGGCAGGCGAGGATGGAGAACTCCTTGGGGGTGAGCGAGAGCGCCTCACCGTGCAGCGAGACCTCGTGGCCGGCTTCGTCCAGCACGATGCCGCACGCCTCGAGCGCCCCTTCGGCCCCGTCTCCGCCTTCGGCGCGCCTGATGCGGGCGCGGACGCGCGCCACCAGCTCGCGGGGCTTGAAGGGCTTCACCACGTAGTCGTCGGCCCCCAGCTCAAAGCCCACCACCTTGTCCACTTCCTCGTCCTTCGCCGTCAGGAAGATGACGGGCACCGAGCTTGCGCGGCGGATCTCCCGGCAGCAGGAGAAACCGTCCATGACCGGCATCATGACGTCCAGGATCACAAGATCGAACGGCTCTCGGCCAAGGGCTGCCAGCAAGTCGGAGGCGCCGTAGAAGGCGCGCGCCTCAAGCCCGGCCTCCGCGAGCAGCTGCCCGACCAGATCGGCGATGGCCTGATCGTCGTCGCACACCGCGACGCGCTTCCTCTCCCCCACCGGCGCTCCTTCCCTTCCGCGGACCGCCCGATGCGATCCGCCCGAAACCGACGCGCCCATTGTATCCACAGGCGGCGAGAAGTTCGGGCGCGGCGGGCAGAATTAAGGGAAACTTAAGAGCCCGCCGCCGGGGCGGCCGCTGGGCGGCGCAACCACGCGCCGCGCTGGGCAGCGGCTGCGGAGCGGGTGCGCCGCCAGGCACGACGGTTGAGCGAGGGGTGCGCCGCGCCAGACGCGGCAGTTGAGCGAAGAGCGCGCCCGTTGAACACGGCGGCGGGGGTGCGGGGGCTTCAGGGAAGCTTAAGCAATCGGTTGACCGTTCTTCCGGGACAGGGGGGCCGGCGGCAAGGACAATGGAGGGGCGAAGAAAGGAGATCCCCATGTCCTACACCAACTCGTTCGGCTCCGCGCCGCGCACTCCCGCCGTCAGACGTGCCCACGCCAGGCGTCCGCCGAGAAGGCGGCCCCTGTTCGCGCCGCGCACCTTTTCGGCAGCGCATGTCGTTGTGGCGGCCGTCCTCGTATGCGCCCTGGGGACGCTCGCCTGGTGCACCGCATCGGCCTTGGGCGCGCTTTCGGCCGGCGCGCAGGAGGCGGGCGGCTCGGAAGCGCCGCTTAGCACCCCGCGCGACGAATGGAGGGCCGGCGAGGTCCCCTCGCTCTACCAAGGCGACCCCGCCTGGGCCTCCGTGCGCTACGCGGGCGCCGATTTCGGCGAGTCGGGGTGCGGGCCCACGTGCTTGTCGATGGTCTACATAGCGCTCACAGGGCGCGACGACAGAAGCCCGGCGGACATGGCCGCCCTGTCCGAGCAGATGGGCTGCGCCACCCCCGACGGAACCGCCTGGGCCTTCATGACCGAAGGGGCGGCCTCCTGCGGGCTTATCGCCCGCGAGGTTCCCGCCGACGAGGAGAGCGTGCGGCGCGCCATCGCGGGAGGCTCGCCCGTCATCTGCAGCATGGGCCCCGGAGACTTCACCTCCACCGGTCATTTCATCGTGCTGTGCGGCATAGATCGCAACGGCCGGCTTATGGTGCGCGATCCCAACAGCCCTGAACGGAGCGCGCAGACGTGGGATTTCGACGTCGTCTTGGGCCAGGCGCGCGCCATCTGGGCCTACGACGCGGCGTGACGAGTCGTCACCGCGCGGCCTCGCGAGCCTCGCGCAGCCCTTTGACCAGCTGGTCGGCGCACGACGTGGGCCTTTTCCCGCAGGTGTTGCCCTCCAGAAGAGCCGCCACCTCGTCCACCGTCATGCCCTCGACCAGCTTCGACACAGCCTTGAGGTTGCCGTCGCAGCCGCCCACGAAATCGACGTGCGCCACCGCCTCGCCGTCAAGCTCGATGTTGATCTGGCGGGAGCAGGTCCCGTGCGTCTTGTACGCGTACATGGCTTCCTTTCTCTTCATGGTTCAAAACAAGCCGCAAGTGAACAGGAAGTTCAGGGACTTCAGGTTGAAACCAACATGCTCTTTCGTCCACTCCTGGCAAAAACGCAACACCGAAAACGATGCCGACAAATCGGGTTTCAAGTCCTCTATCTGGGAGAACGTCGATCCCAACAGCGCCTCGCACCAGGCGAGCGCGCCCTGCGGCACCACCCGCGCCTCAACGAGGGACGCGCAGTCGGCGCACAGGACCCCTCCCTCCCGAAACGACACGCGGACGTCGCCGCCGTCGTGGCGGGCGACCTCCGCGCCGCAGCGGGCGCACAGCGTAAAACTCGGGCGAAGCCCCAGAAGCGCCAAAGCCTTGACCAGGTGGGCGGCGCACATCGCCGGGGCCTCCTGCGGGCGGGCGCGCCCGAGGGCGGCGAGCGCGGTTCGCGTGAGCGCGAACAGCCGGGGGTTCTCCAGACCCGTGTGCGTGGCGCGGTCGAGCAGCTCGGCCATGGGGGCGGCGCAGGCCGCATGCTCCATGTCGAGCCTCAGACGCTCGTTGCCCTCCACAAGGCGCGCCTCCTTGACCACATCGAGGCTGCGCCCCCGGGCCAGCAGGACGTCGGCCACCGCGTACAGCTCCAACCGCGACGCGAAGGAGCTTGCGGGCTTGCGCGCCCCCTTCGCGACCGCGCGCAGCTGCGAGCCGTCCTCGGCCAGCATCGTGAGAACGAGGTCGCTCTCGCCCAACTTGGTCTTGCGCAGCACGATGACGCGCGCGCCGTACGTCTGCGGCACCGCCGGACCCTAGGACACGCTCACGATGTTGTTCGCGGCGTCCCACACGATGACGCCGTTCTTCTGCCGCGCGGAGGTCCGCACCGTCTCGCCGTCGAGCGTGGTCACGGCCGCGCCCGTTATGGTGAAGGCCGTCGTCTCGTTGCCCTGGTAGCTCACCCCGTCCACCGACTGCACCTCGTAGACGGTCCCGCCCAAGGTCAGCGTGCCGACGCTTTGCAGGTAGGTCCAAGCGGCCGCTTCCAGCTCGGCCCCGCGCGCCCGGGAGATGTTGATGGTCACGGTGGAACCCGAGGCCACCTTCTCGCCCGCGGCCGGATTGGTGCCGAGCAGCGTCCCGTCGGCCACGCTGTCGTCGTAGACGTAGGCGCTTGCGACCACCAGCCCCTCCGCCTCCAGGGCCGCCACGGCGTCGTTCCAGCTCATCCCAGCGATATCGGGAACCGTGTACGGAACGGCCACCGTCAGCGTGACAGGCGTCGCCGCCTGGGCCTTCGCGCCCGCCTCGGGGGACACGGCCAGAACCGTGCCCTCTCGCTCGTCGGACTTCTCCGTGGCGAAGGACACGTTCTCGAAACCGGCGTCCTCAAGCTGGGCGGCCGCCTCGTCGCGCTGCCGTCCCACCACGTTGGGAACGGTGCGGGACACGGACACGTGGACCACCACCTCGGTCCCCTCGCTCTGACGGGAGCCGGCGCCGGGGTCCATGAGCAGCACGACGCCCTCCGGCTCGTCGGAGACGACCTCGGTCGAGCGCACCGAGAAGCCCTTCTCTTCGAGCACGGCCGCAGCGTCGGTCTGGGTCATGCCCACCACGTCGGGCAGCATCTTGCCGCCCCACAGCTCCATCTGGTACGTGGCGGCCGCCGCCGCGCCCGCCGCCACCAGCAGGCAGGCGATCACGATGACGGCGACCTTGGCCTTCCCGCCCTTCTTCTTGTTGGGGTCGGGGGCGCGGTAGTCCTTCTGACGCGGTTCGGACGCGCCTTCGATCCGCGGCATCTCCATGGTGTCGCCGGAGCGCCAAGAGGCCTTCGGCGGCACGTAGCTGGAATCGACCAGGCACTCGTCCAAACCGGAGAGGTCGGCCGTGCGGTCGGGATCGGAGCCCGCGGCAGGACGGGGCGCGTAGGCGGAGGGCGCCGGATCCACATCGCCCTGGGCGGCGGGGGCCTCGGCGTCGTCGTCAGGATCGAAGGCGCTGCCGTCCTCGGCCACGTTCACGCCCACGACGTCGATGGAGGGCAGGCTGTCAGGATCGAGCGGACCGGACGCGCCCGTGCGGGACGATCCTTCCGGCTCAACGGCGAAGCCCTCCTCCTCGGCGGGATCCTCCGCGCCCTGCTCCTCGTCAAGCGCGCGGTCCTCAGAAACCTCCGGCTCCTCGAAAGCGAACGCGTCCTCCACGACCTCGGCGGCCGGCCCGGTCAGCGGACGCCCGCATTCGTTGCAGAACTTGGCTCCGTCTCGATTGTCGCAGTGGCAATGGGGGCAGATCATGCTGGCTTACTCCTCGCAGATGGCGGTACGAAAGGATTGTAGCCGAAAAAGGGCCCGACGGCACCGCAAGACGCGCCGGGCGCGCGGTTCACGACAATTCCTGCAGAACTGCGAGGCGAAAGGGGCTGCCGGCGCCTGCCAGCGCCCCCGTCACGCCCCCTCGCCGTAGCCGAACCGGCGGATCTGGCTCGCGTCGCGCCGCCAGTTCTTTTTCACCTTGACCGACAAGTCCAGGTACACGCGCGTGCCCAGAAGCTGCTCGAGGTCGGCGCGCGCCTCGATGCCGACGCGCTTGATGGCCGCGCCCTGCTTGCCGATGATGATGCCCTTCTGACTGTCGCGCTCCACGTAGATGCGCGCGAAGATGCGATGGAGGTCCTTCTTGCGGTCGTAATCCATCTCCTCCACCTGCACGCCGATGGCGTGCGGCACCTCGTCGCGGAACGTCCGCAGGATCTTCTCGCGGATGAACTCGGCCACCACCACCTCGATGGGCTGGTCGGTCTCCATGTCGGCGGGGAACCACGCCGGACCCTCGGGCAGAAGGTAGACGACCTCCTCCACGAAGGCGTCCACGTTGCGGCCCGTCTCGGACGACAGCGCCACCATGGCGTCCCACGCCCCCAGGCGCTCGGCGGCCTCGCGCTGGCGAGAGATCTGCTCGGCGGTGGCGATGTCGGTCTTGGACAGCACGCAGATCTTCTTGGCGCGCGACGCCTCGAGGCGGGCGGCCACCCACTCGTCGCCGCGACCGATGGGCTTGGACGAGTCCACGAGCATGGCCACCACGTCCACGTCCTCGAGCGCCTTGAGCGCCGAGACGTTGAGCTCCTCGCCGAGCGCGTCGTGGGGCTTGTGCAGGCCGGGCGTGTCCACGATGATCATCTGGAAGTCGTCTTGGGTGTAAACCGCCCGGAAGCGGTGCCGCGTGGTCTGCGCCGTGTTCGACGTGATGGCGATCTTCTTGCCCATGATGGCGTTGAGCAGGGTCGATTTCCCTGCGTTGGGGCGCCCCACCAGCGTGACGAACCCCGATTTGAACTGCTTCGGCATGTCCATGCCCACACTCCTTGCTACACGATGGGAAACGACGGCGCTCACGGCGCCAAAAGCGCCGCGAGGCGCGGAACGAACACGAAGGCCGCAACCGCCACCGACGCGGCCGCCAGCACGAGCACCGCTCCCGCGGCGGCGTCCTTTGCCCGGCCGGCCAGCTCATGGTATTCGGGCGACACCAGGTCAACCACCGACTCCAGCGCCGTGTTCAGGCACTCGGCCGACACGACCGCGGCGATGCACAGCGTCACGACCGCCCACGAAACGGCGTCTATCCCCAGAACGAGGCCCGCCGCAACGGCAACGGCCGCCGCCGCCAGATGGATCTTCATGTTGCGCTGGGTGCGCACGGAAACGACCACCCCGCTCCATGCGCACGAGAAGGCGTGCGCCAAGGTGAAGCGCGCGCTTCGGTCCTTCGACGCCTGGTTGCGGACGAAGCCGGGGGAGACGGGCCCGCCCTCCTCCTCCGCCGCGACGACACGGCCCCTTTCGCCCATCAGCGCCTCGCCCACTCCCTGAGGATGTCGGCCTCGCGCGCCTCCATGACCTCGGCCTCATCGTCTTCGATATGGTCGTAGCCGCACAGGTGCAAAAGCCCGTGGACCAGAAGAAGGCTGATCTCCTCCTCGAAGGTGGTGTCGAACTCGCGCGTCTGCCGTCCGGCCACGTCGGGCGCTATGACCACGTCGCCCAGCTCGTAGACGGGGCTTTCCGCAAGCGTCATGGCCGAAAGGTCGTCCTCGGCGCCGTCGCACTCGAAGGACAGCACGTCGGTGGGACCCTCTTTGCGGCGGTAGCGCTCGTTGAGCTCGGCTATGGCCTCGTCGGTGACGAAGCTGATGGACACCTCGGTGTTGTCCGGCCTGCCCTCGCGCGCCAGCACGAACAGGGTCAGCTCGTGCAGCGGCAGCTTCTCAAGCTCGTCTTTGCGGTAGTCGTAGTTGATCTGTATATCCATGGCTATTCCTTCCCGCCCACCCGGTCGTAGGCGGCGACGATGGCCGCCACCAGGCTGTGGCGTACCACGTCCTTGCCGGTGAACTCGCAAAACGCTATGCCGTCGATGCCGCCGAGAACGCGCTGCACGCCCTTGAGGCCCGAGACGCCGTGCGGCAGGTCGAGCTGCGTCACGTCGCCGGTCACCACCATCTTCGAACCGAACCCCAGTCTTGTGAGGAACATCTTCATCTGCTCGGGCGTGGTGTTCTGCGCCTCGTCCAAGATGATGAAGCTGTCGTTGAGCGTGCGCCCGCGCATGAACGCGAGCGGGGCTATCTCGATGACGCCGCTGTCGATGAGCTGGCTCGCGCGCTTCATGTCGGTCATGTCGAACAGCGCGTCGTAGAGCGGGCGGATGTAGGGGTCCACCTTCTCTGTGAGCGTTCCCGGCAAAAAGCCGAGGCTCTCCCCCGCCTCCACCACCGGGCGCGTGAGGATGACGCGGCCCACCTCCTTGCGTTTGAGCGCGGCCACGGCCATGGCCATGGCCAGGTAGGTCTTGCCGGTGCCCGCCGGCCCGATGCCGAAGGTGACGGTGTTGTCGCGGATGGCGTCCACGTAGCGCTTCTGCCCCGCCGTCTTGGGGCGGATGGCCCGTCCGCGGTAGGTGAGCAGGATGTCCTCCCGCAGCGCCTGCGGGCTGAACTCGGCCGAGCGCAGAAGCTCGATGGCGCGGCGCACGTAGCCCGGGTCGGGCTCGCCCCCGTCCTCCACCGTTTTGATGAGCTCCGAGAACAGGGCCGTGAGCGACTGCACCTCCACGGGGTCCCCTTCGAGCACGATGGAATCCCCTCGCACGATGATGCGCGCCTGGAAAGCGCCCTCCACGATGCGGAGCAGCTCGTCGCCCGATCCGACGACGAGCGCCATATCCACGCTTCGCGGAACGGTGAGGGTAATCTGCGTCTGATCTGTCATGCGCGACATTGTACCATGTCGCCCTCCGAGCAACCCCGACGTTACCGAATCGGTAGGGTATGCACCAGGGCTTCGTCGCTTAACGAATCAAGCAGGCGAAGCGGCACTGAGGGGGCAATGATGTTACGAAATCCCCTGATCGCAGGCCATGGTATTTCCGTATGCGACTTCGTGTATTCGTCTGACAAAGCACCTGCCAATTCCCCTATCTGAAATAACGGCATGAGCAACATGTCAAAGAGAGCGGTAGCCAAGAGGGTCGAGGGGCGGTTCGGGAGGCTTGCGGTGGCGAAGGGGCGCTAGAGGCGCAGGGGAACAAGATCCCCCGGAGAGGCGCCGGCCGGAGCATCCACCTGATGGTAGCTTTCGGTTGTGGCGCGGCCGGCGTCCTCCACCAGGGCAAGCTCGGTCGCGCCGGCACGCCGGGCGCGGTCGGCGCACCGCAGCTCGGCGGCGAGCGCGCGCAGCTTGGCAGCCCGGGCGGCCTTTACGGACGCGGGCACCTGATCGGCGCGCGCGGATGCGGGCGTGCCCTCCCGCATCGAGTAGGGAAACACATGGATTTTGGAAAAGCCGCACGAGCGCGCCAAGGCGAGCGTCTCTGCGAAGTCGGCCTCGGTTTCGCCCGGAAAGCCTACGATGATGTCGGTGGAGAGGGAGATTTCCGGCACCTGACGCCGCAGGCGCCGCACCAGTTCGCCATAGGCCGCCGCATCGTAGGGGCGCGCCATTTCGCGCAGCACCTTCGAGCTGCCGGACTGCAAGGGCAGGTGGAGGTGGCGGCAGACGCGCCCCTCGGCGCAAGCCAGAAGCTCCATGAGCCGCTGCGAAACGTCGCACGGCTCGATGCTCGATATGCGGAAGCGACATGGCGGCGCGCCCTGCGGGCCGAGGCCGTCCGTCTCCCTAAGAAGCCGCTCCAGCAGGTCGGGAAGGCGGGCGCCGTCGTGCCGGTACGATCCTAGGTTGATGCCCGTGAGCACGACCTCGCGCACGCCCTCGCGTGCAAGCGCCGCGCATTCGCGCACCACCTCGTCCGCCGGACGGCTGGTCGCGCGCCCGCGCGCCACGTGCACGATGCAGTAGGTGCACGCGTTGTCGCAACCGTCCTGCACCTTGACGCCCACGCGCGTGCGGAACTGCGAACCGGTGGGCAGCGGCGCGAAAGCGGGCTTTGCGGAGGGCGCGTCGGCAAGCTCGTCGAGCGCATCCGCCAGCTCCGCCTTGCCCACCACGCGCACGCGCGGATCCATCGCCTCGAAAGCCGCCGCATCGAGCGCTGCCGCGCATCCGGTGACGAGCACCGTTTCGGCAGGGCTTTCGCGCAGGGCACGCCGCACGGCTTTGCGCGTCTTCTTCTCGGCCTCGCCTGTGACGGTGCAGGTGTTGACCACCACGAGATCCGCCTCGGCCTCGGGCGCGGCGGACCAGCCGGCCGCCGAGAGCCGCGCCGCCGCAGCGTCCGACTCAACGCGGTTGACCTTGCAGCCGAGGTTGACGACGGCGAACCTCACGCTTGCCTCCCCGCCCCCAGGCCGCCCAGCTCGTAAAGGACGAGCGCCGGCGCCACGATGCCCGCCGTCTCGGTGCGCAGGATGGACGGGCCAAGCGACACGAGCGACGCGCGCGGGTTGCACGCGAGCAGCTCCTCCACCTCGCGAGGCGTGAGGCCCCCTTCGGGACCCACCACCACGGCAATGCGCGCGTCGGCGGGGTCGGACACGGCGCACGCGTCCATGCCGCGAGCGATCGCGTCGGCGATGCGCGCCGTCTGCGGCGCCTCCTCCCAGCACACGAGCACCGCCGTGGCGCCGCAGAGAAGCGCGCACGCCTCGGAAAGGGGGAGCGGATCGCGCACCTCGGGCACATCGCGGCGGCCCGACTGCATGGCGGCGCTTTTGGCCACGGACCGCCAGCGCTCGGCCCGCGCAGCCGCCTTGCGTGCGTCGAGCCTCACCACCGACCGCTCGCAGGCCGCCGGGACGAAGGCCGCCACGCCCAGCTCGGTGGCGTGACGGACGACCATATCCATCTTGTCGCCCTTCGCCAGGCCCTGCACGAGCACAACCTGCGGCGATGCTCCAGGCGCATCCAGATGCCGCGCGACGCGCACCTGCGGCAGCGCGTCGTCGAACGACACCACCTCGCACTCGAAGTAGTCCTGCGCGGCGTCCACCACCGCCACGTGCTCGCCCGCCGCAAGCCGCAGCACGCGCGCATGCCGCGCATCGTCGGGCGCAAGGCGCAGCGGGAACACCGGCTCCGCCTCCTCGGCGAGCACCTGCCCCTCAAGAAAGAAATGATGCAGCGACATGTTTCTCCCAAATCGTGGTCTTGCAAAGCGTCCGGGTTGGCGTGGCAGCTCAGCGAGGAGCGTCCGGCACCCAAAATCGCCGCGAAAGCGCTGGGGACCCGACCCACTGCGGTGCGCGGCGAGCGCCCGGGACGGCGAGGCCGGGCGCCGAAGCGCCCTGCGGCGGCTTGCTCTGTCGGCCATAAGGCCGACAGAGCGTCTTAATTGAACGCGTCGCGGAGCTTTTGGAGCGGGGAGCGCACGTCGGCGACGTCCTCCCCCATCTCGCGGCCAAGCTCCTCCAGAAGCTCGCGTTGGCGCTTCGTCACCTTCTTGGGCACCACCACGTTCACATGGACGTACATGTCGCCGCGCACCTCGCTTTTCAGGCGTGGCATGCCGAAGCCCTTCACGCGCACCACCTGCTCGTTCTGGCAGCCCTCGGGAATGCGCACGGCCACCCGCTCGCCCTCGAAGATGCCGGCTATCTCAACGTCGGCCCCCAAGGTGGCCTGCACGATGGACACGTTCGCGCGCGCATGCAGATTGTCGCCGTCGCGCTCGAAGAACTCGTGAGGCTGGATGCGGCAGGTCACGATGAGGTCCCCCGAGCGCGCGCCGCGCATGCCCGCCTCGCCGAAACCGCTCAGGCGCAGCTGCTGGGCGTCGCGGATGCCCACGGGCACCTCCACGGTCACGCGCTGGCGGTCGGGCACGCGCCCCTGTCCGTCGCACTCGGGGCACGGATCCTCGATGGTGCGCCCCGTGCCGCCGCAGGCCCGGCACGTGGACGCCGTCTGCATGTCGCCCAAAAACGTGTGCTGGACCGTGACCACGCGCCCTTGGCCGTTGCACTCGGGGCAGGCCACCTCGCGCCCGTTGGGGCCAAGACCCGTGCCGCCGCAGTCCGGGCACGGCGCCAGGCGATCGTAGACGATCTCCTTCTTCGCGCCCGCCGCCACCTCTTCAAGCGTCAGGCGCAAGCCCACGCCCATGTCGCGGCCCTCGCGACGCTGCGGGGCGCGCCCGGCGGCCTGCCCGCCGAAAAACGAGCTGAACAGATCGCCCATGCCCCCGCCGAACAGGTCCTCGAAGTCCACGTACCCGCCGCCGTAGGGGCCTCCCGCGCCTCCCGAGGCGCCGGGGACGGTGCCGAAGCGGTCGTACTGGGCGCGCTTGGCGGGATCCGACAGCACGTCGTACGCCTCGTTGAGCTCTTTGAACTGCTCCTCGGCATCGGGCGCCTTGTTCACGTCGGGGTGCAGCTCGCGAGCGCGGCGGCGAAACGCCTTCTTTATCTCGTCCTCGCCCGCGTCCCGCGAGACTCCCAGAACCTCGTACAGGTCTTTGGCCATCTGTCGATCTCAACCTTTCTTCGCAGGCGGCGAGCCGTGCGCCCCGCCGCCAAAGAGCGTTGCGCCCTTCTCTTACACATCTTCCAGCGCGGAGCTTGCCATGCGGACCGCGCGTATGACTTTGGAGTAGTTCATGCGCGTCGGGCCGATGACGGCCACGACACCCGCGGAATCCCCCCGCCCGTAGCGGCTTGCCACCACGGACACACCCGAAAGCTCCGCCGCGTCGTTCTCGCTGCCGATGCGCACGCAGGGCGCGCCGGCGCCGCAGGACTGCCGCGCGGCGTCGTCCAGGATGTGCAGCAGGACCGTCTCGTCCTCGAGCACCTGCATGACGGGGAGCAGCGCCTCGGAATGGCTGAATTCGGGCTGGCTCAGAAGCGAGCTGACCCCCAGCCTATGCGCGCGGGACAGATCGCTTTCCTGCAGGCAGGAGAGCACCTCGTCAAGCGCCATGCGCACAAGCGGGTCATGCAGGGCCGCCTGCATCCCCTGGCCGAGGCCGTCCTCTATCTCGCTCAGCGACTTGCCGGTGAACACGTCGCCCAAAAAGCGCTGGACGCGCGCCAGGTCGTCGCCGGACACCTCCTCGGCGAACTCCATCTGGCGGTTGAACACCTGCCCGTCCTCGGTGACCAGCACCACGAGGGCGCGCATCGGGGACAGCGAGATGAGCGAGAGCTGCTTGATGTGCAGGTTCAGCACCGAGGGGGCTATGACGATGGAGAGGCAGTCAGTCAGCCGGGTGAGCGCCGAGGACGTGCGCTCCAAAAGCGCGTCCAGCTCGCTTGCGCTGCGTTTGAGCTGGTCGGCCACCGCGCTGTAGCGCTCATCCGAAGACGCGAGGTCGGTGGCCAGCAGGTTGTCCACGAACGCCCGGTACCCGTGGTCGGTGGGGACGCGCCCCGCCGAGGTGTGGGGTTGGGCGATGTAGCCCCCGTCCTCGAGCACCGACAGCTCGTTGCGCACCGTGGCCGGGCTCACACCCAGATGATAGCGCTCCGTGAGCGTGCGCGATCCGACCGGCAGAGCGCGCGCGACGTACTCTTCGATAAGGGCCGCAAGCACCCTTTGCCTTCGATCCGAAAGCACGCCTCTCCACCTTCCTCTCTTCGGGTTCGCTTCCCGCCGCCCATGACCTCATGTTCCGGGCCGGCGCCGACACATCATTTTAGCAGCCGATGCAAGAGAGTGCTAACCGCTCGCGTGATTTATGAAGAATCTTGACGGGAGCGTCACAGACGGTGCATGCAAGAGCGCTTTCCGGTCGTTTGATCCGCGAGCTACGCCGTTTGCCCGGCAAGCTCCTCGAGCCTCTGCGCGAACCTCTTCCTGTGGCCCGACAGCTTCTTCGCGTCATAGGCCGCCACAAGGTCGATATCCGCGTCGAAATCCTCCACCTTTTTGACGGTTCTCTCCGATCCCCAGATCAGCTCGTATATCTTGAAGTAATGGGCGCTGCCGACAGACACCATGCCCGCCGACTCGTGCCGGGGCGGATCGAAGAACGAGGAGCCGTAGACCATCTTCGGACGAAGGGCCGCCCCCGCCAAAGCGAACGTGTCCACGATGGCCTGCCGGTACGAATCGCAAAACGGGTTGCTGCGCGAAAGGAACGTCTCGCCGTCGAGAGAGCGGGCGAGCAGGCGCTCCGACTCGAGTCGATGCCCCCGGGGCACCGCCACGAGCATGGGCACTTTGAGAAGCCGAAAAGCCCGGTATCCACGCTCCCTGTAACGTTGCGCCACGTGCTCGCTGCCGCAGCAGGAAAAATCAAAGCCCACGTCGACCAGGTCCTCGTCGAGCAGCGACATAGGATCGTGACGACCGTAATCGACCTTCCGAACGATCACTTGGGACACGGGGTCCTGCGCGTACAGATCGCCCACCACTTGATCGAGCATGCGCCCGACGGGAAACGTGCTCAATATGTCGGGGACGCGGACCGTCTTCGGTCCTCCTTGCGACAGATTTCGGCACCTCGTCCGCGCCGTCTCGCAACGGTTCACAACGTCTTGCGCCATCGAGAAGAACTCGGCGCCCTCGGGCGTGAGCTCCACGCTGCCTTCCCGCGTCACCAGCTGAAAGCCCATCTCCTCTTCCATCATTGCGATATGCTGGCTCAGCGTTGGCTGGGACACGTACATCTCGCGCGCGGCGCTGGAAAAGTTCAGCTGCTTGCCCAACTCGATGAACTCCTCCAAATGCCGCGTGTTCACAGAGCGCCTCCTTGCCGTTGCGGCATCCCGCATCGTCTCCGATAAGATTCCCCAATAACACGATTGGGGAATCCTATTTCACCGATAGTCCCTTCCCCCCGTACATTTTAGCCAGACGCCAAAACAAGCGTCAACGAAAAACACATCGGACAGGAGGGCGAACATGAAGAACGTGGAAAAGGGAAAGCGGGCCTTGGCGCGCGGCGGCATGTCGAGGCGGGCGTTCCTCGCAGGCTCGCTGGTCGCGGGCGCCGCGACGGCGGGAGCGCTCGCAGGCTGCGCTCCGTCGGCAGGCGGAAGCTCATCGCTGGTTGCGCAGGGCGAGGAGCCAAAGTGGGACAAAGAGGTCGACATCGTGGTCGCAGGCTCCGGCATGTCTTTGTTCGCCGCTTTGAAGGCCCATATGGACGGGGATTCCGTGGTGGTTTTGGAGAAGCGCCCGTTTTTGGGCGGCACGGCGGCCATCTCGGGCGGCGCGGTGTGGGTGCCCATGAACACCTTGCAGGACGACTCCTACGGCCCCGATGACCGCGACGAGGTGATCTCCTACGTGAAGCGCATCGCCGAGGGAGCCGCCGACGACGAGCTCATAGAGAGCTTCGTGGACGGCTCGCAGGCGTTCTTCGAATGGACCAACAACGAGTTGGGCTGCCCGTGGTTCGTGCATGCCGACGGCGCCCCTGTGTGGGATCTGTACATGCCCCTTGAGGGGAGCAAAATGGGCAGGACCCTCAAAATTGATCGGAACCTGTGGCGAAAAGACGCCGAGTACGGTGCCCAGATCGGCGGCGAGGCGCTGTTCAACTGGCTTCTCGAGCGAGCCGAGCAAGAGGGCCTCGACATGATGACCAACACCGAAGCCGCACGCCTGATCACCAACTCCGAAGGGGTCGTGACGGGTGTTGAAGCCTCGCAAAACGGCAAAGCCTATTACGTGAAGGCCCGCAAAGGCGTGCTGCTCTCAACAGGCGGGTTCGACCGCGATGCGGGCATGCGCAAGGCGCACCTGCGCATGGAGCTTTGCAGCACCGCAGCAGTGGAGGCGAACACGGGCGACGCCATCAAGATGGCGCTCGATCTGGGGGCCGACCTCTCGCAGATGCAGTCGGTTTGGGGCTGCGCCGCATGGTGCCCCATCGACGCGACGACGGCGGATTCCGACGAGCTGCAAAGCGATTGGCACCGATTCGACATCCAGTGCGAGCGCACCAACCCGCACAGCCTGATCGTTAATCAGTACGGCGTGCGCTTCGTGAACGAGTCTGCGAACTACCACACCTTCAACCGCGGCTTCGAGATGTGGGACGCGGGCGCGGACCACATGGGGCGCTCGTCCGGCTACCTCATCGTCGACGGCACGTTTCTGCAAAACTACGCCCTTCCCCTGGGCGGGGGCGTTCCCGGCAACATCCCCGAGTACGCCGTTCAAGCCGACAGCCTTGAGGAGCTGGCGGAGAAGGCGGGCATCGACTACGCCAACCTCGCTTGGCAGGTCGAGCAGTTCAACTCGTTTTGCGAAACCGGGCGCGACCCGCAGTTCCATCGCGGCGAAAACGAATGGGACCTTTTGAAGAACTCGAAGGCGGCCGAAATCGAGAACCTGCCCAACCCCTGCCTCGGCAAAGTCGAGACCCCGCCTTTCGTGGCCATGAAGGTTCTGCCCGGTGCCTTGGGCACCAAGGGCGGCCTGCGCACGAACGGAAGCTTCCAGGTGCTCACGCGCGCCGGAGAGCCCATCCCGCACCTCTACGCGAGCGGCGGCGCCGCCAACACCCCGCTCGGCGAGGGCTATCCGGGCGCCGGAGGATGCCTTGGCAGCCATGCCGCCACGGCGTTCGTGGCCATGGCGGCCCTGCAGTCCGAAGAGCCCGTCGAGTAGGGCCGATGTGACGCGCGGCGGGTCGGCGCATCGAGTTGCCGACCCGCCGCGCAAGCCTTCAAGCCGTGCGGGCGGCGCGCGCTGTCACGAAGCGGCCCGGGTCGTTGAGTATGTCGAAGCCTGCGGGCGTGGCGGAGCATGCTAGCGTGAGGTTGCAAGCGCGGGCAAGCTCAACCGTGCGGATGATTTCGATCTTTCCGAATGGGCGCAAGATCCCATAGACCACGTCATTGCCATCCACGCGGCCCCTTCAAAGCGCGCTAAGCCGCGACAACGATGTTTGGGAGCGCTCTACCCTATCGCGACAACGGGAAGCGGATCGTTTCCCAACCCCTGGCGCAATCTCTTAGCGTCAGAGGTTTTAGGGGACGGCAGCGGTTGGGCGTGATACGATGGCGGTGGTGCTTCGTTGCATCCGGGCAGCCCTGAAGGGGGGTGCTTGCCATGGATCCACAGACCGTTTTGGCGCTTTGCGCCATATTCTCTGTTGTTCTTGGCATTGTCGGCATAAGCCAACGCCGCAAATAGCGGCGTTTTTTGGCAAATGCTGGCAGAAAGGAGGTGGCGAACAGCTGAGTGGAAAGAGAAAACCCCGCGCGCTTTGACCGGCTGCGGGGTTTGAACCGAAACGATGCTGCCCGGTTAGGCGGGGCACCGCTTGGTTTGCATCTTAGCACATGGAATGGAATCCGGCTAGAGTTGTGATTTTAGAGACGGCGTAACTTTGACAGCCCCTTATCCCCGTCTTCTGTCACCCTCGAGCGAATCCCATAAGTCAACACTGCGCTGCAAGTTGAGCCAGTACTGCGGCGAGGTACCGAACAACTCTGAGAGCCGCAGGGCCATGTCCGAACTCACGGCGCGTCGTTCGCGCACGAGCTCGTCCACCAACTGCCGCAACACCGAGAGGCGTCGGGCCACTTCGGGCACGCTCATCCCGTAGTCGTCCATAAACTTCTCACGCAGCGCCTCACCCGGATGCGTCGGTGTGCGCGCGACAATCAGCGTGCCTCTTCTCTCGCCCATAGCGGCCCTTGCAATGACGATCGCGCAGTTCAACGTCGTAGGCATCCTCCCCCTCGAACCGGAGGCTACTCCTGCACGCAGGCGTAACCGGAGGCTTCTACGAGGGACTGACCTTCCTCGGAGCGCATCCATTCAAGGAATCGGGCAAGATTCTCGTCATCGTCGCCTTTGCGCGTGACGGCGTAGAAATCGCTTGCCAGCGGGTAGTCGCCTGCTGCCACAGCCTCGGGCGTAGGAGCCGCACCCTCGATGGCGAGCAGCTTGATGTTGTGCTCCCCCACCAAATCGGTGGCGTAATAGCGAAACGAGTACCCGATGGCGTCCGCGCCGTTGTCGTAATCGGCGATGGAGCGCACGATGCCGCTCATGGTGTCGACATGCAGTTCCTCGAGCGCGTCGGCAAGCGGCACGCCTTCCATGAAGCGCAGCATCTGAGACTGCGAGCCCGACCCCTCGTTGCGCTGATAGGCCACGATGGGCGCGTCGTTGCCGCCCACCTGGCTCCAGTTCGCAATGCGGCCGGAGTAGATGCCCTTCGCCTCGTCAATAGTGAGACTGCTTACCGGATTGTCACCGTTGACAAAGAAGACGAACGCCTCCCTCCCGATGGGCGTGTAGGCGAACTCCACCCCGCGTTCCGCAGCGTAGGCTGCCTGCGCATCGCTTGGCTTCGTGCCGAGGAACACGTCCGTGTGCCCGTCGGCAAGCGCCTCGAAGCCCGCGCTGCTGTTGTTATATTGGAAGGTGCTGGCAAGCGGATCGGACGCTCGCTTCTCCTCATCTTCCGCATAGGCGATGGTCGTGGCCTCCTGCGGGTAGACCGCCGTCACGAACGCCGAGGCCACGGGCAGAAGCGCCGAGGCGCTGTCGATGCGCGGGAGCGGTTCGGCGGATCCGAAGGAAAGCGACGCTTCGCCGTCAAGCCGCGCCACGAGCGGCCCGTCGAAGGGAACATACGCATAGTAGTCAATGTTCTCCGTCACGCGCACGCCCTCCTCGGAGGACTCCTGCACAACGACGTTGCGCATCTCGAAAGCGTAGACGCCCGCACCCGCAACCACGAGCACGCTCGCCAAAATCAGGCAGGTCGCGCGCACGCGCACGTTCGAGAAGCCCCACAAAAGGACGATCGCAAGAACGCCGAGCATAAGGGGTATGGAAACGAGGAAGGCGTTGACGGCAAGAGGGGTGAGCAGCAGCACGAGGCATGCGAGAGGGGCGCCAAGCGCAAACAGCACCGTGATCAGGATGCGCAGGAACGTCGCCATGCAAGATGATCGGCCGCCCCTCCACGGTGCTTCGGCAGAATCCATCACGTCCCTCCATCCATCGCTTCGGCAGACCGCCTCAGGATAGCACAACCGCGCACGAGCGCGTCCAAGGAGCTTCGACTCCCCCGCTATGGCGCCAAAGCGTACAGACGGCCGTAGAGGTCGTTTCCGCAGAGCCAGCCGCGTTCGGTGGGTCGGAAGCGGCCGCCCTCGTGAACGACGAGGCCCTGGCTTGTGAGGTCAGCCAGCGCCTCGGGGGCGTCGGGCAAGAACGCCGCGGCGCGGGCGACCTGGTCGTCGGACACCCCGCGCGTCATGCGCATGCCCAGCATGAGGTCCTCTGCGGCCATCTGACGCGCATCCAAGTCGTCGGTCACCCGCCCGTCCTGCACGCGCATACGCCGCTCGGCATTCTGGGTCATGGTGGCGGCCGACCGTCCCAGCCCCAGGTACGGAACGCCCGTCCAGTAGGCGATGTTGTGGCGGCACTCGAACCCCTCCCGCGCGTAGCTTGCCACCTCGTAGCGCGCAAAGCCCGCCTCGGCCAGCACGCGCGCCGCAATCTCCATGTGCGCAGCCTCCGCGTCGTCGTCGGGTTCGGGCATTTCGCCGGACAGCACCGCGGCATCGAAGGGCGTATGCGGCTCGATGGTTAGCGGATACACGCTCACATGCGTCACCCCCAACGCCACGGCCTCGCGCACGCTCGCCTCGAAACTCTCCGCGCTCTGACCGGGAATCCCGCACATGAGGTCCACGCTCACGTTCTCAAAGCGCGTCTGCGCCGCCGCCACTGCGCGCCGCGCGCCGTCGGCGTCGTGCGCACGACCGAGCACGGCCAGCACCGCATCGTCGAAGCTCTGCACGCCGATGGAGAGCCGATTCACCCCCAACGCCCATACATCGCGCACCATACGCTCGGTGAGGCTTTCCGGGTTCGCCTCCATCGTGCACTCCACGTCAGGTTCGAGCCGCATAGAAAGTGAGAGCGTGTACAACAGCATCGACAAACGCGAAAGCCCCACGTGAGAGGGTGTCCCACCGCCGAGGTACACCGTCTCAAGCGCCCCCAGCTCACCCTCGCGCGCCTTGCGCCGAATCTGCAGGCACAGATCCTCCACGTATGCGTCGATACGCGCATCGTCTGCCGCCATGGCCTCGGTAGCGAAGTCGCAGTACCCACACCGCTTCACGCAAAACGGCAGATGCAGGTAAAGCGCTTTGTAGGGGTCATGCGGCACGGGAATGCTCCTTTTGCTCTTCGAAAGACTAAGCGAGGGCGCCAAGTTGCAAGGAAGCAGCGCCATCGACTGCATGGTACCACAAGCCATAAAACGCAGAGACGCAGGCCCCGCAGCCGGACAACCATCTTTATTCCCCTGCCAAACCGCACCTTCTATTCCGCTTCCATTCCCAATGCAATCGAAAACCACATACCGACAATTCGTTTGCTATCGAAATATCTCGTCGTGCGTTCCGATTCTTTGAAAAAAGGCAACTCCGTCGTGCTCCCGCCAGACAACAAGCCAGTCGCCAGCATTCGCAACATGGTATTCACTACTTCCCTTCCAAGCTCCTTTGAGGCTGTGCATACGGTGGCGCCTCCGCAATTCTTCGCGCGAATCGGCCGTATTCTCAATGATGAGATCAATGACGTTCAGCAGATCGTGCTCGTTAAAGCCCCGTTTTCTGATTCTTTTCAGGTCTCGCGCAAACGATGGCGTGAATGTCGCTTTGAGTCTCATGATTGAGCCTTGGCAGCGTCGAGCAAGGAAGAAGCATCGTCATAGAGATCGTAGTCTCCTGATGCAATTGCCGTATCTGTTTCCGCTATCGCACGAAGACTCTCCTCATTCGGCTCATATGCCCGAAGATTCAAGGGAATAGCATGCTCACGAACCATCTGGCTGTAAAAAGCCCGCGTAACCGCCCCAAGATCAAACCCGTAATACTCGGCAACCTCGGATGCTTGCGATTTAAGATCGTCACTCAGTCTTAGCGTGAGCGTAGCCATGCTTCCTCCTTGTAACACATTTCTATAGAATAGCGCATATGAAGTATTTTAACTTCAAATGACTTCAATTGATAGACTGCAAAAGCATCGTTTGACTATATGAGACGCTCTTCAAAATACCTATTCTCCAAACAATGTTTCTACACGAGAAACTATCCCTGTAATCCATTTCAGAAAATACGACCTGTGACATATTTTCTGAAATGGAGCGATTTGCAAATGTAGAAGTTTTCTAACCCGCATGCTCCAGCAGCTCGTCGAATACGCGGTCGAAGTCTTCGGGGGTGGTGCAGGCATTGATGCGGGCGCGGGCGGCGGATGCGCCGGGGAGGCCGGTGAGGTACCACATGGCGTGCTTGCGCATGCGCACGATGTTCTTGCCCTCGCGATCGGCAAGCAAGCGCGCGTGGCGGCGCGCCATGGCCACGCGCTCGGCCGCTGTGGGCGGCGCAGGCTCGGGCATCCCCGCAAGCGCGGCTTTGGCCTGGGCGAACACCCACGGGTTTCCCTCGGCGCCGCGCGCGATCATCACGGCGTCGCACCCCGTGCGCGCCACCATCGCCGCAGCGTCGGCGCCGCTTCGCACATCGCCGTTGCCGATGACGGGCACGCCCACAGCCTCTTTCACCCGCGCGATCACGCCCCAGTCGGCGCTGCCGCGGTAGAGCTGCTCGGCGTAACGCCCGTGCACGGTCACGGCCGCCGCGCCCGCGTCCTCCATGCGGCGTGCGAACTCCGGCGCCGTCTCATCCCCCTCGGCCCAGCCGCGCCGAAACTTCGCCGTCACCGGATGCTCGACAGCTCGTGCGACGGCGCGCACGATGGCGGCCGCCAGCTCCGGGTCCTTCATAAGGGCCGACCCGTCGCCCTTCGACACGATCTTGCGGGCCGGGCAGCCCATGTTGATATCCAGGTGCGTCAGCGACTCCCCCAGCTCGTCTTCCACCCATGCAGCCTGCGCCGCCATCGTGTCCGGCTCGTGGCCGAACAGCTGCACGGCCACGCGCTCCTCCCCTGGCGCGAGGGCCAGGAGGTGCCGCGTCTTCTCGTTGGCGTAGGAAAGCCCCTTCGCCGACACCATCTCCGTGTAGGCGAGGTCGGCACCCTGCTCGCGGCACAGCGTGCGAAACGCCTCGTCGGAAACGCCCGCCATGGGCGCGAGCAGAAGCGGGCGGCGGGAGAGGAACGCCGAGAAGTCGAACGGGGGCATGGCGGAGGCTTACCCTTCCACCCAGATAACAGAGCTCGTGCGTTCGCGCGCTACCCCCGCGCCTCCCTCAGCGGCGTAACCCAATGCGCAAATACCGTGCACCTCGGCATCTGCCGGCACGCCAAGCGCATCCAGTTCGGCGCGGACGATAGGCTCGTCGCAAATGCCCTGCAACTGGTTGATCCACACGCTGCCGATGCCGAGCGAGTGCGCGGCCAAGAACATGTTCTCCAAAGCGCATCCGTCGTCCTCGCGGCCGAACTCAGCGCCTTTCGCATGTGCCACGACGACGATGCTCTGCGGCGCGTACATGTCGTAGGAGTCGGCCCCCAGCGCCGCGCCCACGACCTCGGCCAGCCGCGCGATGCGCGCGCGGTCGTCCACCACCACGAACGTCCACTCCTGCCGGTTGCGCGCCGAAGGCGCCCATTGTCCGCAGGCAACGATGGCCTCCAGGTCCTCGCGGGCGATCGGCCGCTCCTCGAACCTGCGCACCGACCGGCGCGACAAGATGGTATCGATGACGGGATTGGTATTCAACTCAATCTCCTCCTTCGATTGGCGCACGCTGCTACGCGGCCAGCACGTCCATAAGCCCCATCAGCACAACCGCCGCCAGCGCGATCAGCACGACCGCGGCAACCAGGCACCCGCAGCCGAGCGCCGCCTTGGAACCGCCCGACATCGCGGCGCGCTCGCGGTCGCGGGCGGCCTTCTTCTCGTCGAACGGATCGTCTATCCAGTCGAACTCTTCTTTGTCCCTGCGCATCAGTCATCCACCTTCAGAATAGCCATGAACGCCTCTTGGGGAACCTCCACGTTGCCGATGGCCTTCATGCGCTTCTTGCCGGCCTTCTGTTTCTCCAGCAGCTTGCGCTTGCGGCTGATGTCGCCGCCGTAGCACTTGGCCAGCACGTCCTTGCGCTTGGCCTTCACCGTCTCGCGCGCCAGCACCCGGCCGCCGATGGCCGCCTGGATGGGCACCTCGAACATCTGGCGCGGAATGATGCCCTTGAGCTTTTCCGTGAGCACGCGCCCGCGATCGTAGGCCTTGTCGCGGTGCACGATGAACGACAGCGCGTCCACCGGCTTGCCGGACAGAAGGATGTCGAGCTTCACCAGCTTGGAGGCTTTGTAGCCGTCCATCTCGTAGTCAAGGCTCGCGTAGCCTTTCGTGTTGGACTTCAGCTTGTCGAAGTAGTCCAGGATAAGCTCCGAAAGCGGGATCTCCCACAGCATTTCCACCGTGGTGGGAGAAAGGTAGTTCATCGTGACGAAGGTGCCGCGCCGCGCGGTGGTCAGCTCCATGACCGCGCCCACGTAATCGGGCGGGATGAGGATCTTCGCCTTGAGGTAGGGCTCCTCCACGCGCTCGATCTCACCGGGGTCGGGCATCTCCTGCGGGGAGTGTAGGCTCACCATCTCGCCGCCCTGCTTGTACACGTGGTACTCCACCGAAGGCGCGGTGGCCAGAAGGTCCAGCCCGAACTCGCGCTCCAGACGCTCCTTGATCACCTCCATGTGCAGCAGGCCCAAAAAGCCCACACGGAAGCCGAAGCCAAGGGCGTGGGACTTCTCCGGCTCCCAGGCGAGCGCCGGATCGTTGAGCGAGAGCTTCTCGAGCGCCTCCTTCAAAGGCTCGTACTGGTCGCCGTCGATGGGAAACAGCCCCGTGAACACCATGGGCTTGGCCTCGCGGTAGCCCGGCAGCGGCTCGCCCACGCCGCCGCGGGCGGCGGTCACCGTGTCGCCCACCTTCACCTGGCGCACGTCTTTCAAGCCCGTGACCAAATACCCCACTTCGCCCACGGAAAGCGCGGGCAGCGGCGTTTCGGCCGGGCGGCGCGCGCCCACCTCCTCCACCAGCACCTCGGTGCCCGTGGCCATCATGAGCACCTTGTCGCCCTTCTTCACAGAGCCGTCCACCACGCGCACAAGCGCCACCACGCCGCGGTACGGGTCGAAGTACGAGTCGAAGATGAGCGCGCGCAAAGGCGCGTCCGCGCTGCCTTTGGGCGCGGGGATGTTGTAGACCACGGCCTCCAAGAGGTCGTGCACGCCCGCGCCGGTCTTGCCGGAGGCGAGCACCGCGTCGTCGGCGGGGATGGCCAGGCCCTCCTCTATCTCCTCGCGCACGCGGTCGGGCTCGGCCGCCGGCAGGTCTATCTTGTTGATGAGCGGGATGATCTCGAGGTTGGCGTTCATGGCCATCATGGCGTTGGCCACCGTCTGCGCCTCCACGCCCTGCGTGGCGTCCACCACGAGCACCGCGCCCTCGCAGGCGGCCAAGCTGCGGCTCACCTCGTAGGTGAAGTCCACGTGCCCCGGCGTGTCGATGAGGTTGAACTGGTAGGTCTGCCCGTCGTCGGCCGTGTAGGCCACGCGCACGGCCTGGCTTTTGATGGTGATGCCGCGCTCGCGCTCGATGTCCATGCTGTCGAGCAGCTGGGCCTGCATCTCGCGCGCCGACACGGTGCCCGTAAGCTCCAAGATGCGGTCCGAGAGCGTGGACTTGCCGTGGTCGATATGCG
>DXCU01000067.1 GCA_019115845.1 Candidatus Rubneribacter avistercoris | reverse complement strand
GCCGGCGCCGGCGCTGCCGCCGCCGAGACGGCTCCCGCCGACGACACCATCGAGGCCGACTACGAGGTGGTCGACGACGACAACGCCAAGGAAGGGAAGTAAGAGCCATGGCCCAGCCGAGCACATCCTCGCCGGAGCGCGCGGCGCAAGGCGAAGGCAGGAAGATTCCCATCGAGGATGCCCGCACCGAGACCGAGCAGGCTTCGGAGCAGGGAAACCAAGACGACACGGGCAGCGGCGCCATCCCCCCCACCTCCCCTCGGGCCGCTGCCAGCGCTGCACCGGCCGGCTCTGAGGAGCCGGCCGCCGGCAGCGACTTTGCGGAGGAGGACGCCGCTTCGGACGACGCCGAGCAGCCCGCTGACGTTTCGCCCGAAGAGCAGTCCGCCGAAGCGGGGGAGGAGGCGCCTTCCGCTGACGACCTGGTAGCCAAAGCGCAAGCCGAGGCGCGCGAGTGGCAGGACAAGTTCATGCGGCTGCATGCCGAATGGGACACGTACCGCCGCCGCACAGCCGAGCAGCGCGAGGCCGAAAAGGCCCTGGCAACGGAGAAGCTGGTGTCCGGGCTCATCCCGGTCATCGACGACTTCGAGCGCACCATCGACTACGCGGAGAAGAACGGCGAAACGGGCCTGTTCGACGGCGTGAAAGCCGTGCACGCCAAGTTCGTGGACGTGCTCTCGAAGGGCGGCGTGCAGGTCATCAATCCGGCGGGAGAGGCGTTTGACGCGCTGGAGGCCCAGGCGGTTGCCACGGTGGACGACGCAAGCGTTCCCGACGAGACGGTGGGCGAGGTGTACCAGAAAGGTTACAAGATGGGATCGAAGGTCTTGCGACCGGCTATGGTCACCGTCACCACCGGGGGGCCGAAGCGAGAGAAACCGCAGGAAGACGCGGACAAGAAGTAAGAAGCTGGGAAGCGGGCTGCACGTGAGGGCAAGCCCGCTTCCGCTACTAGAGGCGCATAAGCAACGGAGAGGCTTCGGGACAGAGCCGTGAAGCCTCCTTGACTGAAAGGAAGGTGGAGCGCATGTCGGCAACTCCCGACTATTACAAGACGCTGGGCGTTCCACGCACGGCGACGGCCGATGAGATAAAGAAGGCGTTTCGCAAGCTGGCGCGCACGCATCATCCCGACGCCGGCGGCGACGAGGCGAAGTTCAAAGAGATCAACGAAGCTTACGAGGTGCTTTCGGACGACAAGAAGCGCAAGCTCTACGACCAGTACGGCACGGCGAACGAGAACCAGATCCCCCAGGGATGGGGCGGCGGGTCCGTGAACGTCGGGGACATCTTCGGCGGCGGGGCCGGCGGCTTCGGCAGCTGGGCGGACATTCTGGAGAGCATCCGGCGCGGCGAAGGGGCCTTCGGCACCGAATGGGACTTCGGCGGCTCCGGCTTCGGAGGGGCGCGTCAGCCCCGTCCCCGCAAGGGGCAGGACATGAACGTGACCCTGAACGTGACCTTCGACGAGGCGTTCAAGGGCGCCGAGAAGCGCGTGACCGTGCGCGTGCCCGGGCGCGGCGAATCGGAGACGCTGACGGTGAAGATTCCGGCCGGCGCCGTTGACGGCGGACGTTTGCGCTTCAAGGGCAAGGGCGGTCCGGGCGACAACGGCGGCGCGGCGGGCGACCTTCTGATCACCACGAAGGTGGAGGAGCATCCGCACTACCGCCGCAAGGGCGCCGACGTGCTCATGGACGTGCCCGTGAGCGTGGCCGAGGCCGCGCTGGGCGCGAGCGTGGTCGTGCCCGCCCCGGACGGCACGAAGGTCCGCGTCAAGGTGCCCGTCGGCACCCAGGACGGCACCGTGCTGACCGTGCGCGGGAAAGGAGCGCCCAAGGTGAAGGGCGAAGGTTCGGGCGATTTGAGGATCACCGTCAAGGTGGTCGTGCCCAAGCAGATGAACGACGGCCAGAGAAAGGCCATGGAGGATTACCTGGCCGCAACCGACGAGAACGTGAGGAGTTGGGAGCGATGAGCGATCGCGCGGACCGGAACCGCCCGCTGTACATGATCAGCGTGGCGGCGCAGCTGGCGGGCGTGCATCCCCAGACCCTGCGCACCTACGAGCAGAAGGGCCTGGTGTCCCCCCAGCGCACCAGCGGCAACACCCGCATGTACTCGCAGGCCGACATCGAGCGTTTGGAGCTTATCAACGAGCTGACGAGCGAGGGCATCAACCTGGCCGGCGTCATCCGCATCCTGGACTTGCAGGGGCGGCTGGACGAACGCGACGCCGAGCTGGACGATCTGCACAAGCGGGTGCGCCGCCTGGCCGATCGCGTGCACGAGCTGGAAACGCGCGAGAGCGTGAACTCGCTCGTGCGCGTGTCGGATATGCCGCCGTCGTTTCTGCGGCTGCCGTGAAGTTTGGGCGCGCAGCGCGGCGGGCACACGGGCGGTACGGACGATGCGGGCGGGTGGCGCACACGGCAACGCGCTGCGCAACGCACGCGTGTTTCACGTGAAACATTTCATGACTTTTGAGGTCATGCGAAGGAGGAACAACCATGAACATGGGCAATCTGAGCAAACTGGCCCTGACTGCGCAGGAGGCGTTGCAGCAGACCATCGTCATCGCCTCGGAAAACGAGGCTTCGCAGGCAGAGCCCATCCATATGCTGAAAGCGCTGCTGCAGTCGAAGGAGAACAACCTGTCGGCCATCATCAAGCGCATCGGCGCCGACCCGGCGCAGCTGCTGGCCAACGTGGACGCGGAGATCGGGCGCATGCCGAAGGTGAGCGGCAACTCCATGATGATGACGGGCGCCCCCGGCCCCGCGCTCATGAACCTCATCGACGCCGCCGTGAAGACGGCCGAGAAGCTGGGCGACAGCTACGCCACAAGCGAGCACTTGCTCATAGCGCTTTCCGAGGACAAGGGCGCGCCGGGGAAGATCCTCAACGGCGCGGGCGTGACGCGCAAGACCATCGAGGCGGCCTACGACGAGCTGCGCGGCGACACGCGCGTCACCGACCCGCAGAACAAGGCGCAGTTCGAGGCGCTGGAGCAGTACGGCCAAAACCTCACCCAGCAGGCCCGCGAGGGCAAGCTTGACCCGGTGATCGGCCGTTCGGAGGAAATCCGCCGCACCGTCCAGGTGCTTTCACGCCGCACGAAGAACAACCCCGTGCTCATCGGCGAGCCGGGCACCGGCAAAACGGCCATCGTGGAGGGCCTGGCCCAGCGTATCGTGGCGGGTGACGTGCCCTCCAGCCTGCGCGACCGCGACATCATCACGCTCGATTTAAGCTCCATGCTGGCCGGCGCGAAGTACCGCGGCGAGTTCGAGGACCGCTTGAAGGCGGTGCTGCGTGAGGTGAAGCAGAGCGAGGGGCAGATCATCCTGTTCATCGACGAGCTGCACACCATTGTGGGCGCCGGCTCCACCGGCGACAGCTCCATGGACGCGGGCAACATGCTCAAACCGGCCCTCGCGCGCGGCGAGCTGCACGCCATCGGCGCCACCACGCTCGACGAGTACCGCAAGTACATCGAAAAGGACGCTGCTCTGGAGCGCCGCTTCCAGCCGGTGCTGGTCACAGAGCCCACGGTGGAGGACACCATCGCCATTTTGCGCGGCCTGAAGGAGAAGTACGAGATCCATCACGGCGTGCGCATCACCGACGCCGCCATCGTGGCCGCGGCGGAGCTGTCGAACCGCTACATCTCCGACCGCTTCCTGCCCGACAAGGCCATCGACCTCATGGACGAGGCCGCCAGCCGCCTGCGCATAGAGATCGACTCCATGCCCGAGGAGGTGGATGCGGCCGAGCGCAAGCTCACGCAGATGCAGATCGAGGAGCAGGCGCTCATGAAGGAAAGCGACGAGGCGTCCCAGGAGCGCCTGGAAGCGCTGCGCCGCGACATCGCCGCCGCCCGCGAGGCGCTGGACAAGCAGAAGGCCGAGTGGCAAAACGAGAAGGACGCCATCGAGAACGTGCAGAACCTCAAAAGCGAGCTTGAAGGGGCCCAGCTGGAGGAGGAGCGCGCCACGCGCGAGGGCGACCTGGTGAAGGCGTCCGAAATCCGCTACGCCCGCATCCCCGAGCTGCAGCAGCGGCTGCACGCCGCCGAGGAGGCGCTCAACGTCAAGCAGCAAGACGGCGCCATTCTCAAAGAGGAGGTGTCGGAAGACGAGATAGCCGAGGTGGTGTCCACGTGGACGGGCATCCCCGTGCAGAAGATGATGCAGGGCGAGATGGCCAAGCTGGTGGACTTGGAGGACAAGCTGCACGAGCGCGTGGTGGGCCAGGACGAGGCCGTGGCCGCGGTGGCCGGCGCCATCCGCCGCAACCGCGCGGGGCTTTCCGACCCCAACCAACCCATCGGCAGCTTCCTGTTCCTCGGCCCCACGGGCGTGGGCAAAACCGAGCTTGCCAAAGCGCTGGCGGAGTACCTGTTCGACAGCGAGAAGGCCATGGTGCGCATCGACATGTCCGAGTACATGGAGAAGTTTTCCGTGCAGCGCCTGATCGGTGCGCCTCCGGGGTACGTGGGCTATGACGAGGGCGGCCAGCTGACCGAGGCCGTGCGCCGCAAGCCCTACAGCGTGGTGCTGCTGGACGAGATAGAAAAAGCGCATCCGGACGTGTTCAACGTGCTTCTGCAGGTGCTCGACGACGGGCGTTTGACCGACGGCCAGGGCCGCGTGGTCAGCTTCAAGAACGCCATCATCATCATGACCAGCAACGTGGGCAGCCAGTCCATCCGCGAGTTCTCCAACCAGGAGACAGGCGGCGAGAGCATGGGCCAAATGGTGGAGGACATGATGAAGGGCGACATCGCCAGCACGGCGAAGCGCCTGGCCGAGCTGCAGCAGCAGGTGAACGACGCGCTGCGCTCCACGTTCCGCCCCGAGTTCCTAAACCGCATCGACGACATCATCACGTTCAACGCGCTGTCCATCGCGGCCATGGAGCCCATTGTGGAGCTGCAGCTCAACGACGTGCGCGACCGCTTGGCCGACCGCCGCATCACGCTGGACGTGACGCCGGCGGCCATGGAGCACCTGTCCATCGACGGCTACGATCCCGTCTACGGCGCGCGTCCCTTGAAGCGCCTCATCCAGCGCGAGATTGTGGACCGCGTGGCGCAGAAGATGATCGAGGGCCAGCTGCGCGACCGCAGCCACGTGCTCATCGACATCAACCGCGAGGGCAACTACGAGTGCACGGTGGAAGAGCCCCTCGACTTCGACAATCTGGTGCTTGACGCCGCCCCGGTGCAAAAGTAGCGGCTCGAAGGAGCGGCGGGTCTTGGGTTCCGGCCCGTCGGAGAGTTTTCAGCGCCCGCCGGGCAGATGCCCGGCGGGCGCGCTGCGCATGCCATCTGCCCGATGGTCGCGCTGCGCATGTCGGGCCAGCGCGGCGCCGAAGGCCCCCGCGCTCTGCGCCGGCGTGCCGCCGAGGCTCTCCCTCGCATCCCGCGTCCGCGCGCCGCGGGGCTTTTTTTGCCACCGGGGTCCTCTCTTGTCCCCTCGTCGGTTTTTCGCCGGGGGTCCTCCTTCGCATCCCCTGCTTTCCTGCTGCCGGAGACTCCCCTTGCGTCCCGCACCGGTTTGCCGCATCATGCATTGCAGCGCAAAGCACCGAAGATAGGAGCGACGGCATGGAGAGCACACTGGTGACCGCGCGCGTGCCAACGGCCAAGAAGGAGGCGGGATCGCAGATCCTCGCCGAGCTGGGGAACACGACGACGGATCTTGTGAACAGCGCGTTTGACTACCTGATAGACCGAAGGGAGCTGCCGCAGGCTCGCGATGAGGTTCGCGCCCGCGCCAAGGACGTCCATGCCTTTTTGCGGGAGAGCACGCTGGTTGTGGATTGGTCGAAAGACGGGGAGGTCGATGACCGTGAACCTTCTGCTTGATACCGACGTGTACATAGACTACGTGGGCCGCAGGGAGCCGTTTTTCGAGGATGCGCGGCGCATCGTCGTCGCCGGCTACCTTGGCGACGTCAGGCTGTGGGTGCCGACGTTCTCTTTGCAGGAGGCGTTTCGCGTGCTGAGGCGCCATGCGGACCCCGTCCGCATCCAGCGGGCGATGGCGAAGACGAGCGAGGCGCTGACCCCGGTCGGCTTGAGCGCCGGGGAAGCCGTTCGCGCCGCTCGTTTGGAATGGGACGACTACGAGAAGTGCCTTGTCTCCCTGTGCGCCGGGAAGGCGAAGGCCGACTATCTGGTGACGCGGGATCCGGCGGCTTTCGCCCGGTCGCTCATCCCGGTCGCAACCCCTGGGGAGTGGCTTCGCACAGCCGAGCGCGATCTGGGCCTTGCGCGCGACCCCATGGAGCCGTGAGCGCGCGGCGCCGAAGACCTCTCTGTTGATGCGGGAGCGCCTCTGTTGAACCGGGGTCGACAGAGGCCGGGCCGGCCCGCCGGCGCTTCGGAAAGCTTTCCCGACGGGCGGGCGGGGCTTTCCGAAGCGCCCGATCAGGGGAAGCTCTGCTCGAACATTGGCCAACAGGGGCTCATGTCTAACAGGGAGAGCGTGCCGAAATGGCAGAAAACGCGTTCTGTGCATAGATTCAGGAGGCGGAAGCCCGCGCTGAGGATTCGCGACCTGGTGTTTTGCCGACGGGGAAGCGCAGCGCGTCCGCTTCGATCGGTAAAACCTATGCACAAGATGCGATTCGTGCCACTTCGGGCCGAACTCTCTCTTTGACAGAGAGGCTGAAGCTGGCCAGCCGGCTCGCCAGCGCGGCGGTCGGCCTCACGCCGTCGTCTTCACGGCGCCCTTCTCGCAGCGGTTGCCCCAGGAGTCGATGATGGCGCCGTCGCGGTAGACGCAGATGATCTCGCAGCGGTTCGCGCACTTTTGGCACTCCACCTCGCGCGTGGCGAACTCGAAGTCGCGCAGCGCGTCGAAGTCGAACGGCTCGTCGTCCGCCGCCGCGTTGCCCGTCGCATCCGCGCTTCCCGCTCCGGTGCCCGTCGCCGTGCCGACCGCACTCGCCCCCGCGACCGCGCGCGGTGCGGCCTCGGCGGCCAGAAGCGCCACGCCGAACGCGCCCATGAGGTGCCCGTCGGCGTCCACGAGCACCTCCATTCCCAGCTCGTCCTCGAAGGCGCGCACCACGCCGGCGTTTTTGCTCACACCGCCCTGGAACACCACCGGCGCCACGATCTGCTTGCCTTTGCCTACGTTGTTGAGGTAGTTGGTGGCAACCGCGCGGCACAGGCCCGCGATGATGTCCTCGCGCGCGTAACCCACCTGGATCTTGTGCACAAGGTCGCTCTCGGCGAACACGGTGCAGCGCGCCGCGATGTTCGCCGGCTTCTTCGACGTGAGCGCGATCTCGCCGAACTCCTCCACCTCCACGCCTAAACGGTGCGCCTGGCTCGACAAAAACGCGCCCGTGCCGGCGGCGCACAGCGTGTTCATGGCGTAGTCCACGGCAATGCCGTTCTCCACGCAGATGATCTTTGAGTCCTGCCCGCCTATCTCCAGGATGGTGCGCACGTCGGGGTGCAGGAAGGTGGTGCCCACCGCATGCGCCGTGATCTCGTTTTTCACCACGGCCGCGCCGCACATGGCGCCCACAAGCCGACGCGCGCTGCCGGTGGTGCCCACGGCGCGCACGCGCACGGCGTCGCGATCGACTTGCGAGCCTAGGTCGGCCACCACGCGGCGCGCGGCATCGGCCGGGTTGCCCTCGGTCCACAGGTACGTGCGCGCGATGATGCGCCGCGCGCCGTCGATGATCACGCCCTTCGTGGAGATGGACCCTATATCGATTCCCAGATAGCACTCCGTCTGCTCCGTCATCGCATGTTCTCCTTCTTCATGGCCAGCATGTCGTAGAACGCCTCGAGGCGCGTGTCCAGGCCGGTGTCGCTGGTCTGCGAGTCGTAGCTCAAATAGAGCAGGGGCATGCCGGTGTCGCGGCCGATGCGCTGCAGCACCGGCACGCAGTCCACCTCCGGCGTGCAGCCCGACGACTTCACGTGCACCACGCCGTCGAAGCCCTCCTGCGCGTAGCGCAGCGCGGAGGCTATGGTGAGGCTGGAGGTGGGTCCCATGTCGTAGGTCACGTAGTCGGCGATGCTCGCGCGCAGGTTCTTCTCGTTGTAGCGCAGGTTGCGGTTCGTCATGGTGAGCGAGCGGTGCACCTCCACGCCCATCGCCAGCAGCTTGCGCTCCAAATCCAGGTTGCTGGCCGGATCGGCTGCCGTGAAGTACTCGCCCACAATGCCCACGCGCACCGGGCGCGCGGGCCGGCGCACCGGCAGCGACCGCAGCGCGTCGAGGCCCCGGCGCTGCGCCTCGGTTATGTCGCGCTCGCAGGTTGCCTCGCGCATGTCGGCGAAGTACGCTTCCCGCGCGCGGTCGAACGAGCCGGGTTCCACCTCGAACCCGGCGTTGGCCAGGTACAGGTCGTTCGCCTCGTCCAAGCACTCGATCATCTTGAACACGGCCAGCATGTTGCGCACGCCGCGCGGCACCGACACGTTGGGGTTCACCTTCTTCTTGCAGATGGTCACGTACTCGGTGAGCGGCTTTCCCGTCACCGTGGCGAAGTTCAGCATGTCGAACTCGTATCCCAGATCACGCAGGATGGACTCCTGCAGCTCTCCGTAGTAGCCCAAACGGCACGGCCCTGCGAACTGCACGAGCACGTCCGCGCCCAGCTCGAGCGCCTCGATGTAGTCGCCCAGGATGTGCTTGAAAGGCGCGCACACCATGTCGCTGGAATGGCGCGATCCCAGCTCCGCCGTGCGCCGCGTGGCCTTGGGCAGCGCCACGAAGTCGGCGTCCAACACGTGCTCCACGAAGAACTTGAACGCGATGTCGTAGTAGCTGTAGCGGAAGAACGCCACGCGCGTGCGGGCGTGGCGTTCGCGCGTGCGCGGCCGGGGCCTCTTCGGCAGCAGCGGGCGCAGCCTGAACGGGCCGCGTCCGCCGCCTCCCAGCACCACGCGCGCCCCGCGCGCCCCGTCGGCGATGCCCGGGCTGTCGTCGGTTCGCAGGGGGTTCACGCGATTGCGCTCGAGATATCGACCGAATGCGCGGCCGACCGTGGGATTCACCGCTCGCTTACCTGCGTCGCCGTCTGCAATTTCAGGCGTTTCTGTGTGCGGTGTCTCGCTCATGGACGTAGCCTCCCTTCTTCTGGTAACGCAGGATGTCCACGAAGCTCTCCACGCGCGTTTCAAGCCCGGCGGTGCCGCTTTGCGCGTCCACGGTGAGGTTGAGGATGGGCTTGCCCTGGATGCAGCGCAGGATGGCGTCGTCGGTCATGGAGTCCGGCCCGCACGGGAACGCGCTCACCAGCACGATGCCGTCCACGCGGTCGTGCAGCAGCATGATGGCGCCGACGATCTCGCGGTTGACCGTCCACGGCATGGTTTCGGAGAACTCGAAGCTGGCTTGCAGCGCGCGTTCGCGGTCGGTTTCGTCGGCGAACAGCACGGTGGCGCCCATGCCCTCGATCAGATCGACGAGCGCGCCGCCCAGGTGCGGGTCGTGCGCCACGTAGGGATGAGCGGCCAGCAGGATGCCAAGGGGCGCGTCGCCGCCGGCTCCATTGCCAAGGGCCGCCTCCCGGGCGCGGTCGAGGGCCGCCAGCGTGCGCGCTTGCCGCTCCAGCGCGGCGCGCTCGGCCCGCTCCTGGGCGTGCGCGGCCTTCTTCCACGCGAGCTTCGCCTCGCGGGTCCCCGCGCCTAGCTGCGATGCTGCGGACAGCAGCGCCTCCTTCATGCCGGCCTTCTCCTCCCAAACGTTCACCAGGCACGACAGCACGCGGACGCGGCTGTCTGCGAACGTGTTGGCCACAAGGTCCGGCAACGCTTGGAACTTCGTGCAAAACCCGCGGTGCAGCCCCTCGCTGACGATGCTGGGAACGAACACGACGTCGCACGCGCCTGCGTCCAAAAGCGGCGCCACGTGTCCCAGGTACGCCTTCGAGGCCAGGCAGCACTCGTCGTTGGACAGCGCGTCGCCGCGCTCGACCACGGCCCTGTCCGTGGGGTCGCTGACCGCCACCTCGTACCCGAGCGCTTGGAAGAACGTCGTCCACAGCACGCCATAGCGGTGGAACAGAAGCGCGCGCGGCATGCCGATGCGGGCTGTGCCGGCATGCCGCGCGCGGTTCTGCGCGATTGGCTTGCGCGTTCTCAAGGCGCCCTCCTTTCCGTGCGATGCTTGGCGCCCTCCAAGGGCGTTCTCGAAAACCCAAAGGATAGCAGAGGACGGAGATGACGGGGCGAGCGGAGCCGGTGCTGCCTCGTTTCTTCACGGAGGGCGCCCTGCGTCCGCTTGCGGCTCCGTGCCATTTGCGGACCCGCGCCCGCCTGCGGCCCGGCTTTCGTTCGCGGTCCCGCAGTCGCTTGCATCCCGCGCCCTTTCGCAGCTTCGCGCCCGCCTGCGGCCCGGCACCCGCCCCGGCGCGTGCTTGGCGGACGTCTTCCTCATTCAAATAACAGTTGAGGCAAAAGGGGGAGCCTCCAATGCTCGGAGCGGGGCAATAGAATCCATGGCGGCCGATTGGGCAGTGCGGTCGGCCGGGGTGTGTTGGCACGTGAGGGCGGGGATGGGCATTGGACATCAAACAAATCAGATATTTTGTTCTGGTATACGATTCGGGGAGTCTGTCGGCGGCCGCCAAGGAAGAGGGCAAAACGGTGCAAGCCGTGTCCAAGGCCATCGCCGACCTTGAAAAAGAGCTGGGGGGGGGGCTTTTCATACGCGAAAACCGCGGCATGAGGCCGACGCCGCTCGGCCGCTTGTTCTATCGGCACGCGTCATCTGTGCTGGGAAAGTTCGACGGTTTGATCCTGTTCGCGCGGCGCTACCGCATCTACGACGACGCCGACGAGAAGCTCCGTCTGGCTTTGAACACGCCGCCGTTTGCGGGCAACGAGCTGGTGCGCAAAAACGTCGCCTTGGTCATTGCGCATCAGCTTGGCATAGAGGCGGTCGTGGATCTTGCCGTGGCGCAAGAGGGCCTTGCGGGGCTGCGCGAAGGCCGTTTCGATGCGTTGATCACGGTTGGCCGGATCGAGTGCCTTGACGTGACGTGCCTGTCCATAGGAACGGTGCCCCCGGGCGTGATGATGCGGACGGGACATCCTCTTTCCGGCAAGGACGCGGTTTCTCTGTCCGAGGTGGCGCCGTATCCCGTTGCGCGGGCGAGCTGGTTCGACGATGCGAACGAAAGCGTCGTCGATGTGTGCCGCAAACGCGCGCCGGGCCTGCGGTACGTCGATGTGCCGTTCAGCGACGTACCGCGCCATTTCGACGAAGACGGCGTTCTGCTCACCGTGGGCGTGGCGGCCATGGGGCGCATGACGCCGGAGTGCGTTTTGAGGCCGCTCGCGGAAAAGGATTCGGCGCCCGTGCCGCTGTGCATCGTGTTCCTCAAGTCGCGCAACGGCGAAATGCTGCCCCTGGCAAGAAGGCTCGCCGTTAACGAGACTCCCTCTTTTTGAACGCCATCCAGATGCCGGCGGCGCAGGCTGCGCCCACCAGCGGGGCCACGATGAACACCCACACCTGGGACAGCGCGGTCATGTCGCCGTTTGCGGCCATCATGAGCGCCGGGCCGAAGCTGCGGGCGGGGTTGACGGAGGTGCCGGTCAGGGGGATGCCCATGATGTGGACGAAAGCCAGCGTCAGGCCGATGATGATGCCGGCGAACGGAGCGGTCTTCTCGTCGGCCGTGGAGCCCAGCACCGACAAAACGAAGATGCAGGTCAGAATAACCTCAACGATAAAGGCGCCCGCCATGCTCAGGCCCACGGCAGAGGCGGCGTCGTAGCCGTCGCAGCCAAGGCCCGTTTCCAAAACGCCGCCCAGATCGCTCATGTTGATGATGAGCATGAGCACGGCCGCAGCCACAATACCGCCAATGAACTGGGCAATCCAGTACCCGATAAGGTCCTTGCCGTCCAGGCGCTTGTCCAAAAACAGCCCAAAGGACACGGCCGGGTTGATGTGGCAGCCCGACACGTTTCCAATGACGAACGCCATGGCCACAATCGACAGCCCGAACGCCATGGCGATGCCGAGCGTGCCCAAGGTGGCGCCGGCGATGGCGGCGCTGCCGCAGCCGAACAATGTGAGGACGAAGGTGCCGAACGCCTCGGCGGCATATTTCTTCAAGGGTGATGCTTCCATTGGTGCCTCTCTTTTCGATGGTTCGCGCCGCCGGCTCCGGCCGCTTCCTGCAAAGCGGACGGAGCCGGCGGTGGATAAACGGATTTCGACGTTGTTCGCTGCGCGCTACTTCGCGGCGCCGATGCGGCAGATGGTGCTGCCGCACACCGGGCAGGTGCCCTTCGTGATGGGCTTGCCGTTTTTCGTGGTGCCCTCTTTGGGGTCCTTCATCGCGCGCTTCTCCTTGCACTTCATGCAGTACGCTTCGATTGCCATGGTTTCTCCTGTTCTTTCGAATGGCTTTGCGCCTGTCGGTGCGAACGGGCGCTGCGACGTGCGCCGCTGCAGCCCGGATGCCCCCGTCAGGCTTCTTTCTTCAGCTTGCCTATATTCGGCCGGACAAAAAGCTATGTCAATGGCATAAAATTTTGGTTGAAGACGCGGATTGGGGCTTGCCTGATGTGCCGGGGAATGCAATGCCCCTCGCACGTCCGATCAGGAGAACAGGTTGTTGAACGCCTCGGTCATCGACGGATGCGAGAACACCGCGCCTCCAAGCGCCGCGACGGGTATGCGCGCGTCCATGACGATCTTCACCGTGTTCACCAGCTCTTGGGCGTCCTCGCAGAACAGGTCCATTCCCAAAAGGAGGCCCGATTCCCTGTCCACCACCGCCTTCATCAGGCCGGTGTCGTCCTGCAAGATGCGCGCCTGCGATATGCCGGAGGCCGGAAGCGTCCTGACCTCAACGGCATGGCCTGCTTCGCGCGCCTGCCCCTCGGTCATGCCGATGCGTGCGAACGGCGGATGAACGAACGTGCAGCGGGGCACGGCTCCGCGGTTTCGGGTGGTGCGCGAACCGTCTCCCAGCACGTCGGAGGCGACTATGCGGAAATCGTCGTAGGCGAGGTAGGTGAACTGGGGGCCTCCGGTCGCGTCCCCCATGGCCCAGACGCCGGGGGCCGTGGTGCGCAGGTGCTCGTCCACGGCGATGCCCCCGTGCTCGTCAAGCTGGATGCCGGCGGTTTCCAGCCCAAGCCCTGCGACGTTGGGCGTGCGTCCGGCGGCGATCAGCACGGCGTGCGCGGGAAGCCGCGTCTCGTGTCCGTCGATGCGGGCGATCACCAAGACCTGGCTTTGCTCGTCGTCTATGCGCGCAACGTCGGCGTTGCACAAAACGGTGATGCCCCGGCTTTGCAGGCTGTCGCGCACGGCTTGGGCGGCGTCGGGGTCTTCGTGCTTGAGGATGGCCGGTCCGCGCTGCAGCACGGTCACCTGCGCGCCGAAGTCGGCGTACATCGAGGCGAACTCGAGGCCGACGAAGCCGCCGCCGATGACGACGAGCCGATGGGGCAGCGTGCGGACGTTGATGAGCGTGCTGCTCACGTGGACGCGCGGGCTGTTCGCGCCGGGGATGGGCGGCAGGGAGGGGAGCGAGCCCGTGTCCACGAACAAGCGGCTCGCTTCCAGTTCGCGCACGCCGTCGGGGGCGGAGACGGTCAGGCGCCTGGCGCCGGAAAACGTCGCGCGCCCCATGATCACCTCCACGTTCGCGCGGTCGGCGAGGGATCGGTGGTTCCGCTTGCGGATGGAGGCTCTCAGCCGGTCCATTCCGTCCACGGCGGCCGCGTAGCGCTCTTCCCGTGCGACGATGGAACCTCCTGCGGCCGCCGACAGGCGCGCCGCCTCTACGAGCGCCTTCGTGGGAATGCAGGCGTTGTTGACGCAGGCGCCTCCGTACATCGCATCGGATTGCTCCACCACGGCCACCGTTTGGCCGGCATCGGACAAAGCCGCTCCCAATGCCCGCCCGGCCGTCCCGAATCCTATGATCGCCGCATCGAATCGCTGCATGGCCGTCCTTTCCCTTGTCGCGCGACCTTGCGGTCGGACCGCAGGGGCGCGTTGTTTCGTTTCGGCCTATCGTAGGCGTGCGCAAGCGTTGGGACGCGGGCGTTCGCGGTTGTTGCGGAAGCGGTCACGAGGGCGTTGGCCGGCCGTTGCACGCGGGGGGCTGCGCGCCGCCTGGCGTCGTGCCGTTCCCTTCGCAACGGGAACATCAGGCTCTTTCTGCGGACGACGCCCGCAGAAAGGCCTATACTGGATTGCATGGACAACGGCGGCGCGCCGGCGCTCGCCGAAACCGAAAGGGGGCCAACCCATGGCTGTGAACAATCTGCTGGTTGCGTTCGACGAATCCGAGGGCGCCCGGCGCGCGCTCGACATGGCTGCCGGCCTGGCTGAAGCGAATCCTGCGGCCCATGTGGACATCGTGTACGTCGTCCCCATCCCGCTTCTGGACGAAGCCCAGATGGCCAGCTTCAGGGACATTCTGGATATGATGATCTCCGATGGGGAGGACCTTCTGACTGAGGCGGCGCAGAGCATGGGCGAGGCGGTGGCCGACCGGGTGGACTCCCTGCTGCTGACAGGCACCAGCCCCGCAACCGAGATCCTCAAGTTGATCGATCAGCGCGATTACGACCTGGTTGTTGTGGGAAGCCGGGGTTTGAGCGGGCTGAAGGAGTACCTGGGCAGCGTGAGCCACAAGATCCTGCACGGCTCGAAGGCTTCCGTGCTGGTGGCGAAGTAGGGGAGCCGTTTCGCGCGGAAGTGGGCTGGCGGCCTTCGCCGGCTCTGCGGTTTCGGCGCGGGGCGCGTGCGGCGCGCCCCGCAGCCGTCAGCGTGGTCGAGATGCCGAAATCGACGGCGCCCAGCTCAAGCCCGCCCGATGCGGAAACGATGCCCGATTCGGCCGCTTCGGAAAGCCCTGCCCGACGGGCGACCGACAGGCAGGGCTTTCCGAAGCGTCGGCGGGGCTTTGCCCGGCGGGTCGGCCCGGCCTCGCCGGCCCCGGTTCAACAGGGCCGCTTCCGCTCCGCCGTTAAGCCAGCGTTGGCACGAACCCTGCCAGCAACGGTTCGGCGAAGGGTTACCCGCAAGTTGGTCACAAACCGCGCCCTATGGCACTCCGGAGGGCCGATCCGGTGCGCCGGCGGGTTGTGCGATCTCCGCGACCTGGGGTTACTCCGAACGCGAGGAGCGCGGAGGGCAGAAAATCGGCCCCGTGCGTGCCATAGGGCGTCGTTTGTGACCAACTCCCGAGCGGTCCGCTGTTAAACCAGGATTGACACAAGCTCATGCTCGTCTGATATTCAAGCCGAACCCCCTCTGGTCGGGCGCCTCGGAGGGCCTTGCGCCCGGCGGGACCCTGCGCGGCGGGCCGGGCCGGCCCGCGCCGCCGGCGGTTCAACGGAAAGCGAAAGAGTCATGGACAAAACAGGCCCCGGTCCACATGGCCTCGGCCAAAATCGGCCCGATTCGGGGCCTTCGCGAAGGGACGCGCGGGAAGGCCGCGCGTCGTCCCAGGCAGGCGGCTTGCGCTTTTGATTGTCCTCATGCGAGGATGTGGATCAGGGGCCGTTTTGTCCAGAGGGGCGCAGTCCGCTGTTAAACCACCATTGACACGAACCGGTGTTTGCCGAATCTCGGGCCGGGCCTTCCCTGGTCGGGCGCCGGGCAAGGCCCTCCCCGCCTGACGGGTAGGGTTTTGCCCGGCGCCCGACCAGGCCTATGTCAATCCTGGTTTAACAGCGGACCGAGCGGCCCCCCGCCAAGCCGCCTCCGGAGGGGTCCGTGCCGGCGGTGATTTCACGGAAAGTGCGCGCAAGCATCAAGGTGCGAGGGGGTAGAGGCTGGGGAGGCCCCCGATGCGCGCCTGAAAGGCGCGTCGCAGGGCCTCCCGACTCAGGGCTTACAGCCCGGCGTACTCGAGCGCCGACTGCGCGGCGATGCGGCCGGTGACGGTGCCCATGCACAGCGACGCGCCGCTCACGGCGTAACGCAGGTAGAACAGCTCGGCGTTGCCAAGGGTGCCGCCGGCGTACAGGCCGGGCACGGGCTGGCGGTTCTCGTCGAGCACTTCGGCTTTCGTGCTGATGGCAAGCGCGCCGAACGAGTCGTTCGTGTTCGGCGTGATCTGGATGGCGTAGAAGGGGGCCTGCGTCAGCGCCTGCAGGTCCTCGGGCTTCTTGTGGAAGTCGGCGTCCTCGCCAGCCTCGCACAGGGCGTTGTACTTCTCAACGGTTTTGACGAGCGGGTAGCTGGGCAGGCCCGCCTCCTCGGCCAGCGCCTCGATGGTGTCGGCCGTGTTCACAACGCCCTTCTCCACGCCTTTCTTGACAAGCTCCAGGCGCTTTTCGGGAAGCTGCGAGTCGCAGATGATGAAGAACTTCTTGCGCCCGCTTTGCACGAACGGCGTGAAGTAGTCGAACTGGCTGGTCATAGACTCGTTCGCGCAACGATAGCCCAGGTCGGTGACGAACACGCCGGTGTTCACCATGCGCAGCGAGCTCAGCTCGTCGTTGAGCGGCAACGGCTCGTGGCCCACCAGGTGGATCTGCGACAAGCCGCCCTTGAGCAGCACCATCGCGCCCGCCTGCCGTGCCAGCTCAATGCCGTCGCCGGTGTTGCTGGGGCTGGAGAACGTGTGCCAGCCCACCGCGCCGGGAGCGTAGAGCTCCTTCGACCAATCCTGCCCGTCGAAGCCGCCGCACGCCAGCATGACGGCCTTCGCGTTGATGACGTACTCGGTGGAGCCTTGGCGCGCCTTCACGCCGGCGGCTGCCCCGCCGTCCATGATCACCTCGACGGCGCGCGTTTCCATCATAAGCTCGACGCCGTTCTTCTCGGCCTCGGCGATGAGGTTGTCCACCAGCCCCTTGCCGCCGGTGGTGGACAGCATGGAGCGGTCGGTGGCGCCCTCTTCGGGCTTCTTGTCGAAGTCGCAGCCCATCTCAACGAGCCAGTCCATGGCCGCGCCGCCGTTTTCGGCCACCAGGCGGCAGATGTCCATGTTGGCGTCGCCGTCGGACTGGTCGAAGTAGAACTGGGCGATCTCCTCGGGCGTGCCGTAGTCGGTGTAGCCCAGCTCGTCTTGCTTCTTCGACCCGCAGCAGTAGAAGTTGCCGGAGCAGATGGACGAGTCGCCGCCGGTGACGTCGTGCTTCTCAAGCACGATCACCTTGGCGCCCGCGCGCGAGGCCTCCACGGCCGCGCTCATGCCGGCGATGCCGCTGCCCACCACCACGAGGTCGGCGTCCTTCGTCTCCTGCTTGTCGGCCGGCTTCTCGGCAGCGGCCTGGATGGTGTCGGGGGCGTCTGCGGACGCGGCGCCGCTGGTTGCATCGGCGCTGTTCGCGGTGGAGCCGGAGCCTGCGTTCGCTCCCGCGCTCGTTTGCGGAGCGCAGGCGGCAAGGCTGCTCCCGGCGGCAAGGGCGGCCGAGGCGCCCAGCCCCAGCACGAAGGCGCGGCGGCTCAGGCCGGAGCGCTCGGGGCGCTCCACGGTGTTCCCCTGATCTGACATGTGGTTTCCTCCCTCTTGAAACGGAACGGTTGCTGTGGGACGGGCATGTTGCCGTCCGCGGGCCATCT